>DATDLS010000154.1:0-23067 GCA_036519195.1 Occallatibacter sp. | reverse complement strand
CGGGTGCCCCACTCTTCGAAGTACGCGCCGAAGATCTTGCGATGATCGTCTTGCGCTTCGGATCGGCAATAGCATCCGAGAAGGACCAAGAGACTCAGCAACGCAACCTGGATCGGGCGCGGTCGAACGGATCCCGTCATCACAAATTCCTCCATTAGGTTCAGCAAATCAATTTAAATCATAGAGGGCCATTCAGGAATGACCCGTGGGATCGAAGGAGCGGATTTCCTGAATGTCACCAAAGAATGCAGCCAGAACGATAAACTCCTGGCTCAAGCCCTTCGCCCCAGCCTTGTCTCCCCATTCGCCGGGAAGGACGAGAGCCGCTCAAGCAAGCTCTCAGAAGCTCCTCAAAGTTTTTCCCGTAAGCGGCAGCCCGAAGGGGATCTCAGGTGTTCTTCAGAAGCTTAACTCTGCTTGGCTGGGGAACCAGGCGATCGTACTGTGGTATTTGAAGTAGTTTGGTCGGAAGCGGAAACCATGAGGGGGATCGGGTTGCGATTGATCGCAACAGAGGCTGTCGGCGCGAATGGGGATGCTCGCACCGATGGTGATTCGGCTATGGGGTTGATTAGAACTGCTCGGTGATCGGCGTGAGTCGGAAGCCTTTTTTGGCAAGCGCTTTGGAGTTCAAACTGGCCAGCCCCAATTCGGTGCCTTTTCGTTTGAACTTTCGATTCATACGGCTCAGGCTGAGTCGCTGGAAGCTAGGCAGCTTTCGTCAGCGAATTCAGCTCTCGATGATGCATTCCGGGCGCAGTTCCTGCATTTCAATCTTTTCCTGGGTCCAGCTTTTTTCCGATTTTACGTCCAAATCGAATTCTTCCGAGCAAGATGTCCCTGTTCCGGGATCGATACGAACTCACTGCCAACATCGATTGGCAAAAAACTCACCGCGGCGAACACAGAGAGAGATACGCCCCAAGGATACGCGATGCGCCATCAACCGTAGTTTTTCTCACATGTAGAACCGCGTCGCTATGATTTCCGCTGTAGGAGCTGCGGCACCGATGCTGCTCGTTTCGATGAGAGCTTCGAACGATTTCAGCGAGCCGTCCGGCAAAGACGCCTTCTCTAGGATCGGCTTCATTGCCGTTGCGTTGAACAGTATCTGCGCAGCGGCCTGGGTTCCCGCCATATTCAGTCCCTGGATAATCAGCGTGTGACCAGCACCGTCCAGGCTGGGAAGATAAGCGATCGTGCCATAAGTATAGTTGGCGGCGGTGTCACTCCCATTGAGGTACCTCTTTTGCTCGTTTCCAAATGGCTGTTCATTCAACACAAAAGACTGATCTACTTTTGGAGTATACTCAAGCCTGAAATTCAACTTCTCATCAAACAGGGAGACCCATGGATTCGTATGAATCGATCCCAATAGAATTACATTCGAATTCCTTAAATCTTCCGTCGTAATACTTCTCGCATACCGAATCTGCGATCGATCGGCGATGAACTCCGGCAGGCGAGTCAATGAGGATGTTATATCCAGAGCCACAACACTGGTATAGCGCTGTCTGCGCAGATCGTTGAAGTTCTCTAGATCCATTCCCGCAGGAAGTTTCATGTCGGATAGATAAGCTGCACTGGCATACTCGTCTAGCGTAACCAGATGCCGCGTCAGATTCTCCAGAATGCCGAGTCCGCTGTCGGGAGGAACAATCAGGGTATTCCGATTTGGCTGAAACAGCTGTGCCCATACTGCGTGAACGGTCCCAGGATCTTTTTCTACCTTGGTTGAATGCGCTCCTGGCCGCATCGCCAAAGTGATCAAAACTCCTATGCTCATGACGAGACAGATCGAGATCAGTCCAATCCGCCAAGGTGTCCACACATTTGGCCTAGGGACATCTTTGGGGGTTGGAGTTACTCGTGGCGGGTAGTTGGGAGAGAACTCGAGCTGGCTTGCGCTATTGGTTTCAAGCTGGCCTCGCGTGGGATTTGATGCCGGTTGAATCGCGCTGGACTGAAAAACGGGAATATATGCGCCGCGGGGAATCATGATGCGCATCGACTCTTCGCATCCTTCGTCTTCGAAATATTCATCGAGCCGCTTACGCAGTAAACGCGCATAACTGCGGACAATATTATCCTCGCCTGGGTTGTAATCGGCGGCGCGGTTGAATATCTTCGTGCCAATGCGCTGCTCGGTGATCTCATGGGCAGCTCCAGTCAGGTACTGCTCACATACATACAGCAGGAACTTCGGAAGCCGTTCCGACTTTCGAAGCCGTCGACTGGCTGCAACCCGACAAGCTAGCTGCCACTCCTCTCGCGAGCGAAACGCCGCGCTGCCGGGCGCGGGAAGCGCTTCGACAGACACACCCGTTTCGATGGAGATGCGAGGGTTGAAGCCCGTGGCGATATCTCGAGTCGCACGATCCTCGTCCGGATCCATTCGGAGCGGTCGCTCGAATTCAACTTGCATACCGGAAGGATAGCTGCAAGAAGTTAAATTTCGATGAATGAGGTTGCCCCCGTGCGATGAAATCCCCTTGAAATACAGAGGGGTAAGGCAGGGGTGTGATCACAGGGGAACGATTAATTTCCCCCTCTACACCCTTTTGCTTTGCTTCAGAGCTGGCCATGATCGGTACATGTGGCGATGAGTGTGGCTCGCATCCGATCCCGACGCGATCGGAAGTTTCCTGGCGTCTTCCCCGGGGGATACCAATAGCATAAGCCTACAGAGTTGCAGTCACTCTTCCGCGCTGAATCGAAAGAGCTTAGGAGTCAACAGTGAAACGCAAGTCATTCCTGGTCGTGGTCGTTTGTCTTCTTTTCCTGAACCTGTCACCGCTGTTTGCGCAGTTTGAGACGGCGTCTGTCCTGGGGTACGTGCACGATGTTTCTGGTGCAGTGGTACCGAACGCCGATGTCTCGCTGATGAATATTCAGACGAAAACCTCGGTCTCGGTAAAGACTGACTCCAAGGGGGCATATGAGTTTACCGACGTCAAGGTCGGTGAATATCAGGTTGTAGCACAGGCCGGCGGCTTCGAAGTCAGTACAACACAAAGCTTCCGGGTCACGGTCAATGCCCGGCAGAGAGTCGATGTCTCCTTGAAGGTCGGCTCCACAAGTTCCACGGTGACGGTGAGCGGTGCCGCTGCGTTACTGGATACCGATTCGAGCGAACGGGGTCAGGTCATCGACACCCGAGAGGCAGAGAATCTGCCTCTCAACGGCCGGGCTTATGCCGATCTCGCTGCGCTGGTGCCCGGCGTGCGCCGCAACCTTCTCGAGAACACCACCGACAGCAGCCGGGACGCGTCCTTTGACATCAACGGACAACGCAGCGAATTCAATAACTTCCTGCTCGACGGCCTTGATAATAACGCCTATGGAACCTCAAACCAGGGCTTTTCGAATCAGTCCATTCCTCCCTCCCCGGATGCCATCGATGAGTTTCGCGTCGAAACCGACAACTACAGCGCAGAGTATGGGCACTCCGCCGGTGGCGTCATCAATGTCAGTATCCGCAGCGGAACCAATAAATTTCACGGCAAAACCTACGAATATCTTCGCAATACCATTTTTAATGCCATTGGCCCCTTCACCCCCCCGACCAATCCTCTGACCGGTAAGCCAGAGAAGCCCGCCCTGCTGCGCAATCAATTTGGTGGAACCTTTGGCGGGCCGATTATGAAGGACCGGCTCTTCTTCTTCGGCGACTTCGAAGGAACCCGCCAGGATGTCCATGCGGTTAACCTGGCGACCGTCCCCACCCCCGACCAGAACGGCACCAGCGCGTTGGCCATCGCCAATGGAGGGTACACTTTTTTCTCAGGAAGCAGCACCGAAAACGGTCCGGCCGTACCCCTGCGCAATCCAATTACCGGTCAGAGCTATCCCAACGGCGTGATCCCGTTTAACGATCCCTCCGTCTCCTCCTTTGCTCAGGGCGTCCTCAAGGCGCTTCCTGCAGCGAATGTTCCTGGTGACCCTTTCGGCAGCAACTATGCCTCTCTGCCTCCCGATACCATCACCGACAACAAGGGCGATATTCGTTTCGATGCAAACTTCAGCCAGCGCACAACGGCCTTCGTCCGCTACAGTGAGCACCAGGGCCAGATTGACTCCCCGCCGTCGATTCAAGGTGCAGCCGGTGGCGACAGTAATGGCACGGTCAATATCTTCAATCAACAGATCGCTGGCGGCGTCACCCACGTCTTCAGCCAGAACTCCATCCTCGACGCCCGCTTTGCTTTCACCCGCACGGATGGTGGCAAGATCCCCTACGGACAGGGAGTTCTCCCATCGTTAGAGGGTGGCATTCCGGGTCTACCGACGAATCCCTCTGTCGTGGCCAGCCTCAATGTGCAAAGCGTCAACAACTTCTCGTCGTTCGGCACCCAGGGGAGTAATCCTCAATTCCAAAATCCTTACGTTTTTAACCCCAAGATTAACTACACCTGGATTCGTGGCCGCAGCAGTTACAAATTTGGTTATGAGTACCAGGCCATCTTCACCACCGTCGATGATTTCAACCCCGTCTATGGTGAGGACACGTATAACGGCGGCTTTAGCTTCACCGGCGCCACTTCCAGCGCGCTCAGCTCTTCCAATTCAGGTACGAAAGAGGCCGTTGCTCTGGCCGACTTCCTCTTTGGAGCACGCGACACCTATCAGCTGAATAACTTCGTCAACGTCCATCTCAATCAGCGGATGCATTTCTTCTATGTTCAGGACGATATCCGCATGAGCTCGAAGCTCACCATTAACGCAGGTCTGAGGTACGAACTCGCGACTCCGCAATGGGAGTCGCACAATCTGCTGGCAAACTATGACCCCACCACCCAGAGCTTAATCCAGGCGACGCCCGGTTCTATTTACAACCGCGCGCTGGTGAATATGCCGAAGCTCGACTTCGCTCCGCGGCTCGGCCTGGCCTATGCGATTACTCCGAAGACGGTCGTCCGTGCCGGCTATGGAATCGGTTTCGCCCAGTTCAATCGCGAAGGTGGAGAAAATATGCTCTCCTATAACCTGCCCGCAATCGTCAATACCAATATCGTCCAGGCTCCGCAATTCGGCGACCCAGGCGTTCTCACACAGCCGGCCGAGACCATCTGCTCCTCTACCCAAGCAAGTGCCCCGTATAGCTCTGCCAACCCCAGCCCGTGTTTCCGGACCACGACCCAGGGCTATCCGACGAACTTCACCAGTCCGTCCAATGTCACGGCCGCCAGCAACCTGACCACCGAGGCCCGCTACATCCCGAAAAATCTACCGACGGGGTACATCCAGAGCTACCACCTCACGGTTCAGCAGCAAATAAACAAGAGCACGATGTTTGAAGCCGCGTACGTCGGAGAGCACGGCGTCAAGATCCAGGTGCTTGCCGATCTGAATCAGGCCGTGCCGAACCCGGTAACCGCGACGTGTAATTCGACCACCACCAGCGGTTGTCTTAGCCTGGCAGCACGTCGTCCGATCCCCACGTTTACCACCATCGAAGAGACTCTTCCGGAAGGCTTCCTCTTCTACGACGGCCTTCAGACCAAGCTCGAGCACCGCACCGGTCATGGCCTCTATCTATTGAACTCCTTCACCTGGTCGCGTGCCATCGACAACGCCGAAGGCCATCTGGAAGAAGTGGATGGCGATAGCGGACGGATTAATCTGCAGGATCCGCAGGGCAACAAAGGCCCCTCGGGCTATAACCAGCCTTTGAACGAATCGCTGTCGATTGTCTACGATTTGCCCTTCGGCAAGGGACGCGCGTTTGGCACGGATGCTCCGATGTGGATGCAGGAGGCACTGGGCGGGTGGGAAATCACCGCGATCAACAGCGCCGACAGCGGCCAGCCGATTAACATTACCTACAGCGCGAACAGCGCGCAGTCGGCAAGCACCATCCTGGTACAGCGCCCCAATGAGGTGCCTGGCAACCCGGTTCTGCCCAAAAAGCAGAGGATCAAGATCAACGGCAACCAGGATATTGTCACTTTGCAGAACCCGGTCTTTATGCCCGGCACAAGCTCGCTCTTCAGCCTGCCCACATCGAACCAGACCTACGGGAACGCCGGCCGCAATTCGGTTCGCTTCGATCCCTTCTACCAGCTCGATCTGGGGCTGCACAAGCAGTTCCCGCTGCGTCCGGAGGGCACCTCGTTTGACTTCCGCGTGGAGGCCTTCAACATTCTCAACCAGACCAACTTTGCTTTTCCTCAAAGCAACTATAGTCCGTCTTCGACGAGCTTTGGTGTGGTTGCGGCCGGATCTACCTTTCCGGCGCGCATCCTGCAATTTGCCGGAAAGATCATCTTCTAACTCCTCAGTTCGGAGGCACAGACCCATGCTGGACCGTAGACAATTTGGCGTTTTGGCGGGCGGATCGCTCGGAAGTCTGTTCACTCAGAAGTTATGGGCTGAGCGGACCCGGGCGGCCGCGTCACCGGACACCTTCTACTTCGCCCTTGTCGCCGATACCCACATCATCGACAACTTCTATATAAAGGGAAGCGAGAATGGCGTTGAAGACAATGAGAGCATCCTCCTGACTACCCCGCGATTTACCTCCGCGCGAGATCTGATTAACTCTCTCAATCCCGCGATCGAACAAGTCTTCCTCATCGGTGACTACTTCCACAACTACCCTTCTACCGACTACGACTTCTATTTCAAAAATACGACTCGCCTCGACAACGCCAAAGCCATCTCGGACGGCTTCAGGATGCCTGTTCACCTTGGTTTCGGCAATCATGATTATGACGTCAAACATGTCCCCCGGGAGATGAGCCACCGGCTTTTCGAAGCCAAGTTCAACGCCAGGCCATACTCCGTTCTCGACTATAAAGGGTACAAATTCATTCACCTCAACAACTTCCTCGGCAGCACCCAGGACCGCGCTTCGGCGGATTTCAACCCCGGCATCGGCTCGCTCGGCGAAGAGCAACTCCACTGGTTCGAAGCCCAGCTTGAACAACGGAAGCCTGCCTTTGTCTTCATCCACTACCCGCTGATCGAGGACCGGCCCACCGAGTTTGGCGACTACGGCCTGTACCCTCTCTTGCTGAAATACCAGGACACGATACAGCTGGTGGTCTCAGGCCACGTACACAAGTGGAGAAACTACGCCCACAACTATGGTCCGCAGCACTACACCATGGCGGCCACCCGCTATGACCCCAACGCCTATATGCTCATGGAAGTCAACACCAGGCGTGCGACCTGGCGTTTCATGAATATTGATCTCGTCGAATGGGATACCCACTACAGCAAGCCCTGGCAAACCACCTGATTTCCTCGATCTCGCTTGATCCACAGAAGGCAAGTTGAGATCCAAGACAGCTACAACGATTGAAGGAACCAACATGCTCTTGAACTGCTCGCGCATCCTTTCGACGGTCGCATTTGTTGCCGCCATGGAAAGCTTCCTGCCTATGGCATATTCCCAGACGCCGGCAGCCGACACCGCCCTGAAGCTCAACCAGATCCAGGTCATTGGCACTCACAATAGCTATCACGCCGGCATCGCTCCCAACGAGGCTAAACTCTGGCAGGCGAAGTACGCCGAAATCTATCAAGGTCTCGATTACCAACACCATCCTCTTGCCCAGCAATTCGACAGCGGGGTTCGACAGATCGAACTCGACATCTACGCCGACTCCAAAGGTGGCCTCTATGCCCACCCCTCCGGTCCCCAGATGGTCGCAGCCGCTCATCTACCACCCGACCCTGATTTTGATCCAAGCGGAATCATGAGCAAACCCGGCTTCAAGGTCATGCACGTACAGGACGTCGACTATCGCAGCACCTGCCAGCCGTTCACAGGATGTCTCGAGCAAATCAGGCAATGGTCAGAGGCTCATCCCGGCCACATACCGATCTTCATCCTCATCGAAACCAAGCAGGGAAAACCCCAGGGCCAGCTCCACCTCACCGAACCGGAGCCCTTCACTCCCAGCACCTTCGACGCCCTGGACGCAGAGATCCGCTCCGTCTTCCAACCCCAGGAAATGATTACTCCCGATGATGTCCGCGGCAGCTACAACACTCTCAACGAAGCAGTCCTCGCCGGTAACTGGCCAACCCTCTCCAGTGCGCGTGGGAAGGTCATCTTTCTGATGGACCAGCACCCAGTCACCCCTGTCTACCTGGAAGGCCACCCTTCGCTGCGCGGCCGAGTCATTTTCACCAACTCTGACCCCGGTCAGCCGGACGCCGCCTTCCTGGAACGTAACGACGGTCCCGCTCCCGACATTGCCAATCTCGTCCGCCAGGGCTATCTGGTGCGCGCCCGTACTGACTCTGACACCAAAGAAGCTCGCATCGACGATACCACCGTACGCGATGCCATGTTCGGCAGCGGTGCCCAACTGCTCAGCACGGACTATCCCATCAACGAGCCTGCTCGTTGGCCCGGACACTTTGTTGTCGCGCTGCCCGGCGACACGGTCGCTCGTTGCAATCCCGTCAACACTCCGGCAAGCTGCAACGTGCACACGACCAATTGAAATCGAACCCTCAACGCTTCGGCTGACAAGCGCATCGACGGCTTGAACGCCATGAGCAGGGATATCCAGAGAGCCTCATTCGGGTGTGTCCGTAATGCGGAGTGGCTTCCTCTCCGATGCGAGAGAGTTTTTCTTTGATGGCCCTGCCTCATCCTCGGTTTCTTCGGTAACGGTCGATGGGGAGGGCGACGCAGCGGCGGAGACGTTCGATCTCTCGCCTCGCCTTTCCAATTCGAACATCTGCCCGCTCGATGTCAGCGAAAGAGCCTCGACAATCCGTGCAACCCAGGCGGCATCCACTTCGCCAGAATCGGCCAATGCGTGTCGGAAAACCTTGGGTTCGCTGTTGGATGGCTCCATTTCCACGCTTGCTTGCGGTTCCGATTCTAGGCCGGCCTTGGACTCCGACATCATTTCCGTTTCCCGTTCTGGTGCTGACGCCAACTCAGGCTCGGTTTCCATTTTGGCTTCCAGCTCGGTCTCGGCCAATTCGGAAAGTGGTTCGCTCCCTGCCTCTACATCGAGGTGTGCCAGCGAGAGCCTGTCCAGCATTTCGGCCCAGTCGCCGTCGAGTGGGCCGAGAGGAACGGCGGCGGCCATTTCCTCCTCCGCCCCCGCTGTATCAGTGGACTCGACTTCTTTGACCGAATCGCCTGGCGACTTCCATTGGACGCCTTCCTGCGAAATCACGACCGGTTCAGCAGCTGTAGTTGCAGGTTGTGAATTCACGTCAGAGGGGGGCTTAAGTTCATTTTCAGCAGTGCCCAACAAATTGCGCGAGGTCTGATCATCCTGCTTCTCTTCGCCTGGTCCAAAGACGGCTCTACCCCGTTCTGGTTCCACAGCGGACGAGGGCTCGGCTTTACCTTCGGCCGCACTTGCAGAAACCAACGGACGGCGGTTGTGGAGCGTCTCGATCGGCTCAGGCTCTGTTACTTCCGCCCTCGATCCCTCGCGTGATGTGAGCTCGACGTCGCGGACAGCATCAGCCTGTGAACTCGTGTGAGCTTGGCTTTCTGAGGCCTCGATCAGCTCATCGTCCACAACCTTCTGCTTCGTCACTTCAAGATCGATTGATTGCTGTTCGGTCCGCTCCGGGGAGATACCCTTGAGCTCTCCTGCAGCGGCGGCCTCAAAAGTCCTGTGCCAGGCCGGTTTCTTAGCAGCGAGCTCATCAGGTCCTTGGGTGACCGGAGCCCGCGCGGGCGGGGGCGGCTTCGTCGTTGGTAGCTGGGAATCGAAGGCGAACGAACTGTCTGTTTGCGGGATGGGGGCGGGGGGTAATAACTGCGGGTTACGACGCCAGAGCGCAAAGAGGCAGACCGCGGACACCACATAAAAAAGAATACACAGACCACTTGCGAGAAGCGCAGGCCTCGCCAAGCTGTCGCGGTCCACGCTGGTAAGGCGAGCGATCCTGAACGGGTTCCGCCAGGACGCTGTCTCCGTCATGGTGGGCACAGGTGAAGCCGAGGTGCGAGTTGTTGGCGGAACAGATGCCGTTTGTGGCGGCGGAGAGGTTGCGTCCGAAGCTGGGTTGGAGCGCATGTGAACGATGGAGCGTCTCTCCGCGGCTAACTGACCGGTAAGCCAGGCGCGCTGCTGGCGCAGGTCAGCGATTTCTATATCGAGCTTTTTCGCGTCTGAGGCACCGTTCCCCTGGCTCGGGGAGGGCGTCGCCGGGGGAAGGGCCCCCAGCTCTTGCTGAAGTTCGGAGATCGCGTCCTTGGCGTTCTCAACGCTGGGATACTCGTCGGTATAACGCAAGCGCAGATCATCCAGCCTCTGGTGGGCAGCCGCAAGTTTCGCCTGCAGGATGCGTCGCAGCTCGGCCTGCGCGGAGGGTGGCGGTGCGGCGATTGGGGTCTGGCTTGGGCTCGCCCGCGGGCGGACTAAATCTCCAAGCTTTTCGTCGGTTGCCGCGAGTTGGCCTTCTAAATACGCCAGGGTTCCATAGGCCATGCGGAGAGTATCGCCCGGAGGCCGTGCAGAAGCGCGTGCCGGGACGGGAGGCGCAGGCACACTTGCGATCTGCGACTGCGCGGCGGGCGGCGGATTTTGATCAGCCGGCTTCCACGCCACGATCGCCGTTGCAACAGCATTCGCCAGCTTTCGAGCTGCTTGTGGATCGGGATCGCGATAGAGGACCCGTAGCATGCCGTCCGATGGCTGTTGCAATTCGAGGCGAGAGCGGAATTCGCCGATGCTGACGGCAGGGTCGGAGGGGTAGGTGCCCGCCTGGCGAAGCAGTTCCAGCACCGTCGTTTCGGTCAGCATCGATTGCGCCACGGTAAGCGCAGGCTCGGTGGCATGGGCGACAGCGGCATGGTCGCGAGCCGCCACCGAGGAATCGAAGGAGAGTTCGGCGGTCTCAGCCGATCGCTCCGCGCTACGCCGCGCGAGAACGAAGATGCCGGCTCCCGCGGCTATCGCGACAAGCGAAAGTACGCCGATCCGCCACACTGGGGTGGCATGCGAGTGCGGGAACATCAACCTGATACGCATAGCCCCTCGATGTGAACCAAGATACCAGCCAGCGTCCTATGGCACTGAAGCATGCGTTGTTTCGCTGTTTTGGCCAGGCGACCACCACAGTGTGAAAACGGCGATGGTGCGATCGTTGTTCGTCGTGTCTGCGATATTGAAGTGGCGGATCTCGGCTTCTTCCGAGAATCCGGAATAAATGTGGATGTGCAGGCTCAGATCGCCAAACATGCCTTGATAGGTTTGACGGCTCCGTGGGTCCGTTCCCTGCAGGCCGTTCCAGCTTACGCGCATATCCGCTACCTTGCCAAAGTAGTGGCGTATCCCTGCCGCACCGGTATTCAGGAACACTGTGTGCTCGAGGATGCCGTCGCCCAGGTCGCGGCCGGCGGAAAGATAAAAATCATTGGTGCTATTGATAGGCAGATACAGGGCACCGGTCCCGATCGCCTGGGCGCGCTTTCCGCACGAGGGATTGGCCCCCGCAAGGCCCCCGGATACGTTGAGGTTGGAGCGGGTTCCCCATCCGGCGACGTAAACCAATCCGCCGCCAACCAAACTGCAATCCAGCGGAGTTGATTGATGGGCACCGAGCAGGAATCCGCCGATGGCGTCGCTATCGGTTAAAGCATGAAGATACTCAGCCCGCAGTCGCTCGGTCTGCACCAGAAAGCGTTCGCCATCGTATTTCGTGTAGTCGTGTGAAAAGCCCAGATCCCAAAGCGAAGACCGCGAGTCCAGGTAGCGCACTTTGGCCGCCTCTTCTCCGCTCGTCATTCTGCCCGAATGCAGTCCATAGACCACGGTTTCCGCCGCAGGCGCTTCGGCATCACCGATGCTGCGAAAATCCAGGGGAACCACGATGCGGGCGGCATCCGTCCCGTAGGTGTTGGTGGCCGTTCCCTGCCATGTCCAGCGCGGAGACAGTTCGCCATTGAATCGGACCGCGGCGCGGTTCAATCCGACCAGATATTGATTGCCCCCTGCGTTGAGATCGGCAAACCCGCCGCCGTCTTCGGCCGAGAATTGCAGGCGCCGCCGCTCAACGAGCATTTTGGCAGCGCCGATGCCGCCGTAGGCTTGGCCGGAATTGGCATCGGGAAAGCTGAACCCACTAAAACCGCCCGTGGTTAGACGGAACATGGAGGGCGCATTTTTTGGCAACTCAACGCTGGTGTCATTGCCCGGCTGCAGGCCTGAAATTACAGATGCCATATCCCAGCGCTCGACTGTGCGGATGTTGGCCCAGCAGAGGAACTCCGGCGTGCCCTGTTGAAGTGCCTCAGAGAGCGAGTCGCCGCAATTATTCAATGGTTCGGTGCTGGTTGTGCGGGGCGAATCGCGATTATCGCGGCGCGTTCCGCTGTCCGGCTCGCGGTTTGTGCTGTCGTCGTCCGCCAGCAGGCTCACGCGATCTATGGGTTGCTGAGCAGTCGTCATATGATTCCCACTGCTCATCGCCAGGGCCAGGCACAATTCCAGAGTTCTGTTTTGAAGTCTCATGGCACCACCACCGTGTCTCCAGGAGCCAGATCAATGTTTTGTTGCGGAGCCTGGCCCTTGAGAACCTTTCCGTAATTGACATCGATGCGCGTGGTCTTGTTGGCACGCAGAACATAGATCTTCTTCTGTTTCGCAAAGTCCGTGAAGCCGCCGGAGCGGGCGACTAGTTGTACGACGTTCATCGACGCTACCAGCGAGTAGGCGCCGGGGCGCTGCACTTCACCGGTAATGAAGACCAACCGGCTGTGTATCTCCTGTACCGTGACGGTGACACGGGGCTTGTGAACGAAACGCGTCAGTTTGTCGGTGAGAGACTTCTGCAGCCCGTCCGGCGTGATGCCTGAGACGCTCACTTCATCAAGGAGCGGCATAGAGATTTTGCCGTCCGGTCGGACAGTAGCCGTCACTGTCAGAAGAGGCTCATCCCAGACCGAAACATGGAGCACATCGCCTGTCCCGATGACATAGTCTGTCAGCGAGACGGCCTCCCTCGGCCCATCCGCACCCGGCGCGGTTGCGGCCGGATCCACTGACTGTGCAAGACAGCGCAGCGTTTGTGCGCAGGCGAGCAGAGACACGAATAAGAACACGTGGCCAGTCAGGCGCGCAAAGGAGTTCATGCTGAAGTCCGATGAGGCCTCCCCCGGAATGGATGCTGCCGGTTACCACAAATAGGTGAATCCGAACTAGCGGGTTACTAATTGCGGAAGCTCTTCCGGAAAGACCGGGTACCCGCGGAAGATTACTTCGACATAGATTCATTGGTGTGGTATCGGGCAGCAATCAAGCGCGAGTTGACTCCATTTCACCTTCACCTGCAGCTTGGTTGCATCGCCCAGGGGCTTCTTCAGCATCTATCCCTATGCTGGTGTAGCCGGAACCAAACGAGTCATAACATCAGAAAGTTGGACAGACTTATGAAAATTCCACGCAGAGAGACCGAGGAGCAGCGCTGAACTTGCATAGACCGAAAAGGTTTCCGCGCAAAACGTGCAGAACTCAAATGCATAGGTACTAAAAAGGGGTCCCTTTCTTTGGTAATGCCCCTATGTGGCCGCCGCACCGATGCCCGATCCTTCGACCTGACCGGTGGTATGCTGTCCTCCATGAACCCGCCCGAGGAGATCAAAGAGCTTTCCGACTTCAGGAAATATATGCGAAGTAACCTCGCCGCTGGCTGCCGATTGATGTCTGTCGGGCTCACGATGAGGACAGTTTGGCAGGGCCAGGAAACCTGCATTCAGGGAGCTGATATCGTTCGCCGAAGCACGGGACGCAGTCGGCTGGGAAACCGGCTGCAAAATCGGCGAAGAGATTACCGAGCGCTTTCGTCAGAGATAGTCGAAGGAACAACTCTATATCGAAATTAGTATGACCCCGCTACTGGAGTCGCAGCGAAGCGCTTAACCGGGTCTCCGCGGTTGTCGACCACATTTCCAAAGATAACCAGATGAGGGTTTGCACCAGCAGCCCGATTGGCGTTCCTTGATGAGCAGCAAATGAACAGAAGTTGCCAATCAAAGCACCTGCTGGATAATGATGATCAGTATGGAGTTGCCTGCATGCGGATTGTTGTCTTGTCAGACATTCATGGAAATCTCACGGCATTTGAGGCCGTGCTCGCGGACATTCGGCTGGCCGCTCCAGATATGGTATTTCACGGCGGCGACTTATCTGACGGCGGTTCGAGCCCCGTCGAAATCATCGATCAAATCCGTGATCTTGGCTGGCGCGGAGTCATGGGCAATGGGGATGAAATGCTCCACCGTCCGGAATCATTAGAGGAATTTATAGCTCAATCTTCGGCTCCTCCTCAACTCTGGACAGCTGTGCGAGAAATGGCAGAAGCCACCCGCTCGATGCTTGGAAGCAGTCGATTGTCATGGCTAAGCCAACTTCCGTCGGCCATTCTAGAACCGGATCTCGGGCTCGTTCATGCTTCGCCACAGAGTTGCTGGAAGGCGGTCCCGCCCAGTGCATCGGATGAAGAGTTAGGCCGAATCTACTGTTCCCTTGGCAAAGCACTTGTGGTATTCGGCCACACACATCTACCTGCCATTCGGAAAACGAGCGTCATTCCCGAACTCCTTGTTAATCCTGGTAGTGTCGGGCTTCCATATGATGGCGACCCGCGCGCCTCTTATCTGATTCTGGACGGGCATGTTCCGTCAATTCGGCGAGTCGAATACGACACCGGCAAAGAGTTGAAAAGATTGTCTAGTTCTACATTACCTCACGCCGAATGGACAGCAAGAATGCTTCGTTCCAGTTCTCCTCAGTTACCCTGACTGTGAGCTCTGATTGAGGGCCACCCAATTCTGCGAGAAAGTGCTCCTCTTGAGCCCGCGCAACCCAGCTGAGTCCCGCTTATGGCCAATCGCAGGCCAATCCTCTCTTCGAACAGAACCACGACCTTTTTCCCGAGCTCCGATTGGGTTGTCGCCATAACTAGGTGGACCGCGTCCAACCCTGGATTTCGTGTGCAAAGGTCCTTGCGTGAAAATAACCAGGGCGAGGCTCCAATGACGGTCCAACCTCTGATTGATTTTCGATCTGTCCGCTCGCGTTTTAGGTCGGGAACACGAGGAGCATATTCGGTGTCTACGGATAGATGAATTTGCTGCGAAACTGCCTGATTCCTCTCATTACGGCTTGGAACGGTTTCGCTGCGGGCGCAGCCTGAAAAAGGTACGCGAGCTCTGCCTTTGGATACATTGAGGCAGTTGCAGGCACCTCCAGGTGCCAAAGCAGACGGGGTAAGCCTGAAAGGCTAGGTAGTAGTGCTGGAGTTCTGGGCCACCTGGTGTTCTCCTTGCGTGGCGAGCCTTCCTCATCTCAATGATTGAGCAAATGGATGCGCCCAATTCGGCCAGATATCTACTGCGCATGGCGGTCAGGGCTCGAAGTTACCGAAAACGCCGTTTCTGGGAGCTTCGACCCTCATCGCGCTCCTTGAGACTTTCGATGCCAACGCAGATTCGAGCCAACCGCGCTTTTGACTTGAGGACTGTGACAGACACGACCAAAGCGAGATGTGTTCCGCACCCTGACTTCAAGCCCCGGCTATCTCAAGGGCCTTTCTGATTCTGCCGGAACGTGGTGATCGCCTTTAGGCATAACATCCGTGTGCTCATACCGCTTCACCTGTGCCCATAATCAGTGAAAACGTAATCTTTTGTCTTCACTGCCGAGTGGCACGCGAACCCGCATTTGGCGTCGTTCCCTTGCGGTGGCTTGTCTTTCAAGGTGGCGGGCGTGAACGTATTGGACGCCACGTCATAGTCGAACGCGCCATAACCCCATCCGCCGCTGTCGGCGAACCTCTTGCTGTCCTTCAGCATGAGATCAACGTCATGCTGGGGACCTGGCACCGTCGGCCCACCGGGTTCATCGGGATTCACTTTTCCGTTCCAATGGATCTTCGCCATCCTAGCGCCATCCGGAAAGGGCTTGCCGTTCCCGGGAATGCCCGCCTTATAGGCATTGATCATCACCGGATTGCCAAGGATTGCAGCGAGCCTACCTCCGTTATGACTGACGGCGATCACCGGCCAGCCTTCGTATCCCCTGAACTCAGAGAGCGCGAGTCCATTCGGTATTTTGAGGGCGTACTTATCCTGTGCGGAAATGGCGGCTTGTGCCTGTGACGGGACTGGGGTGGAGGCGGAGGCAGCGTCGAGACGGGACACGTTGTGGATAAAGCGTGCGAGCTTCCAGGTGTCGTTATCGGAAATGCTCGACTTCCAGGCAGGCATGCATGTGAGGCGAACGCCGTTCTCTATGATCCAAAACAGTTCCGCGTCACTCCAGTGCTGCACATGGGATGAGCTCAGATCCATGGCAGGCGGAGCCATGTTACGCCCGATGCTCGTGTCTCCGCGCCCATCCGCACCGTGGCATTGGGCGCAAGACGCAAGAAACACTTCCTGGCCCTGGCTCACGACCTCATCCGTCTCAGGCAGCGGGTTGTTCTTCTTTCCTGCTTCCAATGGGATGGCGACATCTTTAGCCGCATTGGCCAGGGAGGTTTCCTCCTGGGAGGGATGATTGTCCGATGTGCAACCTTGAAGCATAGCGCCCAGCATCGCACTGATCACGCCAAGCATCAACTTGTGTTTTAGCGCCACGCAGCGATCATTTCCGCCCCACCCGCGAATCCACGCCAGACCCTCAGATTCCCCCATAAGTTCATCCATCGTGTGTTCCCCTTCACAAAGAAAGTTTTCTAAACCCGATCTGACGTGCGTCTGGAACCATCGCGATCATGCCAGAGGGAAGGGAGGAAGACGATTGGACAATGGTATCGACCGATACCTTCGTATCAGGTGTGCTGGAGGGGTGCGCTCATTTCAACCAGCTTGGTACCCGGCTCAAATGGCGGTCCGGAGCCTTGGTCTGTTGAACTCACCCAGAATGATGGGCACCTTGCAGGCAACTTCGATTCGCCAGCGAAGGTGTGATCGGTGAGATATTCGGATGTGCTGGCCACACCTCTGCAACGCTTGCTTCAACATCGGTATTCATGATGAGTTCTTTGTGAGGCCCAGCCGCATCGATGTGGCTGGGCGATTGATTTGTTGAGTGCCGCTGTCAACGAGCAGAGTTACCTGATCTCCCCCGCTTCGCTCGCCAACGACCACAAAAACTCCATAAGGGGCCAGTTTTATGGTGTGTAGTGTATTGTGCGTTTCGGTCCCGATGCCGCCATGTCGTCGCGAGAAATGCCGTATTTTGAGCAACTGATTTTCTAGCTGGTCAGTTGCGATTTCTGGCACAGCTCTGGATTCCACTTGTCAGAGCATTCGGTTAGGAGCAAGGGGTGACCGGTTCCTTGCTTAGGGGCAAAAGTGTCGATTATTCGAGGACTTCGACGCGGCGACGCCGGTAAACGGTGTGGCTGCCTCCGCCCCAGGCGAACAGGAGAGCGATCAGGTGCAGCAGGAACCAGATGGTGATGCCCTGGTCTTGGTAGATCCAGAAGAGGATGAGGATGCGGGGGATGAGCATCGCGACGATGACCGGGATAATGCCAACCGTCGACGGGATGTAGTGGGTCATGCTGTGCTGGAACCATGCGACAACCATGCAGAGGCGCGGCAGGAAGAGCGACAGGACGAGGAACCAGAGGGGGATCGCGTGGACGGGGAAGGAGAGCGAAAAGTTCATCGTGAGGGCCTTTCGAGCAGTCGAGACTTACAATAATAACTCTTTATCCGGTTCCTATACCGGCGTTGAAGAGCAACTGGGATCGGAGTTGCAAGAAGAAAAATGCCCCGCCCACGTGTTTGTCGTTGACCAGCTCGATATGCCGCGAGAAAACAGCAAGACATATTTTGACGTTTCTCGAGCGATGACCTGCGTGAAATAGCCGAGCTTTGTGGTCATCCGGGTCGTCGTCTTCGATGCACGGAATCGAAATTCCGGGGGAGTGTTCGCAACGAACCAGAAATTGCAACGTGTCAATTAATCCATCAGCTATTACCTATGATGTCACTTCCGGTTGGCGGTGTGTCCGGTTGGCGGTGACTCGCCCGGAATGCGCGAATCCTGGCAGAATGCGCGTCTGAACTAAGCCGCCCACGTGGCGAACGCTGCCGCGTGGGCGACGATCTGCTTCCCGGCGTCTGGTCAGAATCTAGGCTGGTGGCGATACTGGGCTGCTCATGAATAACACCGTTGTGGCACGTGCGAGCGACACCATGTTTATAAGCAAGTGCCCTATAATCATATGCCTACAGTTGAAATCCCATCGTTATGCCTAGATCATCGCGTCTGCCGCGCACCGCAGCGGCTCACTTCAAACGATCCTCTCGAAACTGCCCGGAGAAATTACTCCGACTGTCCGTCATCTCGCGTGGGCAGTCCCGGTAGGAACCTAGCGGTTTACGGTATTCATGTGTCTTCGAGCCGTTAGGGTAGTCTTGGGGGTGGAGACATCACTTGAGTTTCACAAGGGGACTCAATCATGACGAATAGAGAAGCCGGCATCAATGTAGTCCGCGAAATGATGGGCGACCAGGCGGCCGCAAAACTCGGCGCTTCGGCTGGCTCAAACACCTTCGGTGCCTCGATCGCTGCCTACGCGGTCGACCAGGTCTTTGCCGATATCTGGACTCGTCCCGGTCTGGACAGGCGCTCCCGCAGCCTGGTTTCGATGTCCGTCATGATTGCCATGCGTCAGCCCCATGAATTCGCCATCCACATGGGGGCCGGGCTCAATAACGGCCTCACGTTGAAAGAAATCGAGGAAGTCCTCATCCAGGCGCTGCCATACGTTGGCTATCCTGCCATCGCAACAGCTCTGGCTGCTGCGGCCGAGGTGATCAAGGAGCATGGTCTGGACGTCGACGAGAACTATGCTGGCCACCGCGGCCTGCTTTGACACTAAACGGCATCCGCACTGCCAGTGTTGAATGACGCTTGACTGTGGAACCCAAAGCTATCGTCTACCATCATATTCCGATCTAAATCGACAGTTTCGTCGATTGACCAGTGCTGCTCGCCGACTATATTGTGCGCGAACAGTCGAAGGTATAGAAGCATCCGGTCTTTAGTTCCGATTTCTCCAAGAATAATGATTCGATCGGTGGCAAAATGACAGACATGACAACGTTGGCGAACAACTGCGAATCAGCCGTAGTCTCAGGCCGCCGGTATCGAAATGCCATGGGAATGATCGAAGGGCTGCTTGCTGGCAAGTGCACACCGGAGAGGAGGAACCCATGAAGACGAACTACAAACTGTCGTTCATAGCGCTTGTTGGCGTCACTGTCGGTGTTGTCGGCGCCACGGCGATTCATGCACGGCAACGGAAGCCACCCTCGCCTGCCTACCTGATCTCGGAAGTCGATGCAGTGGATCTCAATGGCATACAGAAATATGGGGAAAATGTCCCCGGGACGCTGGTGCCGTTCAACGGCCACTATCACTTTCTCGTTGCCGGCGCCAAACCCCAGGCTCTCGATGGTGAACCGCAAAGGGCATTGTAGTGATCGCTTTCGACAGCGCGGAAAAAGCGCGCGAGTGGTACGACTCGCCGGCCTATGAGGCGATCAAGCCGATCCGGCTAAATTCATCGAAAGGCCGCATGTTTATCGTCGAAGGCGTCGCTCCACAATGAAAGGACAGGTCTGGTGAATTCTCACTGGTCCCAAATAAATTGCCTTCCGGGAAGCGACAAATCGCTCCCGGAAAACTGGTCACCTTTCCCGATCCGGTGAGGGAAGAGTAGTCGAAAATCCATCCGATGCCTTGGAGTGATCCAGAATCCCGCAGGAGCATGATTTTGTGGCCCAAGCCAAATCTATAATCCGTAATATCTCGGACACAGCACTCCTGGCAGCGGTTTATCGGGCGCGCGAGACCGACCGTCAAGACGCGCTCTTTCGCGATCCCTTTGCTGGCCGCCTCGCCGGCAAGCGCGGCGATCAGATCGCCGATTCGATTCCATTCAGCAACCAAAACGCCTGGGCCTGGGTGACGCGGACTTACATATTTGACCAATTTATTGTGGAACAGTGTCAGCAGGGCGTTGATATGGTCGTCAATCTCGCTGCGGGGCTCGATACGCGGCCCTATCGCATGCTCCTGCCCGCTGCTTTACAGTGGATCGAAGTGGATCTCCCCGACATCCTTTCCTACAAAGAGGAAATCTTAGCCGACGAGAAACCGGTGTGCGTTCTCGAACGCGTCCGCCTCGACCTATCCGATGCCACTGCCCGCCGCGAGCTCTTCACCCGACTCGGACGAAGGGCCGGTAAGATTCTAATCCTCACCGAAGGGCTCATCATCTACTTCAGCGCCGCTCAGGTGCGCGCCCTCGCAGAGGATCTCGCCGCTCCTCCCGCGTTTCAGCGTTGGATCTTGGATCTCGCATCCCCGGGCCTCCTGCGTCTGCTTAAGAAGCATATGAACCCCTCACTCAGCGAGAGCGGCTCCGCGGTGCAATTTGGCCCGGAGGAAGGTCCGGAGTTCTTTGTTCCGTATGGCTGGGGGCCGGTTGATGTGCGCTCGCCACTCAAGACAGCGGCACGTTTCAAACGCCTTTCATTCGGCATGCGGATCCTGTCTCTGTTACCGCAGTCGAACGGCCGCCAAGGCTCGCGCCCGTGGTCAGGCATCTGCCTCTTCGCCAAACTGTGAACTCGGGTTCGTGGCGTGAATTCGGAGTCGAAGCAGTTTGGACCGGTTATCTCTACCACTCACCGAGCCGGATTACTACCCGAAGGTCGGCATGGTGACGGGAAACTCGCGCCCTCCCTCCTGACTGGGGTCCGAGGAGGCTCCCGGTGCCTGGCGCGTTTCGGGTACTAATCCGATAAAGATCCCGGAAACTTTGCCGGATGAGTGCATTGGCCCGCTAACCGAAGATCATGCGGAGGCAGATCGGCGGACGCTGGCCGACTTCCCGGTCCCGATCGGTATTTGTGAGCGCATCGGCGACAGCGCGCCCATTGGGCTGGACAGGAGCGTTGCAACCATTGGTCGTCTAGCAAGGACTTCTTTTCGCGGAAACTTGCCATCGAAAAGCCGACTTCGCGATATACGCGTTTGGCGATCCCAGGTTCGATCCGTTCGCAGGAATATTAAACCATATGGTTGACATTATCGTCCCATCCGACCTATCGTAAACCATATGGTTAAGCATTCAACGGACATGGACGCGGTCTTTCAAGCACTCGCACACGAAGCACGCCGTGAGATGCTTCGGCGGCTGGCCGCTCGCGATCTCACGGTGGGGGAGTTAGCTGCTCCGCTGGCGATGTCTTTGCCGGCTGCTTCCAAGCATGTTCTCGTATTGGAGCGAGCAGGCCTGCTCCGCCGCACGATTGCGGGCAGGAATCATCGCTGTAGTCTTCGACCGAAATCGCTCGAGTCCGCAACTATGTGGCTCCGCTTCTATGAGCAATTCTGGAACGATCGTCTGGATGCGTTGGCAGAGGTTGTGCAATCGCTTTCGAAAAGGAGAGATAACAAGTGACCAAACCATCGCCCCATCCTGCCGTTTACCTTGAACGACTGATTCCCGCATCTCCAACAGAGGTGTATGACGCCTGGCTTAGTCCTGAAGTCTTGCGTCTCTGGCTTGCACCCGGATCCATCGAAATCACCAATGCGGAGGTAGACAAGCGCGTGGGTGGCCACTACCGGATCTGGCACAGCGCGGAGGGATCGAGTGCGGGCGGCTTCGAATGTGAGATCACAGAGATGATCTCAAATCAGCTGATTGTTTTTCGCTGGGGCTTTGTAGGGCCGGCAAGGACAAATGGACCCGTCTACGATTCGCTGCTGAAGATACATCTGGAGGAAGCCTCTGAGGGCGTGACACGGCTGATTTTGGTTCACGAGAGGCTGGAGGAACTTGCTTCCGCGCTGCCCCAGGTCGCGGAACAGGTCAAAGGTGGTTGGGAGTCTGTGCTCACCAAGCTCGCTGCCCTATTCAAGCACCACCGGAGGTTCCCAAATGCGTAAGATTATTGCATCGGAATGGATGAGTCTGGACGGTGTCATCCAGTCGCCATCGTCGCCCGAAGAGGATGCCAGCGGTGGTTTCAAGCACGGTGGATGGCATTCGGCTTACTTAGAAGCCGAGTCGATGAACTGGGTCATGGAAAGCATTACTCTGGCGGGTGGTTTCCTGTTCGGCCGCAGGACCTATGAAATCTTCGCAGCGCATTGGCCGAACGCATCTGCACAGGAACAGGTGCTTGCACAACCTCTGAATGAACTGCCGAAATACGTGCTCTCAAGGTCGCTTCGGGAACCACTTTCGTGGAACAACTCCTCTTTGCTTGGCACGCATTTTGTAGAGGAAATCCACGATCTAAAGAAAGCCCCAGGAGGCGATCTGCTGATAGTCGGCAGTTCGGAAGTGGTAGGCGCCTTGCTCTCTCATGATCTTCTCGATGAACTCCGATTAATGATTGATCCTGTGTGTCTCGGTGGGGGGAAGAAGTTGTTTCCTGTAGACGGTGCTCGATTCCCATTAACACTGCTTTCCTCACGTACTGTCGCATCCGGCGCGCTCCTTCTGACCTACTCGCGTGCCTGATCGCTCCCCTTGGTGAACTCTAGACCTATCGCTCCTCGTCCGTTCCAGCAATCACCGCCCAAAGGGTATCCTTCTACGCGTTTCCAGGAGTAAACATGTTCTCCCCGTCCTCTGCCCGTTTGATATTTCGAAGCTGGACTCATGAAGATACTGCCCTTGCTGAAGCGCTATGGTGTGATCCGGAGGGGACTCGATTTTTCGGCGGCGCAATGAACCGGAAACATGCGCGTGATCGACTTCATGCCGAATGTGAACGTGACAGTAGTCTCGGTATGCAGTAATGGCCTATGTTCTTGCGTGAGACAGGCGAATCTGCAGTGTGTGCCGGCCTACGGCCGTGGTCGATGGATCCCGAGACGCTTGAGGCCGGCGTTAACCTCATGCGGTCCGCCTGGGGACTGCGCCTGGGCGAGGAGGCTTTGCTCGCTCTACTCGCGCACGGATTCGACACACTAGACCTGCCGGTCATCGTTGCCGGGCATGGGATCGCACACGACAACTCGCGAAAGCTGCTGGAGCGGGTCGGATTCAAGTACACGCAAGGCGTGTGGCAAGTTTTGCCGATGGCTT
>DATDLS010000153.1:0-4144 GCA_036519195.1 Occallatibacter sp. | reverse complement strand
CGATCGAGAAAATCATCGCCGTGCTGGAGTGCGCTCCACTGACCGCTCACTCCGAACCGAGTTTCCGTGTGATCGCCGACCGCTGGCGGGACACGCCCCTATCTGCTATTGGTGCCTTCGAGCGCGGAGGCCGGTACAACGCTCCGCATACCTTCCCAGTACTCTATACGGCTGACAGCGAAATGACGGCTCTCCTCGAAGCGGAGGCCCTGTTCACGACTGCTGATGGAAAGCTGCGCGGAGCGCCGCGCGATCCAGACCTCATCCTGACCCTTGAATGCTCGCTGTCGCGCGTTCTGGATTTGACGGTGGCTGACCTTTACCCGGCGCTCGGCACGTCCTACAATGAACTGGTCAGCACCGTGCCATCGCGGTTCATCCTGAATGCGCGGAAGAAGTTGACTCCCACGCAACAATTTGGCAACGCGTGCTTTCGTAGTGGACGAATCTCCGCCCTCAAAGTCCCGAGCGCCCAGAACGCGAAGGGATACTGTCTCGACATCTTCATCGAATCTCTGGTAGTGGGAGAGCGAGTCGCCATCCTCGACAAGAGCGGACGGCTCAAAGCCGAAGTGACCGGATGGATACCTAAACCGGATTCTCGTTGAGGCAGGAGTCAACCTTGCAATTATGAGATCGCTTGGCAGGATTGCAAGGTTACGGTCTGATTTTATGGCGGAGAGGGAGGGATTCGAACCCCCGATAGCCTTGCGACTATGTCTGATTTCGAGTCAGGTGGAGAATCGCAGGCGCCCAATATTTATAAGGGTATCATTCTGCGCAAAGCCTCGGTGCTAGCTGGAGTGTCAGTTTGCAAAGCTTCTTACCGTTCTACCTTTCTACTGCCATCTGGCTGGAGCGGCAACTCTGGCCTGCCCGACGGGCAGCACCGATAGTCCCCAGCGCTGGGGCTAAGATCCGCCTCGCCTCCCAAGGGTCTTAGTGGTTGCGTGCTGTCCTGGGGGCCGATGCCGCTCGACTTTCTTCGACACCGCTAGTAGCTCCATCATCGAACTGGGCGGGTTACCCGCGTCGAGCATAGCGCGAAAGACAGTGTAGGGGTCCGTCTTCGATCCAGCTTTACGCAGCGTGCTCTCGTCGTTCACCCACGCATAGACGATCACCTTGTCTTTGCTTGAAAAGCGATAAAAAAGTCGATAACGCTCGTGGAATTTCGCCCGGAACCAGTGGCGGTTGTCCGCTCCGAGTGTATTACCTTGTCGACACTCCGCCGCATTTGGGTCGCGGGGAATGATTTCGCGGATGTGGCGGTCGATGGTTGCAAGGAGCTTCGTGGCTGATTGTTCCTTGTAGCCCGTCGGGTCTTTGGCTCGCAGTCCCTCTACTTGCGCGGTTAGCTTTTCCAACTGTTGTTGGAATAGCGGATGCAGGTAGAGCGACCAACCGTTTGCCTCCATTAGAGCAGGCTTTCCTCTCCCAAGGGTTGATCGCGCGAGACCGTAACCCCTTCGATCAGAGAATCGATGCGTTTTGCCAAATCATCGCTCATGGGCATGATGGTTTCGGGAGCCTTGGCAATGTCGCTTGCCAGGAATGCGAGGAACGATGCCATCACGGGATCGGCGCCCTTGGCCACCGGCTTGGCCACGGAAACCAGCATCCGGCCTGGCGCGATTACTTGGGCCTTGACCTCTCCGGCGAATTCGGGATGGCTCTTGAAAAGAGCGCTGTCGAAGCGGAATCCGAGGGAGTTTCCGGTCCGGGTCTGCTTACCTCGATATTCAGTTCCTATGGGCTTCTCGAAGGCGCGTATCGGCTTAGGCCTGGTGGTCGGCATGGTCAACCTCAAACTTATGTTAGCACATTTGTGCTTACGGAAAATCTTTGCGCTGTGGAAGATCGATGGCTCTAACGATCGATGATTTCGGTCGGTTACAGGCAAAATCATGGCCGCGTCGACCCCATGGGCATTCAAAACCTTGTTCTGCGCTGATTGCGAAAAAATCATCCACGTCGAGAGCGGTAGAGAAAGTCTGAAACGAACGCTTCGCAATCCCTCTTGCGGCTCGCACTGGACTGCCAGATCATCCTGCTCATGGCTGAAAGAATATAGTAGATCTTGTATGAGCGCGTCCATTGCGATACCATCGTTGTGATGGCATCCAGAGGAGAAGCCCCATCAGCCGCCGAACTCCACTTTGAAGGGGACTCGCTGGAGGTGCTGTCGAGCTTTCCCGATCAGGTTAAGCGGGCGCTAGGATTCTCTCTGCGGTAGCTTCAAATCGGCGGGGAGCCAACCTCACAAACGCGCAACATGAGTTCCATCGGCTCCGGCGTCTTCGAATTGAAAGAAGCCGATGAGCGCGCGTGGTATCGGGCGATCTACCTGTCGAAGGTGGGGAACACGATTTACGTGTTGCACTGTTTCGAGAAGGAGAGTCGCAAGACTGACCGGCGAGACATTCAGATCGCCAGCCAGCGTTTTAAGCTGGTCAGACAACGATTGCAGGAGCAGAGATCACATGAAAAGCGCAGCGGGAAATAAGCCGACACATATCGTGAAGGGGAACATTTTCGACGCCCTGGGCTTCTCCGCGTCGGAAGCCAGCGCGCTCAAAATCAAGGCGGAGATTTTATCCGCCATCCTTGAACATGTTCGGGCCAAGGGCTATACGCAGGCTCAGCTTGTGGACATCCTGGACGAGTATCAGCCGTCAGTGAGCAGCCTGCTCAAGGGCCGGATCTCCCAGGTGAGCATTGAGAAGCTGTTGCGCTTTGCCGACCGCCTGCATTTGGAAACGAGCATCGCAGTGCGGCCCATCGACGGGCGGAGCCGCCGTGCGAAAGTCCGGGAAAGGGCAGATACGCAACGCCCATCGCGAAAGCTGGCAGCGGCAAGCTAGCAGTTTGCATCGCACGGGCATTACGACAAATGCCTTGGAGCACTATAAGAGCCTTAATCGTTCCTCTATCTATCTGATTCCAAACCGTTTGTTGAGGTATGGCGGAGAGGGAGGGATTCGAACCCCCGATAGCCTTGCGACTATGTCTGATTTCGAGTCAGGTGTAGGATCATAAGTGCCCAATATTTATAAGGGTATTATTCTGCGCAAAGCTTCGGTGCTAGCTGGAGTGTCAGTTTGCAAAGCCCGTTCCAAATGAACCGGGTCTGTCGAGCGATTCTCAATGATGCCCTGATAGTGTCCGACGATGAGCACGCGTACGCTGTCTCGTGGGTTCAATGCAGGTACGGACCGCTACATGATAGACGCAATGTCATCTAGGGCGGCTTACGTCAAGACATGGCAAAGGATCCAGCGCATCCGGCTTTCCAAGCGCCGGATTTCAGAGCTGCAATCGCCTGCGGCAACCAATCTCATCGAGGTGAAAGTTCTCGAGAGTGCCGGCAACCAGGAGGAAGCCAGCGACGGATGAACATATGGTGGATGACAGCAGCGCTGTGGTCTGCGACATGGGGCTGCATTCGTCAGGATTGGGTTGAGCGCTACTTGCCATCCCAGGGATTCACGACCGGCACTCGCGCCTTGTCGAATTCGCTTCGATCACGTGTAACGACCATGAGGCCCTGATGTATGGCCGTCGCAGCGATCATGAGGTCCGGCTGAGAAAATGTGTGTCCGGCCTTACGGCCTTCCTCAACCAGTGGCCGCCTTTTGAGCATGATGTCTTCGTTGACTTGCAGGACGCGACCGTCAAACATTGGGCGCACTTTCTGCGTTAACCATTCGTTCAATTCGGTCCTGCGATTTGGTTCCGCGACAAGTTCGATGCCAAAGCGTATTTCGGCGAGTGTGACAACGCTGATAAAGAGCTGATCGAGCGGGTAGTCTGCTATGAAGGCAACGACCCTTTATTCTGGCCTTGGCCGCCGTAATCCCGAGAGGACATTTGTATCGAGCAGCCAAGCCATTAGAACGCAACGTCACGTACCGGCATACGGTCGCGTGATGGCTCCAGGGTGAATTCCTTGTACAGAGAAGCCTGCATGGCAGCGACAAGATCGGCACCCGTGGGCCCCGGCTTTCCGTTTGATCCCGTCCCGGCCTTTCCCGAAGGCAGAGGCGAGGATTTCAACGCCTGTAGCAGTGCGTCCTCAATTGTCGGAAATGCGCCGAGTTGCATCCGTTCGAGGATCAGGGCTTCGAGTTCCGGCCTTTGAATT
>DATDLS010000152.1:0-4073 GCA_036519195.1 Occallatibacter sp. | reverse complement strand
GATAACCGAATATTAGAACGAGTCGTTAGCGAGATGCGAAAGCTCTCCGCTCAGGTACTGGCTGTCCAGACACGTAAGAAGCGCCGATAAACCGCCGGCGAAATTCCCCGGAAATCGTCTCCGAGATGTGCGGAAAGTAGGAAGTTGCGATATCGCTGCGATAAATTAATCACAACGGCTATCCAGGTTGAGATTTGTCCCCGCCGGTGCGCCAAAGTTCAGAACAGAAGTAGGCCAGTTAAAGTGAAAAGCAGCACGTAGTCACCGAAGGAAGGTTCACATGCGGCTAACACATCTATTCTTACTGGGGGTTGCATTGTGTAGCGCCGGCCCGGCCCATTCACTTAGCCGGCCGTTTAGCGGCAACGCAAGCTACTACGGAAAGCGTCTTCAGGGCCACCGCATGGCCAACGGGAGGAGATACAACCGCAATGCCCTCACTGCGGCCACCCGCAGACTGCCACTGGGTTCGCACGCACGAGTGACGTCACTTCGGACTCACAAGTCCGTCAAAGTAACTGTCACGGATCGCGGCCCCTTCAAGAAGCATCGAGTCATCGATCTCAGCGAAGCCGCTGCTCGCCGGCTAGGCATGATGCACCGGGGGATCGATCGTGTTCGCGTCGTTCCTATGAATTGAAGCAGCTCATGGTTTTTGCGGCGGATCGAAAAGTCGGGCAGGTACCGGCAATCCTCTACTCTGAAATCGCGAATTGAATATATGCTGTAGTCCAGAGGTTGCGATGAAACGGGTCATCATCGTAGCTGTTACGGAAACTGGCCGATTTCCCGGCAAGGAAATACTCGCCCGGGGGGGGGGGATCGCAGCTCTTTTGCACCCCCGGGAAGGATTCGTGTTGGATTGTCACACATTAATTCAAGAATTCAGCTTCAAGGCTAGCAAATCTTGACGTTCCTCTTCCTGGAAGATGATAGTGCTTGAGCCGTGCCCCACATTACGGTTGTGCCAGCGAATGACAAGTGCTAATGACGAAAGCAGTGCCAGGAACTCGACGGAGCCAGCTCGGGTAGCCAGGAATCGAAATTCGAGTAAGCCTGCTTGGTTGATAAGTGGCAGTCCCACCAAAATGCCGCCCCAAAAAAGGAAGTGGAGCTTCGCCTTTCCCGGCAGGTAAGAGCAGGCGAAAGGTAGCTTACGAAGACGAAGGATTACCACATCCGTGAGAATTGCTCCGACGAGAGCCAGGGCGACTAGGTGGACTCCTGTCTGCCACGACGGCGAATAACAGAGCATCACAGTGGCAATTGCGACCCAAATGGGCACGACGGCGAGCACAAGCAAAACTTGACGCGCCGCATTGAGGTAGGTGCTGGTTGCATCGATCTGCGTTAGCTGAAAAATCCAGTTGGCTCGAAGAGCCACAGGAATGTCAATAATTATGCGCAGACCGAGCACTGCGAAGCAAAGAATCATCAGGCTTGCTACCAGATATGACGCCGGCAGGCTTCCGAAATGCGCGGGAGCATCGGCGTGAGCTTCAGTGACGTTAGCGTACAGAAAAGCAATCGCGAGGCCAACACTGAGGTAGAAAGCATATAGAAGTCGATGTTGCCGACTGCGGAGCAGGCAGCGCACGCTAAACTGCACCAGGGCTGTAGAAGCAGTCGTGCCAAAACCGAGCAGCTTTCCAGTCTCGCGATGACCAGGAACTATGTCTGGCTGCTCGATCACGCGGCTCAACTTCAAAACCCAAGCAAGCAGGAGGAGAGCCACTGCCGATATGAATGTTATCGCAAGCGCAATCCAGGCCCGCTCCGCGAGCGGAGCGAATGCCGGTCTCACCGTCCCGTTGAGCTGTTGGAAGAGGCCCAAAAGCCAGTACGAGGGGAGACAATCGAGCAGGTGTTGATTCGCGACATCTGTGAGTGCAGGAATGCTTTCGAGCGACGGTTCCAGAAGGTACCCAGCAAACAGCGTAGTGAACGCCATGACTTGGAGTAATGAAGAGGCGCGAAGAAAAAGCTGCCTGGGAAGAAGGAGTGCAGCGGCGCCCTGCAGAATGAGGACGCAGCAGAAAATGAACATTGCTCCGGCTGTACTGGTGATCCAGTACGCGGCGATTGATCGTAATGCGCCAACAATGCCTGAACCTGGAGCACTAAACAGAAGAGGCCAGAGCAGCCCCGTCGAGAAGTTAAGGGCAACCACGGAGAAGCTGAGTACTCCTAGAAGTGCAGATACCTTTGCGGCAAAGACGGTGCGAATTCGAACCGGTAGCGGCCCGAGGACAAGCAGATCACGTCGGTCTGGGAGAGCAGAATCCCAGCTCAAAACTGCGAAAACGCCGACTACGGTCAGGGTGGTCGCGAAGAAACAGTGCTCGAATGTCCAAAGATCTGGCTCCGCGATCGGCCCTCCAATGAGAATAAGCGGAGCTGTGAAGAGCACGCTGACACCGGCAAGCAGAGCAGCAAGATGACCGAGCAGCGTCTTGGCGTCATTGTCAGGGGAGAGAACCTCAAGGTCTACAACTCGAAGCCAGAATATTCGGCAGAGTATTCGAAACTGGGATGGCTGTTCGGAGGACTTAGGCATGAATGAGCTCCGCAATCTGCCGCGAAATCGCGACCGTATCCTGCTCTACTGCTAACTGGGAGAAAATGGCTTCGAGGCTCGACAACGACATGAGAGTGCGAAGATGATCAATCGAATCATCGGCTACGATGCAGCCGCGATGCAAGATGACGATATGGGAGCAAATACGCTCGACTGTCTCCAGTTCGTGCGAACTGAACAAGACTACCTTTCCTCGCCCAGCCAGTTCCTGTATGAGGCAGCGCAGCACGAGCGAGGACCCGACATCGAGCCCAGAGAACGGCTCATCCAGCAGGATAAGATCCGGATTGTGCAGTAGAGCAGCCGCGAGAAGCACCTTTTGACGCATACCTTTTGAATAGGCGGAAATTGCAACATGTCGATCACTGTGCAGGCCCAAGAGACGGAGCAGGCCGTCGATGGTTTCCGAATAACGCTGCTGCGGAATGCTTCGTAGCTGTGCGACCATGATCAAATATTCGAGTCCGCTCAAGTGCGTGTACAAGTGCGGCTCCTCGGGCACGTATCCAATGCGATCTCGCCACGCAACTGGGTCACGACCAAGTGGAATTCCATCAAAAAGAATTTCCCCGGAATCTCCAGCTAGCAATCCAGTGATCATTTTCATGGTGGTGGATTTTCCAGACCCGTTTGCGCCGAGATAACCGGTCACCTCGCCAGCCCGAGCCGTTAAACTGGCTTTGTCAACGGCGGAGATGCCCGAATAGCGTTTAGAGACTTCCCGAAGTTCGAGAGTAGTGGACATAGACCCTATGTAGCACGCTACTCAATATGGTTGTCAAGTAGGATGCTACATAGGTACAATGTTCCACATGGCAACGGAAGCCAAACTCTCTCACACCGCGACAATGATTCTCCAGGCTGTGTGCGTGGGATATATTTATGGTTTCAGCGTGACGGAGGCGACAGGTTTGGCCAGCGGGACAGTTTACCCGGCACTGCGGCGATAATTGTGATCTACGCCGTTGACAAAGGACTCAATGGCATCTAGGGCGAGTATCACTCCGACATGATGCCAAGTACGGAACAAGGTCTCCACCTTCACGTAAGCGGCGACTGAGTTGGTTACTATGAGCTAATCAATGTCGACGGTGGGCTTTCGATGATGGCGAGCACCATCATTGGACTTGTTGGACATCATCCGATTGAACTTGTTTAAGACGTTTGTCGAAAGGGAAGCGGCCGACAACTTGCACGTCTAAGGCCTTGATCCCAGGCGCGAGTGGATTGATGATGCAGTTCATGGAAGCAGGCACAATTACAGATGGCACCAGGAGGCCACTTTTTTCAGAAGCCAACCAGCTATTGCCGATCTGCTGTGTAATTGTCGGATCATTTTGCCATCCCTCGCTGAGCGTTTCCGGCTCGAGCCTTTCAATGAGGTGGTCAGGTACGTTGGCAGAGAGAAGCTGGTACCAATCTGGCAACCAATCCCTCTCGCTGATAGGCACCAGAATCTCCAGAAGGCAGAGGGCCGGATGGTCTGATAGATATA
>DATDLS010000151.1:0-12859 GCA_036519195.1 Occallatibacter sp. | reverse complement strand
CCGGCTCCTCACAGCAGCCGACAAGGATAATGACGAAACCGTCAGCCAGCAGGAGTGGGCCGCCCTTGCCGACGATTGGTTCCAAAAGTTGGATACAGGCAATACGGGCAAGGTCACCCGGGCCGATTTTGTGGCGCACTTCAATTCGTTGTTGCCCCCGCCGGATATGCATCGTCTGAACCTGGAATCGAAGCCAGTGCAGCAATGGCCCGAGTTCAACAAACTGATTGGCGGTTACTTCAAATTTCACTGGCCCGATCCGCAAGTGATCGAGGTCAAGATCGACGATCCGAACAGCCCTTTGACAGCCATGTTCCATGGCCAGGAGTTCGAGATCCATGACGAGACATATACATTCGAACAGGAATCGTTTTCGCGCAGGAACGTGCATGTTTTGACGAGTATCGACTACGACAAGATGACTGCTGAAGATAAGGCGAAGGAAGCCCATCCGAGAACCGATGGCGATTATGCCTTGAGTTATATTCGCCGCGAAGGCAAGGGGCGAGTGTTCTACGAAGGACACGGCCACAGTGATCGAGTGTATGCCATGACGCCGATGCTGGAACACCTTCGAGCTGGGATTCAATACGCGCTGGGCGATCTGAAAGCGGACGACAGCCCCTCAGTGAAATAAGCTGTCCGGTGAGACAAGCCAGGGGAAAACTGGACTGCACCCCCAAGGCGAGACACGCAGGGATCCTTTAACGATCCCTGCCGGGAATTCCCTTGCATTCAGGCGGGGATGAAAAGCGGGAAGTTTATCCGCGACCGATTGGGCCGAGCAGGATTTTGGCAGGGCGGTGTTGGGAGATGAGCGGCTCAAGCGCCGGCTCTTGACCCTGGCGCGTGATTCTTACGCCGGTCCGCGAGCCAGCATGCCCGTGGCTTGTCAGAGCCGGAGCAAGGCCAAGGCAGCGTACCGTTTCTTTGATCACCCCGAGACGCAGATGGACGTTTTGCTCAAACCGCATTGTGAAGCAACCGAGCAGCGTATAGCCGCGGAAAAGCTAGTGCTGGCGGTGCAGGACACCACCAGCCTGAACTACAACCCCCATCCGGCCACGGAGAACCTGGAGCCGATTGGGTCGGAAGAGGAAGGGATCATCGGTTTGCTGGTGCATTCGACGATGACCTTCGGTCTGGAGGGCACGCCGCTGGGCCTGCTCGATGTGCAGTGCTGGGCGCGAGACGCCGCCTTCGGCAAAAAGCACGAACGCAAGCGGCGTCCGATCGAAGAAAAGCAGAGCTCGAAATGGCTGACGAGTTTCCGGCAGGTGGCCGAGGTACAGCGGCGTCGCCCGGGTACGCGACTGGTCAGTGTTGGGAACCGAGAGTCGGACCTCTATGAACTGTTCCATGAGGCCTTGAAGGATGCGCAGGGTCCGTGGCTGTTGATTCGAGCCGTGCACGACCGGCGGCTGGCCGAAGACCAGCAACAACTGGTCAGTTGCGTGGAACAGCAACCGGTGGCCGGTATTCAGGAGATTCGGGTTCCGCGACATGGCAAGCAGCCGGCGCAGGTGGCGCGCTTGGAGGTGCGTTTTGCACGGGTCACCTTGCAACCGCCGAAGACCAAAAAATCACTGGGTGCGCTGACGCTTTGGGCGGTGCTGTCCCAAGAAGTGCAAGCCCCGTCGGGGATCGCACCCCTGCGCTCGATCCTGCTGACCACCTGCCCGGTGGACAGCTTCGAGGCCGCTTGCCAGATGCTGCAGTGGTACACCTTGCGCTGGGGAATTGAAGTTTTTCATCGTACCTTGAAAAGTGGTTGCCAGATCGAGCAGCGGCAACTGGGTGCAGCCGACCGCATCGAAGCCTGCCTGGCGATTGCTCTGGTGGTGGCCCGGCGCATTTTCCACTTAGCCAAGCTGGGCCGAGAAACCCCCGATGTGCTCTGCAAGGTCTACTTCGAGGATGCGCAATGGAAGGCGTTGCTCGCCTACATTACCCGCAGCCCAGTGCCTCCGGCCCAGCCCCCCTCCCTGCGAGAAGCAATGCGGATGGTCGCTACGATCGGTGCTTTTCTCGGGCGCAAAGGCGACGGCGGGCCGGGAACGAAAAGCTTGTGGCTCGGCATGCAGTACCTCGACACCATGACCACTATGTGGAAAATATTCGAGCGTCCACCTCACTCTCCCCTGTGTCCAGCGGAAGATATGCGTAAAGATCAGCTCCCTTAGAGAGATGGGAGTGTCACCTAGAAGTGGATTGGCGGCATTCCTTTCAACAGGAACTCGTAGCGCGGCCGTAAGGAGTCCGGACCCGAGGTGATGGTGCTGTTCAGGTGGATGAGCGCGTCCCCTGTGTCATAGCGGGGCCATGTGGGCAGGCCTGTTCCATTGGGGTCGCCGGTTTTGGCGAAGTTGGTCCAGTAGCTCATCATCTCGTCGCTCAGTTGGCGGTCCTCCGGGCGAACGGTCTCACCGGGACGGGTATCGAGCGTGCCAAAAACGTACTCAATGTCGTCGGAGTGGAAAGCAAAGGTACCGGGATGGTATTTGCTGGGCAGAGCGCGCAGTTCAAAGTGATAGCGATAGACCGGCGAAGCGCCGGTCTTGCGATGGGCTTCGAGCCACTTCCAGGTGCCGAAGGCGATGAAGGCGTCGCTGCCGTAAGCGCCGGCCGAGTCTATCGCCTGCTCGTCGGTGTCGCCGGGATAGAGGGTGAGGAACTCCCCCGCGCGATCTTTGAACAGGTCTGCGGCCATGCCCTTCCATTTCTCCGCGGTCATGCCATTGGCGAGGAACGAGCCCTCGTCCCGGTTCCATCCGGCAAGCAGCGGCACATGCGCCTGTTTTCCGGCAGTGTAGGTCTCCGGCACCGGCTCGGTGAGAAATCTGCCATCGAGATCCGGCGGAAAACCGCCTTTTTGCGACTTCGCTGCGGCGAGAATTTTGTCCGTCGACAGGGCGCGCAGATCGGCCAGTGACGTAACACCCATTCCAGCAACCCATTGGTCGTCCTTCTTGAGGCGCACGTCGAGCGCGTCGGTGGGCAGCACGTCGCTGAAGGCGCCGCCGCTTTCGCCGATGGCTTTCTGAAACAGTCCCTTGGTGATGGGAGAAGCCATCAGGGTGCTCACGGCAAACGAGCCGGCACTCTCGCCGAAGATGGTTACGTTGTCCGGATCGCCGCCAAACTTCTTGATGTTTTGCTTTATCCATTGGAGCGCGGCCACCATGTCCAGCATGGCGTAGTTCCCTGCCACGCCGTTGCCTTCCCTGGCCAGGTCGGACGTTGCGAGGAAGCCGAAGACGCCTAAGCGATAGTTGATGGTGACCAGAACCACGCCCTTGAGGGGCAGAAAGTCGCCGTTGTGGCGCGGCTCGGAACTGGCTCCGCCGGTGTAGCCGCCGCCGTGGATCCAGAACATGACCGGCAGATTGCTTTTTGGGCTGAAGTCGGCGGGCGCGTACACATTGAGGAAAAGGCAATCCTCGCTGGGGCCGGCATCCTGGAAGACCATGTCGTCAAAGACGCGGCCCTGGGCGCAGTGGGCGCCGAACTTGCCGGCATCGCGTACGCCCTTCCACTTGGCGGGCGGCTGAGGCGCCTTCCAGCGCAGGTCGCCCACCGGCGCAGCGGCGTAGGGCATGCCAAGAAACGCCTTGACCTTGCCGTCGTTGATCGTCTTGCCCTGGACCTTGCCCTGTTGGGTCTTGACGGTGATCGCATCGGCCCGCGCCGCCGTGGTGGTTCCCCCTGCGAGCCCGGCGATTGCGAGGGCGCACAGTAGTTTTGTTCCCACTTGCATCAAAAAGATCCTCCGCCGAATACCTTATCAGGACGGAGCGGGGCTCAGGAGGGTTTCAGGATTCGATCCAGGGGATTCAGCCGTTGGAGGTGTCCATTTCCGGGGCGAGCAGATCGGCAATGGTTTCTCTGCGGCGAATGAGGCGGGACCTTCCCCCTTCGACCAGCACCTCGGCGGCGCGCGGCCGGGTGTTGTAGTTGGAGCTCTGCGCCATGCCGTAGGCGCCGGCATCGAGCAGAGCCACCAGATCGCCGGCTTCTACGGGGGCGAGCATGCGGTCGCGGGCGAAGAAGTCGCCGGTTTCGCACACCGGGCCGACGACGTCCAAGACGCGCGGACGGCCCGCGCGCCGGCGAACCGGCACAATCTCGTGGTGCGCCTGGTAGAGCGCAGGGCGAATCAGGTCGTTCATCGCAGCGTCGGTGATGACGAAGGTCTTTTTACCGTTGCGCTTGACTTGCAGCACGCGGGCCATAAGCGCGCCGGCCTGCGCTACCAGAAAGCGGCCGGGCTCAAGCAGCAAGCGCCCTTCGAATCCGCGCAAGGATTCTTCAATGGCCGCAGCGTACTCATTGACTTTGGCTGCTGCGTCGAACGGGCCTCCGTGATAGTCGATGCCCAGACCTCCGCCGGCGTCGATGGCCGGCAGTGCGATGCCGCTCCTGGCTAACTCGGTGACCAGCTTCGAGACGCGGGCCATGGCCGCACCAAAGGGAGCTGCAGAACGGATTTGCGAGCCGATGTGCACGCTGACGCCATGCGGCTGGAGCCATCGGTTGCCGGCGACGCTCAGGTAGATGCGCCGCGCCTGACGGATATCGATGCCAAACTTGTGCTCGCTGAGGCCGGTGGAGATGTAGGGATGCGTGTCGGCGAACACATCGGGGTTGACGCGCAGGGCGAAGCGGGCCTCGAGCTTCAGCTTGCGGGCGCGGGCAGCAAGCAGCGCAAGCTCGGCCTCGCTCTCCACATTGAATTGCAGAATGCCGGCTTTGAGGCCGAGATCGATCTCCGCGGCTGTCTTGCCTACTCCGGAGAACACGACGCGCTCGACGGCCTCAGGCGCGACGGCCAGCACGCGCTCCAGTTCGCCACCAGAGACAATGTCGAAACCTGCGCCGCGGCCGGCGAGGAGCTTGAGAATCGCGAGTGCCGAGTTGGCCTTGACCGCATAGCAGACCAGGTGATCGCGGCCACTGAGAGCCTGTTGAAACAGGCCCAGCCGCTCCAGGATTTGATCGGCGAAGTATACGTAGAGCGGCGTGCCGTAGCGGGTGGCGAGCAATTCCATCGACACCATGCCGCAGTGCAACGCGCTCTCTGCGCGGGGATAATGAAAGGGGCGGGATGAAGGATTGGCGATCGAGTTCAAAGCGGGCTTCCGGCAGCGCATGCGCTCACTTGAGCCTACAGCATCTCGAGGGTGGGCTCGAAGCGCGATGTTCCGGACTGCTCAGCAAGACGAGCGAGCCAAGCACTTTCGAAGTCGACTTGGTGCATAGGCGGAGGGGAGAAAAAGCTTCACGCACAACAAAATCCTCGGCGGCCTTTGCAATCGAGCGCTGGTCCCCTATGATGGTTTTCATTCTCCACTGGCGCAGCATAGAGGAATCCATGCGACCGATGTCTACTTCTGAAAAGATCAGAGCAGCGCTGACGGACAGCCACTTCCTTGCGCCCCTGATCGTGTTCTGCATCGGGCTGGCGCTGCTGATCACGCTTCACTAAACCGTTCTCCAATCCGGGTGAAGGGGCCAACAGATTGAGCGCAACAACGACGAGGGATGCGCGCGGGGCGTTCGGATCGGTGCATGGGCTGGGCGTGATTTGCGCGCTGGTGGCGGGCGTATGGCTGGGCGCGGCGGAGGCTCCGACCAAGCTGGTCAACTCCGGGCTGTCGCCGTTTGCCATTTCCCTGTGCATGGTCGCAGGCGTGTTTACGGCGCGCTGGACGCTGCCCACGCTGCTCAAAGGCACGCGCTATGTGTTCTCCGACCTGGCCGTGAACAAGCACCTCATCGTGAATGCGATTCTTGCGGGAATGCTGTGGGCGGTGGCCAACACCCTGACGGTGTTTGCGATTCGCGATGTGGGGCTGACGATCGCGTTTCCGCTCTGGAATACGAATTCGCTGGTGGGCATTCTGTGGGGCCGGATTCTGTTTGGCGAGCTGAAGGGCGCCAGCAGCATGAACATCGCCAAGGTGGTGGTAGGCGCTGTTGCGATTGTGGTGGCGGCCATCCTGCTGGGCTTCAGTACAATTCAAAATGGCGGCCCGCACCCGGAACACGCTCTGGGCGGCATCTGTGCGGCGGCCGGAGCCAGCCTGGTGTGGGGAACGATGTATGTTCCGTATCGCAAGGCCTATATCAGCGGCATGAATCCGCTGTCGTTCGTGACGGTGTTCACCATTGGAGAGCTGGGGACATGCTTTGCGCTGGTGCTGGCGCTCGATGGCGGAGCCAAGGCTGCGATCTTTCACTCGCCAGAGATCAAGCACCTGATCTTCTGGCTGTTTCTGGGCGGGTTTGTCTGGGTCATCGGTGACCTGTTTCAGCAGTTCGCGACCAAGTACCTGGGTATCGGCAGGGCGATTCCGCTGTCGAATACCAACCAGCTGTGGGGGCTCGCGTGGGGCGCACTGGTGTTTGGCGAACTGGCCCATGCGGACTGGTCGCACAGACTGCTGGTGGTGGCCGGGTCGGTGGTGATGATCCTGGGCGCGCTGGCGGTCAGTACAGCCGTGGCCACCGAACGCGAGCATACCTCGATCAACGACGCGTTGCTTCGCGAGTGCTGCCGCTACGGGCTGAACTATGATCGCGTAGTCGAGTCGTACCGCGGCGACGTGAGGGAAAAGGCCGGCAATCAACGAGCCGGACGCGCTTGGTGGGACTACGTGATTGTGGCTGGGGCGGTGGGCGTATTCGTGTACCTCGGCGTGAATGCGACCGTTCCCGCGCTGGGCATGGACTTTCCCTGGCTGCGTGTGCTGGTTAGTGTGCTCGTGGCCGCGGCGCTCGGGGGTGGATGGGCACTGTGGAAGGGCACGCGCTTTTCCTAGCCATCTTTGTCCCGGGTGATATCCAGACGCGAACAGTCCGTGGGTGGCACTTCGCGCGCAACAGCAAAAACTTTCTCCTCAATAAAAGGGGTAGATCGGGCTCTCTTTCTCTCTGAAGCCCCGCGCCCCGGCGGACGGGATAGCGTGCATGCGCGGTCCCCTAACCCCTGCAAATCGTGCAGACAGGTATCGCCGGGCTATCGACCAACCCGGAGGGAGACTTCCGCATCGTAGTGATTGCGTCCTTGTGTTCCTCTGAAAGAACTACTCTCACCACCCGCGTCTTTTCATTGGACCAAGCGCCGCAGAGATCGCCTGAAGGCGAGAGGCTCCAGAAGTGGTCGGGCAGCTCAAGCATCGCAATTCGAAGGTTCATGATAGCAATCGAGCAACCATCATTCATTGTCGTCGGCCCTCCCAGGACCGGAACAAGTTGGCTTCATAAGGTACTCGAACCTTATGCCACTCTTCCCTCGCCCTCAAAGGAAACGCGGTTTTTTGATTTACACTACCATCGCGGACCGACCTGGTACGATTGGCACTTCCCAAGACACCGGAGAGGGCCAATGGGTGAGATTGCCCCCACATACTTCGCCTCAATGGAAACCCGGGGACGCATTGCGGAGACTCTTCCCAGGGCCAAAATCGTCTTTATCTTCCGCAATCCTGTCGAACGCGCTGTCTCTTTGTATCGTCTCAAGTATGCCTACGGGATGTTCCGCTGGAGTTTCGACGAGGCTCTGCGCAGGGATCCGGAGCTGATCAATTCCGGTCTGTACTGGAGCCACCTCTCCGGGTGGCAAAAGTGTTTCCCTGATGATCAATTGCTGGTGTCATTTTATGACGATCTCGTAAGCGATCCTCAGGCCTTCGTCAACAGGATCGCAGCTTTTATTGGTTTGCCACCCATCACCGTTTCTCAATCACAGTTGCAGCGCGTATATTCGTCCCAACGAATGACACGGCCCCGCAGTTATCTTGCAACCCGCGCCGCCACCCGGTTCGCGAATTGGTGCAAATCAAGGCACCTTGATCATCTCGTCGCATCGGTCAGGGAGTCCGCCCTGCTTGACTTATTCCTGGGAGGCGGTGAGTCACTGCCGTCAATTTCACCAGCGACTCTGGTTGACCTTGCAGGGACATTCCGACCCGAGGTTGAAGCGCTCGAATCGCAACTTGGCCGTAAACTGGAATATTGGAAATCCGCGGTGACGGATCAGGAGAACGAAAACCCCGAAGGGGATTTCGCCGCGAGCCGCATGGCCCAAACAGAATGTTCTACACCCTAGCTTGACTCAAACAAGCTTGACTCAAAGACACGAGGATGAGGGCCTCATCCGGACGATCTGAAGTTGTGGAATCTGAGTGCCATGGGAATCCAGGCGAGCGGCATTGGTTCATCCGTCGGCGAGTTTGTGTCCCTGAATTGCCCGTCGAGGCAGGACGCGGCGGCTCTGCTCTCGCTCTGCAGCAGGAATCTCCTTCCTATTGGGGAGGGGAGGATGTCAAAATAAGTGTTATGGCGGAGTCCAAAAGGGTGGATCTGGTGGGCGTGGGCCTCAACGCCACCGACACTCTGATCCCACTGCTCGCGTATCCGGCACGCGGCTCCAAGGTGGAGTACCGCAATGCGTCCGTGATGCCGGGCGGACAGGCGGCGACCACCGTGATTGCCTGCCAGACCTGGGGCCTCAGGACACGCTACGTAGGCAAGCTGGGCGAGGACGATGCTGCGCGGCTGCATCGCGAGGCGTTTGACCGCGCGGGCGTCGAAGCGCAACTGACCACCGTAACCGGCGCAGCCAGCCCGCAGTCGTTGATCCTGGTCGATGAAGGGGGCGAGCGCACGGTGCTGTGCCGGCGCGATGAACGGCTGCTGCTCGAACCCCGAGACCTGCGCCGCGAATGGATTGTCAATGCGCGCGCGCTGCACGTGGACGGCTACGAGACGGCTGCAGCCACACTGGCCGCCGGCTGGGCGCGGGAGGCGGGGATCCCGGTCATCGCCGACCTCGACGAGCTGTATGTAGGCGTCGAAGCGCTCATCGAAAACGTCGACTACCTGATTGTGAGCCGTGACTTCCCATGCCGGCTGATGGCCGATCCCGATCTTGAAAGCGCGCTGAAGCGGATCGAGAGGCGCTTTGGCTCGAGGCTAACGGCTGCGACCCTGGGCGAAGAAGGCGTGCTGGCGTGGGATGGCCGGCGGCTTCATCATCGGCCTGCGTATCGCGTTCCGGTGGTCGATACGACGGGGGCGGGCGACATCTTCCATGCCGGATTTATTTATGCGCTTCTCCAAGGCTGGCCCCTCGACCGGCAGCTGGATTTTTCCTGCGCCGCGGCGGCGATGAATTGCATGGGCGCTGGGGCACGGGGCCACATTCAGCCGGTCGAGGCGATTGAGGAGCTGATGGCGACTACACCGCGCTATAGAAGCTTATGCGATATGCCGGCAGCGGACTGAAAACTCAGCTCTTCAGTTGCCTGAGCCACTCGGCCAGCAAGGCGGCGACTTTGGCAGGCTGCTCATAGGCCGCGAAGTGTCCCGCATCGGGCAGGAAATGGTATTCGCAGCCGCCGGGCGCGGCGTGAAAGGCTTCCATCTCGGCTGCCGGGATGGCGGTGTCTTCACCTCCGGCGATCGCCAGCACGGGGGCATCGATGGTGGCCACGGTGGGCACCGAATCCGGCCGCGCGGCCAGGCCGGCTTGTACGGCAATGGCTGCCTGGGGCGTGAGCGTCATGCGGGCACGGACTTCGGACCCAATTTCAGGACGGCGTTCGTGTGTGGTTGCGCCCACCAGGCTCCTGGCCATTTCGTCGAAGACGGCCCTTGTTCCGGTGGCGCGAATCTGCGCAATGGTGGCCGCCCGTCTGGCCAGGTTGGCCTCGGCGTCGGGCTGCGGTTTGGAGCAGATAAATGCCAGACCGTTCATCCGTTGCCGGGCCTGGCGCCACAACTCCAGCAGCACATAGCCGCCAATGGAGCAGCCTGCGAACACTGCCTCCGGTATTTCGAGATGATCGAGCAGGGCCAGAACATCGCCGGCCAACTTGGACATGGTCAATACTGGCGCATCGGGGACGCGCGTGAAGCCGCCCACAGGCAGATCGGAACCCAGTTCCGATTGCCCGTGACCGCGCAGGTCTGGAACGATGGCGCGGATGCCTCCCAGGCCTTCGATCAGCGGACGCCAATACTCGTGATCGAGCGGCGTCGGATGCAGAAACACAACCGGCAGGCCAGCTCCGGTTTCCCAAAAGCAGAGGCTGGCATCGGCTGATTCATAGCGACTCATACATGGGTCCTTCACACACTGGGAGGATACGCGGTCGGATAGCTGATCGGCTCGTCGGGAATGCCGATCCAGCAGGCCAGATAAGCTACAGCCACTACGCCGCCGGAGAAAAAGAAGCCGATGACGGTGAAGATGCGCACCAGTGCGACGTCCCAGCCGTAGGCCAAGGCCAGGCCCATGCAGACGCCGGCGATGGCGCGACCGGCGTGAGGACGATAAAGCGGCCTGCCCGGGGGCGTGAACGACTGGGCTGCCACCGTCGCCCCGCAGTTGGAACAGAAGCGAGCGCTGGTCGGTAACTCGGTTCCACACCGAATGCAATAGACAGCCATAAGCGATTCCTCCCCAAATCTTTCCACCATTGTGTACATACGGAGGCGCAGCGTGAACAGTTCCGTGCGATGGCAGAGCGGAGCCCTGAGGCCTCAGGCCACTTTGTTTTCCAGCGTTCCGATGGGCGCAATGGTGATCCGGATGAGGTCTCCGCTGGCCAGGGTAAAGCTGGTCGGGGGAACGATGCCGGTGCCGGTCATCAGAAAGCATCCTTGGGGAAAGGCGTTGTCGCGGAACAGATAGTCGACCAGCGTTTGCGGATCGCGCTTCAGTTCGCTGAGCGCCACCTGGCCGGAGAACGCCAGGCTTCCGGCGCGGTGAATCTCGATGGAGATTTCGGTCGAAGGCGGCAGCGGGCCTTCGCTTACCAGGATACCGGGGCCGAGAGCGCAGCTGCCGTTGTAGACCTTGGCCTGGGGCAGGTAGAGCGGGTTCTCACCTTCGATATCGCGTGAGCTCATGTCATTGCCGATGGTGTAGCCGGTAATCTGGCCGCGGGGGCTGACGACCAGGGTCAGTTCCGGCTCGGGGACCGACCAGGTGGCATCGGCGCGGATCCGGACCTGGCCGCCCGTGCCGACGGTGCGGCTGGCTGTGGATTTGAAGAATAGTTCGGGGCGCTCGGCGGAGTAGACGCGATCATAAAAGCTGCCTCCCCCGGCGTCCTTCGACTCTTCCATGCGCGCACCGCGGCTGCGGTAATAGGTGACACCGGCAGCCCACACTTCCTGACTGCCAATGGGCGCCAACAGTTCGGCCAGATCAGGCGCATTCGAACTGTTCCGACCGGCAATTCGCTGGTGCAAAGCGCCGCGCAGATCCTCCTCGGCCAGTAGCGCATCCCAGTCGGCTGGGTCGATGCGGAAATGCTGATTATCGTGCTCCACAACACATCCGGTACCTGTCCGGAACAGCTTCACGCACTCCTCCTGATTGCCGATATTCTCGTTGTCCGATGCTGCCTGCGCAAGAGGTTCGAACTACCACCACTCCATGAGGCGGCCAGAAACGACTTTGGCGCTGCTAGCTGGCTTAGGAGTGCGCAGCAACAGCACCGGGCAGGCGACAAGCTTCATCACCTTTTCGGCAATCGAACCGAACACCAGCGGATGCCAGCCGGTAAGGCCGTGAGTGGAGATGACGACCATGTCGGCATTTTCCTTTTCCACCGCTTCCAGAAGGCTACTGGCCACATCGTCTCCCTGTTCAACCCTGGAGGTGACCTTGATTCCCTTGGCTGTCAAATCGGCAGTTGCGGCGGCGAACTGGTGTTCGGCCGCTTTGCTGGCCTCTTCGGTGAATTTAGCTTCGGGAATAAAATCCGCCATGGTGGTGGTCGGGAACACGGGAATTACATGCACCAGGTGAAGCGCGGCGCCGAAATGCTGTGCCAGGTCGGCAGCCGATTCAACGGCGGCGTGGGAGGAGGGACTGAAGTCAACGGGCACCAGAATCCTTGTAGGAATACTGCTGAATGCACGGGTTTGGGGCATTGCGTTCTCCTTGGCCTGTCCAGGCGCGATCCAAGCTCGATCCAGGCGTGATCTGGGCGCGGGACATGCGCGGGACAGGCTGCTTGTTATCGCACCCCATCATACCAAGGCTGCGCGCAACCCGAGTTGTCACCGTCAGCACTCTACTCGGCAGAATGATCACAGAGCTTGCAGACCCGCTTTGCCTAATGCTTCAGAAACCCTCGATGGAGCTTTGCGCATCGATCACCTGCATGGGTTCAGAGAGCTTGAATTCCGGAGCATTGGCCTCAGGCTCGGCCGCGGAGCGCCACCGGGGACGCGGCCGGGAGGGAAGAACAGCGATGCATGTAGCCGTAAGCACCCCCAGATCGCTCCAGAAATTTGCGCGATCCAGGTACGCCTTGGACAGACGCACTTTGTCAGGCATCAGAACATTGCGGAAATAGCGTTGGGGGTCGGCCACCAGAACAAGAGAATCTTCTTCACGGCAGTACTTCAAGGTTGCCGGATCGGTAAGTCCGGGGCGCACGTCAAGCAGACGCCGGTAATCGCGGCGGAAGCGCAGCACCAGTTCCGGAATCATGGGGCGTGGGCCAACTAGGCTCATCTGGCCACGGACGACGTTCCACAGCTGGGGCAGCTCGTCGATTTTGAGACGGCGCAGCCACCGGCCGGTGCGGGTGATGCGCGGGTCTTCACACAGCGTAAAGGTTGGTCCCTGGCCGCACACGTGCATGGTTCGCAGCTTGCAGATCTTGAAGCGCCTGAAGCGGCGTCCCATGCGCTGCTGAAGAAAGAGCACGGGACCTTCTGAATCCAGTTTGATGGCCACGGCGGCCACAGCCAAAAGCGGCAGGACAGTAATGAGCATCAGACTTGCCAGCGAAATATCAAGCGTGCGCTTGAGCACAAAGCCCTCCACATGAGG
>DATDLS010000150.1:0-25652 GCA_036519195.1 Occallatibacter sp. | reverse complement strand
CTTCGGTAACCCGGCCGAGGACATGACGGGCGCCGGCACCGGCGGCTCCGGCCAGCCTGTGGGAGACGCGGCCGGAACGGCAGAGCAGCGAGGTGACGGCCAGACGAGCCAGTCCAAAACGGGCGATGGGGACGGCGTAATTGGACAGGCGCTTGCCCCGATCGACTTCGCGTTGCTTGAGGGGATTCATGGGAGGCCATTCTTCGCAACGCATGGGGTCGACGAGGACCACGCCGGCCACGTCTTCCGGATAGCTGAGAGCATAGCGGCGCATGACCAGGCCGCCAAAGGAGTGACCAACCAGGATGAAGGGCGGCTTGACGCCGGCGCGCTGGAGCAGGTCGTGCAGCTCGGCGGCGCAATTGGCAGGAGTGCGCGCGGTGCGGCTGGGGCCGCTCCAGCCGAGGCCGCCGCGGTCATAAGAAACGGTGTGGGTAAACCGGGCGACAGTTTCCTGGATGTGGAACCAGTTGAGGTTGGTGGCTGCAATGCCGGCTTCAAACAGCACTGTGGGCCCACCGGAGCCTTTTTCCAGCATATAAAGGCGATGGCCGCAGCCGATATCAACGGATCGGCCGACGCCGGAGAAGCGGAGCCGGTCGCGATAGGAGCCAATGACCTGGTAGAGGAATCCAGCTGCGATCAGAAGAGCGGCCAGGGCGGTGATCGTAAGAACGATAAACATGAATGATCCTGAAACCCCTTACGCCGTTCAGAGGTCCCGTGCCAAAGTGCGTGGCCTCAAGAGGAGCTCGATCCAAGCATACTCTGAACAGATCTGGAACCCCAACCGGGAAGCACTTCTAGAAATGAAGAACACGTTCCGGGCTGAAGTCTGCCGCGCTGAGTTTGGCTTTGGAGCTTCCACGATTGATGATAAGCAAAGTGGAGCCCGGCTGGCCATTGTTTTTTTCTTCAACTTGCGTAGCCGACCAGATGCCGCCGTCGTGGCGCAGGCCGAAGGAGGTGAACTGTTTTACCGTACCGCCCGCCTTGAGGGTCTTTTCCTGGTAGATCGGGAAGTCGATGGTGTGGTCAAGCCAGGTGCGAACCTGGGCGTACTGGGTTTTGTCGCCGGGCCCCGGGCTGCTTTTCAAGACGTCACAGTCGCGGGCGCCGCGTTTCTCTGAGGGGAGCGCAGACTGGGACGGCCAGAAGTACTCGTCCTGGAGGAAATCCTCATAGCTGAAGCCGGCGCCGAGCGGACCGTCGCTCCATTTGTCGGACCCAAGCGGAACGAGGGCCTTGTCTCCGGGATGGGCGATGCGAATGGAATTCTGGCCACCGGGGTGCATTTCGAGCAGGACCCGTTCGCGGGCGTTGGCCTGGCCGGTCACCTCGACGAGAATGCGCAACACGCCGGGGAACCAGTGGGCCCTGATCGAGATGTCGTCACTCATGCGCTTGCCGGAGGGGTCGACCCGCACCAGATGGCCGGAGGCGCGATAGTCGGCCTGCTCGACGGCCTGGCGCGGGCCGGCGAGCATGGCCGGCGGATCGGCGGCCTCGGCCGGCAGAGCGGTGAGCAGTGTCAAGAACAATGCGGGGACGATGAGGTTCATGGCTCGATTCTCCCGTCGCGGATGCGGATATGGCGCGGGGCGGCGTGAGCAATCTCGTTCTCGTGGGTGACGATGATCAGCGTCATACCGCGCTTGCTTTGGATGCCGGTGAGGATTTCCATGATGCGAGCCGAGTTGACCGAGTCGAGATTGCCGGTGGGCTCGTCGGCAAGCAGGATGGATGGATCGTTGGCCAGGGCGCGGGCAATGGCTACGCGCTGCCGCTCGCCGGCGGAGAGCTCGTTTGGATATTGGTTGATGCGGTGTTCCAGGCCCATCTCGAGCAGCAATGCTTCGGCCCGTTCGGCGCGATGGGCGGCACGGCTGTTGAGTGCAAGCATCGGGACTTGCACGTTGTCGATGGCGCGCAGCGTGGGCAACAGATAAAACGCCTGGAAGATGAAGCCGACGCGATGGGCGCGGTACTCATCCAGATTGATGGCCGAGCCGAGAACGGCGCTTTCATAGAGCACTTCGCCGCTGGTGGCTACATCGAGGCCCCCGAGCAGTTGCAGCAGCGTGGATTTGCCGCTGCCGCTGGCGCCGGTAATGGCGACGTACTCGCCGGCCTGGAAGGTGAGATCGACGCCGCGCAATGCTTCGATGCGGCCGTCGTCGTAGCTCTTGCGCAGGTTGCGGACTTCAAGCTGCGGACTAGTCATGACGCAGCGCTTCCACCGGCGAAAGATGCGCGCCGCGCCAGGCCGGATAGGCCCCGGCGATCAGTCCGGATAGGACGGAGATGCCCAACGATTCGCCAAAGTGTTCCCATGAAAGCGAAGTGGAGACGATGCTGGCGGTTTGGGGCATCGTGGCCAGCAGATGCAGGCCCGCCCATCCAAAAATGATGCCGAGGATGCCGCCGGCGAATCCAAGCACGGTAGCTTCGACCTGAATGAGCAGCAGGACACGCCAGGCCTTCCAGCCGATGGCGCGGAGAATGCCGATCTCGCGGGTGCGCTCAAAGACGGACATGGCCATGGTGTTGGCGATGCCCAGAATGCCCATCAGCAGAGCAATGCAGGAGGTACCCCAGGCCACGGCGTGGGCCAGGCCGACGAACTGATTGTTGGATGCGCGCTCGGCGGCTGGCTGTGCATTCAGGCCGGGCAACGCGGCTTCAATCTCCGCTTGTGCACGCTTGGTGTAATGCTCGGCGGACTCGCCGGGCGGCGCGGACTTGAGCCGTACGTGGAACCCGGAGACCTTGCCTTGCAGGCTGGACAGCTGTTGCATCTGATCGAGCGGCAAGATCACTGCACCGACTTCGAGAGCCGTGCCACCGTGGAAGATCCCGGTGACGGTGAAGGTGCTGCCTTGCAGATCAACCGTGTCGCCGACCTTCTTGTTCAGGTTTTTGGCCAGGACTTCGCCCAGGATCAATTCGGGCTTGCCGTTGTGAAAGGGGCCGCCGGAGGTGAAGGTGAGGGAATTGAACTCGTAGGAATTGTCGAGCCAGCCGAACATGATGGCGTTCACTTCCGGAGTGATGTCCATGATGTTGAAGATCATCGGTTCGGCCATGTCTACGACCGGGACGGCGCGCAGCTTGCCTTGCAGCCCTTGATTGACCGAAGAGTTCATGAAGTTCTTGTCGACGACGGCAATGTCTGTGCCGCTCGATGAATAGAGCTTCTCCCACTCGTGTTCAAAGGAGCGGGAAAAGCCTACCAGGGCCACGAAGGCGCCGATGGCCATGCCGATGCCCAGCAACGTGAGCAGTGTGCGCAAACGCCGGCGGCCGAGGTTCTTCCATGCGAATCCTGCAAAAGAGAGTTGCGATGGCATGATGCTGGCGTGAGTCCTCGGTGACGATGGTATGGAGAGGCTGAGTGGCGTGGAGCGCGAATTGGTCCGGCAGGACCAGTTTATAAGCCAGCACGTAGAAAGGCCAAGTAACCGTATCAAGAGACGGTAATTTCGGTTCGAAGCGGTTGGACCTTCAATAGAAAAAAGGCAGCCGGTTCGCCTTGGCTGCCCTTTCAATATGGTTGGTGGAGCGAAAGATTGCCTCTGCAAAAGTTCAGAGTTGAAGTGCGTCCTAGAGCGTTGGGCGCGCACCAGAGATTGGCTCACCCGAATGTTTCAGGTGGGCTGCTCGTACAAAAGCTCAAAATCGGAAGTTGATCAAAAGATCGGAACCGGTCCGGTCTAATACCGGCTGCGGCCTCGTGATGCGCCCGCGCCACCAGCACCGCTGGAGCCTTTGCGCGCCTGGTAGCAGTCGCGGCAAAATACCGGACGATCCCCCCTTGGTTCAAACGGTACGGTTGTCGGCTGGCCGCAACCCGAACAAATCACGGGAGTTCCCGTGGCCGGAGCAGAACGGTAGCCGGAGCCCCCCTGGTCGTTCTTTTTTGCCTGACGGCAATTCTTGCAACGTTTCGGGGTCGAATAACCACGTTCCTGGAAGAACGTCTGATCTGCAGCTGTGAAGGTGAAGTCCTGCCCGCAATCGCTGCACGTTAGTGATATATCTCCGGCCATGGATGTCCTCGTGGAGAGATTGTACAGCCCATTTTGTGTTTTGCTGCAAAGAAAGTTTCTTCAGCGTATGAATTTGCAACTTTTTGTGGGGTTCAGCCGTCCCACGGGTTCGGCTTGAACAAGGCGCTCGAGCGTTCCAGAGAGTTGAAGAGGAAGCGGCGAGCACGAGATGAAATAGTGATGTGGAAATACCTGTTTATGAAATAGTATTTAGACGCAATCCGGAGGCCCGACGCCGAGCCTTACCCCTGTCCCGGCTGCCGATGGTTCTGACAACTGAGGGGCCGCGTCGACCCGGTCCGAACGCCTCTTTCGATTCCGCGACGGATTTCTGCGACCGATTGGGATGCTGTTCGAAACAGCGAAGCCATTGTGGTTCTGCCGCAACCGGCTCTCGGAGACTCAACGGGCAGTCTGATTCCGTCTCCTGTGCCTTTGGCGAACGATGAGGTTCAGAATCTCTTCTTCAATTTCGAGCTCTGTTAATCAAAAAAGCCGTCCAGTAACGCTTGCTGGCTTCATTCGTTGGCTGGCGAATCAACGCGCAATCGACTCGATGGGGACCGGACTGCTGCCCGTCAAAGCCATCGGGGCCTGAGACATCCTAAGAGGCAAAGAATTTCCGAAATGAATGCCAGAAGGGGCCCCTGAACTGAACAGTCCTTATTATGAGACAATCGGCGGAATGGGCAAATCGGAAACAGTTCCCGCACTCCGCAAGCCTTGGAACAGGGAGAGCGTGAGTGGCACTTCTGCCGGCAACCGTCAACGAGCTTTGGTGGTCGCGCAATCGTTCAGCATGGAGATGAATGCAAACCGGCCGTTGACTGCCGCGTGCGTTTTGTCTCGATTGGCTGCAGTAGATGTGGTGACGACAGATTTCGACCATTGGACAAAAAAAGCAAAAAAAAGGTCCCAGCTTGCGCCGATCGAAGAGATCATTTATTTGAAGACAATGCCCTATCGCGACAACGTCAGTGTGGGCAGATTGCTCTCGCATCTGCTCTTCTCGCTGAGCGCGGCATGGTTCTTCCTTAAGCACCGGGACCGGTACAATATCCTCTACGTGACCCTGCCCTTCAATACCCTTGCCTGGCTTGTACTTCGTAATGCGCGCGCGCAATGGAAGATCGTCGACGTGATGGATATCTGGCCGGACGTCCTTCCGTTTAGTCGCCGGCAGCTGCAGCTGTTCCGGCCAGTATTCGCTCTGTGGCGGAGGCTCTTTAACCGCTCGGCAGGGGCTGCCGACGTGATGATGGCAGTTTCAGACTCGTTTTTTCAAGAAGCATCCAAATACGTGGATGAGAACTGCAAGAGCCGTCGCTTCTACCTTGGCGAGGTCAATTTGCAGAGGGCTGTTCCCAAGAACACAGTCCTCACCATCGCTTACTCGGGCAACCTTGGGCGGCTCTACGATTTTGAGACGCTGTTAGACGTCATGACGGAGGCGGAACGAGGATCGTTGCAACTGTTCATCGTCGGAGATGGGGATCGTCGCGACTGGTTGCTGAGCGAACTCAAGCAGAGAGGGTTGCCTCACCAGTACTTTGGCTCCGTTTACGATCCAGTAGAACTCGGTACGATTCTCTCCAGCGCTCATCTGGGTTTCAATGGCTTTGTGAACACGAGCGCGGCATTTTCTACCAAAGCGAGCACGTATTTCGCCGCAGGCCTGCCGATATTGAACTCGATGGAGGGCGACTTACAGAAATTGGTTGTCGAGCACGGGCTTGGCTTTAACTATCGGGGCGGCGACCGAGAGAGCCTCAGGCGATGCTTTTCGCAGATCGACCCGGCCGGCCTCGCGTCAATGTCCAAAAATTGCACGCGATTCTTTACGGCTGAATTGGACCGGACAAAGATTCGTGAGCAGATGTATGTCTTCTTGCGGGAATGTATGGAATCGTGAACGTGTCAAAGCGCGTCCGCACGATTGCTTTCGCGCCGACGGAGATCGTCTGAACCACTCGCATACGAGGTCGTGCCTGCCCGTTTGCAAATCTTCCCTGAATCTTTGCAGCATTGAATGCACGGCTGCTTGTTCGACTGCGGCTTGTTGAGGGTACACCACTGAATTTGAACATTCCTCCCCTTCGTAAAGGAAGGAGATTCCTACCATCACGGCTACGCCGCGCTCCCGCATCCCCGCCCTGAAGGACGGAGGTTTCCGCGCTATTCGGGTAAAATGTTGACAGCCAGGGGTGCCTTGGGTCGCCATTTTGTTTTCCTGCTCTTTAGGGATGTTCCATCTCAACCGGGGCGCAGGCTTTTTGTCGTCAATGGCTTTACAGAAGGGGAGTACATTCATGCCTTTGCAATTCCTTAGTTCGCACCTCGGTGGGGATGTCGTTGTTTTAGTGCCGACGGTTTTGGGTGATGACCGCGGTTTTTTTATGGAGACCTACCGTGCCGACAACTTCCGCGATCTTGGGTTGCCGACTGAATGGGTCCAGGACAATCACTCTCGTTCTTCAAAAGGTGTTCTGCGCGGCCTGCACTTCCAGTGGAATCCGCCCATGAGCAAGCTGATGCGGGTCACGCGCGGCGCGGCATTCCTTGTTGCCGTCGACATTCGCCGGGGCTCGCCGACCATTGGCCAATGGTTCGGTCTCGAAGTTACTGCGGAAAACAAGAAACAGGTCTACGCTCCGTACGGTTTTGCGCGCGGCTTCTGCGCACTTACCGATGAATGCGAGGTCCAGTACAAGTGTACCGGGATCTACAATTCCGGGGCAGAATCCGGGATCAATTACAAGGATCCGGCGATTGGCATTGAGTGGCCGCTTGAAGATGTGATTGTGTCTGCCAAAGACGCCAAGGCGCAGTCGTTAGAGGAGTGGATAGCTTCCCCGCTTTCCGGCAATATCATTTATCAAGCCGAAGCGGTTCTCGCCGAAGGAGCGAAGTAGCATGCGAATTCTCATCGCCGGCGGCGCCGGTTACGTGGGGTCCGTCTTGATTCCGCATCTTCTCGATCGTGGTTACAAAGTTGATGTAGTCGACTTGTTCTGGTTCGGAAACAACCTGCCGAGCAATTGTTCGGTCATTGAGAAGGATATCTTCAACCTGCAGGTGCCTGATCTTGCCGGTTACGACCAGGTCATCTTCATGGCGGGGCTTTCAAATGATCCAATGGCTGATTTTTCACCCGCCAAAAACTTTATCTTCAATGCCTCGGCGCCGGCCTATCTGGCTTACATCGCCAAAAAGGCGCAGGTGAAGCGCTACATCTATGCCAGCTCGTGCTCGGTTTATGGATACACGGAAAACAAGTTGTTCGACGAGGATTGCCCGGTTAGCTCGTCGTATCCTTACGGCATCTCGAAGCTCCAGGGAGAACGCGCCGTGATGCAGATGGTCGATTCCGAGTTCTCCGTAATCGCTCTCCGCAAGGGCACAGTTTCCGGATACAGTCCACGCATGCGCTTTGATCTGATCATCAACACCATGTTCAAATGCGCCATGAAGGAGGGCATCATTCACGTCAGCAACCCTGCGATCTGGCGCCCCTTCCTAAGCATCGAAGACGCCGCCATGGCCTATACACGCGCAGTCGAAGCCAGTGAATCGATAAGTGGCATTTTCAACATCGCCTCCGGCAATCATACCGTCGGTGAAATTGCCGATATGGTGAAACTCTCCGTCGAAGAGGAGTTTGGCAAAAGAATCGCGCTCGATATCAACCATATCCGCGACATCCGCAATTACAAGGTCTCAATCGAACGCGCCAACACTCTTCTCAGTTTCCACCCGCATCAGAGCGTCAGATCCATCGTGGGAAACTTGATCAAAAACATGGACAAGTGCAGCGACTGGGATAACCCCGCATACTACAACATCAATGTATTCAGAGGACTCGAGGCTCTGACCTCGGCCAGCCAAATTGCGCCGCAGATGGTCGCGGGGGGCAGCAGATGAAGGTTGTTGTCCTCGGGTCCAATGGCCAGCTTGGCAGTGACGTGTGTGCGGCCTTCTATCAGAACGGCGATGAGGTGATCGGGCTTACTCATGCGGACATGGAGCTGACTTCAGCTTCCTCGGTCGAGGCGGCGCTCTCGGCCGCAGAACCGGAGTTCATCGTCCATACGGCTGCCATGCACCATGTTGATAAATGCCAGTCGGATCCGGCCGGCGCCTTCGCTGTGAATGCGATTGGAACGAAAAATGTTGCGGAGTGGGCGCAGCGGCTGGGCGCAACCCTTGCCTTTGTCAGCACGGATTATGTTTTTGATGGCAAGAAGACGGATCCGTACCTGGAAACCGATGTTGCCAACCCCTTGAATGTGTACGGCATCAGCAAGCTGGCCGGAGAGCATTTTGGCGCAGCCATCGCCCCGAAATGCTTTGTACTTCGTGTTTCCGCAATCTATGGCCACCAGCCATGCCGCGCCAAGGGCGGGCTCAACTTTGTTGAGCTTATGTTGAAGTTATCCCGTGAGCGCGACACCCTGCGTGTGGTCGACGACGAGTTTGTCTCACCGACGCCCACTGTGCAGATCGCCGCACAGTTGGTCGCGCTCAGTCGGTCGACCAACTACGGCCTGTATCACGGAACCGCGGAGGGCAGCTGTTCGTGGTACGAGTTTGCCGGCGAAATTTTCCGTGCCACGGGGACCAAGGTTCGCCTGGAACGGGCATCTCCGGGAGAATTTCCGGCAAAGGTTCCCCGCCCGAAGTACTCCGTCCTGGAAAATCAAGCTCTCAAGGCAGCCGAGCTGAATCAGTTCACCGACTGGCGCGACGGGTTGGAGAACTACCTCAGTGCTCGCGGTCGGTTGGCCGCAAATCCCTCGTAACCGGAAAGAAGGGCTTGTGTCGGCGATGAAAGATCGACATTGCGATGTCGCAATTATTGGGGCCGGAATCGTGGGGCTTGCCGTCGGCCTGCAGCTCGGCCGCGCTCATCCTCGGTTAAAGGTCCTCGTTCTCGATAAGGAAAGCGAGGTCGCTTCTCATCAGACCGGACACAATAGCGGCGTGATGCACTCGGGCCTCTATTATAAGCCGGGCTCGCTGAAGGCTCGACTTTGTGTCGAGGGCAAAAACGCCATGGTTCGTTTTTGCCAGGAGCACTCGATCCCGTACAAAATTTGCGGCAAGATCATTGTTGCAACCGAGGAGCACGAACTGGCTGGCCTGAATGAGCTTCTACGCCGCGGGCGCGAGAACCGAGTCGATGGCCTCCGGGAGTTGAATTCCGAGCAAATCCGCGAAATCGAGCCTTTTGCATCGGGCATACGCGGTATCCAGGTGCCTGGTACAGGCATAACAAACTTCCGCATGGTCGCGGCCAAGTATGGGGAGCTTGTCGAGAAGGGCGGGGGCGAAGTTCTTACCGGCTATCGAGTCCAGAACATCGTGCGTGAAACCGGCGCAATTGTGCTCGAAACCGCTTCGGGGCTCGTGCGTGCGCGCTTCGTGGTGAACTGCGCCGGGTTGCAGAGTGATGTGATCGCCCGAATGGCAGGCGCCAGTCTTGGCCTGCGCATCGTCCCGTTTCGCGGTGAATACTATGAGCTTCTGCCCTCCAAGCGCTATCTCATCAAAGCCCTGGTGTACCCTGTTGCCGATCCGCGGTTTCCCTTCCTGGGCGTGCACTTCACCACGCGTGTCGACGGAAGCGTGGAAGCGGGGCCGAACGCGGTATTCTCGTTTAAACGCGAGGGGTATCGCCGGACCTCGTTCGATGTCGCGGACACAGTTTCGACGGCCTTGTTCCCTGGCTTTTGGAAGATGGCTGTTCGGCACTGGGGCAGTGGTATGGGGGAAATCTACCGCTCCTGGAGTAAGAAAGCCTTTACGCGCTCGCTGCAGAGACTTTTGCCAACTCTGACGGATGAGGACATTCAGCCCGGCGGCTCCGGGGTGCGCGCTCAGGCGTTGGATCGATCCGGCAACCTACTGGACGATTTCCATTTTGCCAGTCAGGATCGTATTCTCCACGTTTGCAACGTGCCTTCTCCGGCGGCGACAGCCTCCCTGGTGATCGGTAGGGAGATCGTCTCGACCTTAGGCGCGAATTCCGATTTTAGGAAGGTGCAGGTTGCTGTGGAGCACGAGATTCAATCCAGTCAGAGCAAATTGGACGGTGGTGCGGTTGCCAATCCATTCCACGGGAGGCGCTATCGGGATGATTTGTTGACGGCAAATGACTTACGAGTCGGCTGAGTCGTTTAAAACGGCCCGATCGGCGATCGATGCTACCAATTTGCTGCTCAATTGCTCTTTCTCTGCGCATGAAATTGTACCTTTCAGCCGTCTTGAGGGCTCGGCTAGAATTGGGCGCTTGAGCGTTTTTCAGAGAGATGAGCAGGAGGCGGCGCGCAAGAGGGCGATCCAAGTCTCCAGTTCGGTTTCCAGCCGGCACAGCCCCAGACACGAGCACGACCATGACAGCGCAGAATCCCGAATTCGAATCCGACTGTATTCGCCGCATCCTGGCTGGCGAGCGGGAGTTGTTCCACGACCTGATTCGGCCTTGCGAGCGCTCTATCTTCTTTCTGCTGATGTCGCTTTTGCGCAACGAAACCGAGGCCGAAGAAGCCGCGCAGGATACCGCGGTCAAGGTTTATTTGAATCTGAAGAACTTCCGCGGCGACTCGCAATTCCGGACCTGGGTGCTGTCAATTGCGCGCAACGAGGGGCTGAGCCGGCTGCGCAAGGCGGGCACTCGGCGCGAGGAATCGCTCGAAGCGGAGATCGATGAGCAGAGCGGGGACTACACGCCGGCCATCCTGACCAGTTGGAGGGAGATCCCGTCAGAGACCCTGGAGCGGCAGGAACTGGGGACCATTCTGCGCAAGGCCATTTACGGATTGCCGGGGATTTACCGTAACGTCGTGCTGCTGAGGGACATCGAAGAGATGGACGTCCGGGAGACGGCTGCCGCGCTGGGGATTACCGAGGGTTCGGTCAAGGTACGGCTGCATCGGGCGCGCGCATTGCTGCAGCGCGATCTGGCGCCGCAGCTCAAGGAGTTCGCACCGCAACGCAAGAGCCGGTTTGGGTGGTTCAAGCCATGAGAATCGACTGCAAACACGTTTGGCAGTTCATCTCCGCCTATATTGACGGCGAGGTGGATGCGACCCTGCGCGCGGAGATCGACAAGCATCTGGAGACATGCGAAATCTGCTCGGCAGTTCTTGATTCGACGCGCAACGTGGTGGTGCTGGTGGCAGACGAGAGGGTGTTTGAATTGCCGGCTGGATTCAGCGAGCGGCTGCATGCACGACTGAACAAGGAAATGGAGCTAGCCGGACCTTGACGCACCGGGCCGCTGCAATGGGAAGTTTTTCGGGCGAAACCCAGAATGGCCATGCAAGTGTTTCCCCTCTCGGAAGACGCCCCGGGCATCGCGCCGGCCGCCGTCTTCAGGGTCGTTTACCTTGCCCCCTTCCCATCCCTTTCCCTGTCCCGGCGCAGACCCTCGCCATGAATCCTTTTGATCAGAACAAACGGACATCACGCCATGGCGTCCAATGGCTAGCTGATCTTCAAGGAGTCCCAGGGTGAGAATTCTTTCCGATCTGAAGTTGGTCTTGCGGCAACTTCTGAAGTCTCCAGGATTTGCTTTAACTGCAGTGCTCATTTTGGCATTTGGAATCGGAGCCACAACCGCCATCTTCTCGATTGTGGATGGGGTTCTTCTGCGGCCGCTGCCGTTTCCCGATCCCAGCCGCCTTGTTACCCTGGGCGATCAGGTCAACGGCACAGACTGGGGCCGGCGCGATTCGGGGCCCGTCACCGGCCCTGAGGTTGTCGTCTATCCGCGCGACACGCGCGCATTTCAGAGCCTCGGCGGCTATGGGGGGACCAGTTATGAACTCTCCGGGAGAGGCCAACCCGCGCAGATCTACGGCGCGCGCATGTCGCCCGCGGTTTTTTCCGCTCTCGGCGTCGCGCCGCTGATGGGCCGCGTCTTCACTCGGCAGGAGGATGAGCAGAAACAACAGGTCGCGGTTCTGAGCTATGCCACGTGGAAGGACCGCTTCAACGGCGATCCAAACATACTGGGGGCAAGGATTCAGCTCGATCGAAAAACCTATGAGGTCATCGGTGTGATGCCGCGGAACTTCGAATTTCCGCTCTTTCCCGGGCGTCTCAGTCGCAGCGAACTCTGGGTCCCGATGAGCCTGTCTCCTCAAGAACTCTCTCCCGAGGCCTTCGGGAGCTGGTATCTAAATCTGGTCGGGCGGCTCAAGCCCGGGGTCACCGCGGCTCAGGCCGAGGACGATGCGGGACGTGTCGCGCAGCAGATCATGCGTGGTTATCCGGCCGATTTATCGAACTTCCACATTCGGCCGGTGGTCTACCCATTGCAGCAGATCACCGTGGTGCGGACCCGGCCTCTTCTCCGTGTGCTCCTCCTTGCTGTCACCGTCGTTTTGCTCATCGCTTGCTTCAATCTGGCTGGACTTTTGCTGGTCCGCGCAATTCGACGCCGGCGTGAAACTGCCGTCCGCCTGGCCATCGGCGCGCCCGCACTCACGTTGCTCTGGCAAAACATGCTGGAATCTCTCGTCATCGCCATGACGGGCGGCCTGCTCGGCATCGGACTCGCGGCGCTTGCACTCGCCATCGGGAAGAGTCTTCTGCCGGAAACATTACCGCTGATGAACGGAATCAGGCTTGACGGGGCGGTGGTTGGATTCGCGCTCTTGCTGGCGCTCATTACCGGTGCCCTCTCGGGACTGGTACCCGGCTTCGCCGCACTTCGAACCAATGTGAATGCGGCCATCAAAGATGGCGGACGCAGTGGCTCGCTGGGCAGTAGCCACGCGCGCCTGCGTTCGTCGCTCGTGGTTGCCGAGATCGCGATTGCGCTTGTTCTGCTCACCGCATCCGGCTTGCTGCTGCGCAGCTTTAGCAACATGGGTGCGGTCGATCTCGGATTCCGTCCTGACCACGTCGTCACGGGAGTCTACGCACTGCCCGAGAAGCAGTACTCCACCCAGGCCCTCATTGACGCCTTCAACAACAAGCTGCTCCTCGAACTTCGCCAACAACCCGGCGTCGGCTCCGTAGGTCTCACCAGTACCCTGCCTACTGCCGGGGGCGTAATCGAGACTTTCGTCGTGGACGGTTACGTCGATCCTCGCGGACCGGACCTGACCTCGGCTTCGCCCTCGCAAGTCATCGGCGACTACTTCAAGGCCATGGGCATTCCCTTGGTTCGCGGCCGATACTTCACCGAGGACGATAATGCCAATAACCAGCTCGCGGTCATCGTGAACCGCGGGTTCGCCATGCACTACTGGCCGAATCAGGATCCGATCGGGAAGCGGATGCGCATCGGCACAAAGAAGACCCCAACACCGTGGATGACAGTAGTCGGAGAGGTGGCAGACGCGAAACTGGGTTCGCCCGATCGCGATGCTGCCGAGCAGTTCTACCAGCCGGTCGCACAACTTGAAAAGGATATTGGCTCCTTTGCCGCACCGACCGATCTCAACGGAAACGGCAATTACGTTGTGATACGTTCCGCTTTGCCACCCGAGCAGATGGAACGCGTTCTACGCGCCTCGGTCCGCTCGATCGATGCTCGACTGCCGCTCACCCAAGTGCAGAGTATGGACGAAGTTGTCTCTCAGAGCGGTGCTTCGCGCCGCTTCAACACCGTCATCATTTCCTCGTTCGCGCTGGCGGCCGTATTGCTCGCCATTCTGGGTATCTACAGCGTCATCACCTTTTCCGTTGCCTCACGCGTTGAGGAGATGGCTATCCGCATGGCACTCGGCTCACCGCGTTCGCGCATCATCCGTCTTGTCCTCATTTCCGGCCTCAAACTCGCCGCCATCGGATGCGCTCTGGGGCTGGCCGGCTCCGCTGCCGCATCCACCATCCTTCGGTCCTTTCTCTTTCATGTGAGCCCGTTCGATCCTTTGGTGATGATTCTGGCCTCGGCCGCGGTCTTCTGTTTGGCACTGGTCGCGTCCACTTTCCCCGCGCGTCGCGCCGCTTCGGTCAATCCCGTGAAGGCGTTGCGTGGTCAATAGGCTTGCTTGGTCCAATCGGTCATCAAGCGCCTTGCCGCACTGGGAATTCGCATCGCTCTGAGCGCGACGAAGATCGAAGCCCTGCGGACAGCGCTCGGGTGCTCCTTGAATTTGCCGGCAATCGACTCCGGCGGCGGGTTTGCTGTTCGGATTGCTCGCGACCAAGGTTCTCGCATTCGTTGTCGATCAAGCGACCCGGTGGACTCCCTTCGTCCCCTCCGGCGTCGTGCTGGCCGGCTGCTGCTTGGGCTACTGGCCACGTGGATTCCAGCGCAGCGTGCGCTGGCGGTCAAGCCTTTGATCCTGCTGCGCGAAGACTGTGGCAGTTGGGCTTCCCACTGGAATGAGTGCATGCCGGAGGTCGCGACCAATCCATACGATCCGTTCTCGGTTTAACCCAAATCGCCGAGGCTTGTTTCATGGCGGCCGCAGTCGAAGCCAGGTAAGGCGGAGATCTCGCCAATCCTGGGCCGGCTGGCGGCGTGAAACCCAGGAACCAAATTCGGCCTTGACAATGCTTCTTAATACTATTCTACTCGATGCCTATGGTGATCACATCGAAATGACTGAGACTTCTTCACGTGATTTATTCCCCGGCGCGCTCGAAATGATGATCCTCGAATCGCTGCGCCGCCAGCCTGCGCATGGCTATGCGCTGGTGCAGCACATCCAGCAGCGATCCAACAATCTGTTGCAAGTGGAAGAGGGCTCACTCTATCCGGCGCTTCAGAGGCTGCTTAAGGCGAAGCTGGTCAAGGCCGAATGGGGCATCTCTTCGACCAATCGCCGAGTCAGAACCTATCAAATCACAGCATCTGGACTTCGCCACCTGGAGAAGCAGATTTCCAGCTTCGAACGTATGTTTGAAGGCATCGCCCTGGTCCTGGATCCGGAGAACTCGCCTGCCAGTTCCTAGCAGGTCCCCATTGGATTGGATGGGGGCATCTTGGGCCGTCTGAAGCTCTTCGAAGATCTCTCGGAGCAATTGCGTCTGCATGTTGAGGAACGTGTGGGGCAGTTGATAGACCAGGGCTTGAGCCCGCAGGTGGCTGAATATCCGGCGCGCATTGCTTTTGGGAATCTGGCGCTGGTTGAGGAGCGAAGCCGTGAAGTGTGGCGATGGCCGACGCTTCGGTCGATCTGGGCCGATCGGCGCATGGGTGTGCGTAGCCTGCACCGCACTCGCGGATTCGCGATTGCCGCCGTCATGACTCTGGCGCTCGCGATCGGCGTGAACGTCCAGCGGTGGAACCCGGGAAGTATCCGAATATCGCGCTGGGATGATGGCATCGGACCAAAGTTGAAATTAAGTCCTGACCTCAAGCCGACTCATCCTACAAATCGCCGCGACGACCGTCCTCGGATCGCCAGCTCACTATTGAGAACCAACCTGTTTCAGCTCCTGGTATGCCGCTCCTTCAGCGTCAGGCAGGCATGATGGTATGATCCCGAACGGGAGTGAACCGATGGAACCCAAACTGCCGAGCGAAGCTATAGAACTCTACAATGATTTCATTCACGGCGAGATCAGCCGGCGGACCTTTATGGAGGCCGTGCAGCGACTGGCGATAGGCGGTCTGGCGGCGGCCACGATTATCGATGGACTGATGCCGAATTACGCTCTCGGCCAGCAGGTCTCCCGCACCGATGACCGGATCAAGGCCACGTACGAGACCGTGCCCTCGCCGCAGGGCAACGGCAGCATCAAGGGATATTTCGTCCGGCCCGTGAGCGCAGACACCCGCGAAGCGCAGCCGGCAAAGCTCGCCGGCATCGTCGTAGTTCATGAAAATCGGGGCCTGAACCCGCATATCGAAGACATCGCGCGGCGGTTCGCGCTCGCCAACTTTATGGCCTTTGCGCCGGACGGACTCACCTCTCTGGGAGGCTATCCGGGCGACGACTACAAGGGAGGCCAGTTGTTCAACAAGATCGACAAGGGCAAGATGTTCGAGGATATGGCGGCCGCGGCGGCGTGGTTGAAGTCGCGCCCGGATTGCACGGGAAAGATCGGCGCGACCGGTTTCTGCTACGGTGGTTCGACCGCCAATCTACTGGCGGCGCGGCTGGGAGCTGACCTTGCGGCAGCGGTGCCGTTCTATGGCGGTCCTCCTCCCACCGGGGACATCCCGAAGATCAAGGCGGCGATTCTGGTGCATCACGGGGAGCTTGACACGCGACTGGCGGCGACCTGGCCGGCTTACGATCAGGCTCTGACCGCGGCGCACATTCCGCACGACGGTTATATCTACCCCGGCGCCGTACATGGCTTCAATTGCGACGCGACGCCGGAACGGTATAACAAGGCTGCGGCCGATCTGGCCTGGCAACGCACGATTGACTGGTTCAATAAATATGCGCGCGGCTGACTCCTCCTTCGAGGGCGGTCGCAATTTGCCGATCGAGCGGCACGATCCTTTCCCTGGCGGTGTCCCATGGAAAGATTTTCATGGTGGCTCCCAAGAGGCCGTCAAACAAGAGATTGCGCTTTTATCCTGCGCAGGGCTGGCCCTCCAAGCGGTATCCCGGAGGCCTCGACCCCAGCGTCCGAGATGAACTCATCGGGATTGGCTGCGCCTTGTCCACGGAGTTCGGTGGACGATGTGGTTCGATCAATGAATCCCGGCCTTGCCCGCGGGAACTTCATCAAAACGCACTCGAGGACCGGCGACGGGAACCCAGGATGGACCTCCAGCCGTCACTTCAGTCCACGCATAATCGTCAGGCCGCGCCGGCGTGAGAGTGGGCTCTAATGTCTGGCGGCGCAGCCCGCATTCAGCCGATCGTGATCGCTGCCACTTCGTACTCTTCCAGGGAGGGAACAGCGAACCGCAATACTTGGTTCTCAAACTCAAACGAAGGACTCTGGCCCGCTTTGAGAAGTTCAACCGACTTCACCGTGATGCCGAAGGGAAGTTTCATCGTCAACTTCTGCGGGCCCAGCGGCTCGACCGACCGCAGCCAGCCATGATGAGCGCTGGAATTGGTGTAGTTGAGCAAGTGAATGCTGTAGCCCGGAGATGTCTCCCAGCAGAACATCTCAATCAACCCGGCGCCGTCGAGGTGGACAATACGCTCATCGTGGCTGACCCAGCGGATTGTGTTGTACAGCAATTGCAGAAGATCGCCGTGTCCGGTAAGCCAGTAGGTGCGCTCGATGTCTCCCGGAATCCATGCCGTGCGGCTTGCTCCGGACTCTCGTAAAACCACAGCCGGCTCATTGGTGTGCGGATGCTCCGGGTAGGCCAGTTCCGGAGGATAGCGCACGAAGCCGGGAACGACCGTGAGCAACGGGCTCGCAACGGGCTTGAGGGGCACACGATTCTGAGCGCCGGCAATCCAGTCGGTATTGCCAAAACCTTGCAGGAGGTCGTGCTGCTGGCCGGTGTTCGACGGTTCGATGCGCGCCGAATATGGGTTGCCGTTAGTACCGACGGCATCGCTGGCCTTGCTTACCCCCATCAGATCTGCAAGGCCGAAATCAGCGCGTGCATTCAGGTTCTCATCATAAAGGCTGGTTTCAAAGCTGGCCATCAGTGATCCGCCTGCGTGCACGTATTCGCGGAGGCTCTGACATTGACTGTCGCTGAGTATGGCGACATTGGGCAGCAGAAGGGCGCGATATTTGGCCAGGCGCTCGGGTTCAAGGCGGTCTTCGTGGACAAAGTCGAAGGCGAAGCGGCCCTCGAGCAGCGCATCGTAAATGCCTTGCGTTGTTTCATGCATGTACGTGTGGGAGCGCGCCGAAGCTGGTCCCGGATAAAGAAGCTGGGTGCTCTGCCCAATCACGACTCCGATGTTTGCAATGGACCGGCGCGTCGTTAGATGTGCGTCATGCTGCGCGGTCCAACGGAAATTGTCCGTACCGACCTGCTGCCAGCGGCGGTCTTCCCGAAATCCGTTTTCCGCACCGACAAAGTGAAAGTATGGCACCATGCCGCTGGCCAGCGTCTCTGACAGCCACATCCTGGATTCGGCCGCGCTCTTTGAAACGTTGCGCCAACCTGGGTTGCCGGTCGAGTAAGCGGCGGTGACGTTGGCGGCAACTTTGCCATCGAGGACCGCATTGCAGACACGGCCTTGCAGGCTGCAGCCCCAGATGGCTGCGTCATCGTACGTACGACCCTGATTGTCAGCCTGGAACCATGCGGCAACTTTGCCGAGGCGATCAAGATTCGGTCCGCCACGCACGTTGCCTCCCGAGTTGGCAAAGAAGAAGCTATCGTGCCTTTTCTCCTTGGCAATCGCGTCATATTTCTGCCACAACTCGATAACGCGGTCGGTGAAGACACGCCAATAGGCCGGCGTGCCGGACGCGGGCAGCTTGCTGCAGGCCGAGCAGTAGCAGACCGGCAGACTGCCCAGCGGAGGCCAGCCATTGGTATAGAAGCAATCCACATCATAGAGCGAGTTCACCTCGCGCATGATGGCCGGCACATAATCGTCCATGTAGGTGGAGAACATGCAAGTCTGAAACAAGCGAGGGTCTTCGCCGCTATGCACGACCGATCCATCCTGGCGCCGCATGGCCCACTCCGGATGCGCTTCGAGCGCATCTGCCCAGTTAAGATCAGGACTCATGCGCGCCACCACGCGCATTCCGCGCTTCTTTGCCGCCCTCACGCATTCGCCGAAAAGGTCGCGCTCACGCAGGAATTTTCCGTGGCGGTGGAACTTCACCTTGGAAGGATAGAAGGCCAGAATCCCGGTAACGCTGACAAAAACAATGTCTACTTTGGCCGAGTGCCAGTAGTCAGCCCACTGCTCCACGTTCATGACGGCGGGGTCGTACTCAGTGAAGTTGGTCTGTCCTATGCGTCGGATCGTCCGCTCCCAGGGCAGGACAGAGGGATCGATTGGAGCTAAGCGCTGCGGGAGCGAGACGACTTCCACCTCTGCCCCATCTATATCTCCTGCGGGGGGCGTTTCGAGTGATGCGCCATCGAGACCCTTCAGCGCCGAACTCAGCGGGACGACTCCGATTCCTGCCGTGAGGCTGGTCTTTAGAAAATTGCGCCGGTTCAGCATAGCTGGTTCTCCCAGAATGATTCTAGAGAAGTCTACTCGACGCCAGTGTGCCCAGATCGGCTGATACGAGATCGCCCATCTACCGCACCGGGATCAACCGGCATCAAGCAGGGAACAGAAGAGTCCTGCGAGAAAGAAGTAGGGAATCACGCGGCGCCGAATTTTCGGTTTGGCGCCGCGAAAGTGCATGGCGAAGCATAAACAGGGGCACAGGCGAGCCGTCTCTCTTCGGGCCATGCCGGCCGGATGCATTCGATCCACACCGGGCGGGTCCGTTCGGCCCGATGAATCAAGCTGAACCCAAATTGAGAGGCGGCATGGTTGAGAGGCCTCGAACAAGCTCTTCGAGTCTCTTGGAAATCTTCTTCGCCCGGAGATTCTCACCCCGGTTGGGCGAGATTTCAGTCCTTCAGCCCGCAGGTCGGCGACAGAAAACACTACGAGTGATACGTCAGCCAATGACTCGCCGGCGGATTGGGAAAGGCTGACCGCAGTCGAGGCCCAACCGTGATTTGGCCCGTCAGCAATCGCGCAGAAAGTTTTTGACCATACGTCGGGTTTCGAGGTCTCGTCCGCCCGGGCGAACGGACCCCGATTCCCCGATTGCCAGGCGCACGGGCTCAAAATTCCCTATGCAGGGAACCGTCATTCGGCTCTGAGCGCTACAACAGGATCGACCGTGGCGGCACGGCGTGCCGGAAGATAGCTGGCAAACGCCGCAGCAGCAGCCAGGACGAGCGGCACAACGGTAAAGGTGATCGGATCAAGCGGACTGACACCGAACAGGAGTGCCTTCATAAGCTGCATCAGCGCGGCGGCTGCCATCAGCCCCAACACGACGCCCATTCCCGTGAGCCCAAGCGCGGAGCGAACGAACATCCATTCGAGCACACTCCTCTCGGCTCCCAGCGCCAGCCGGATGCCGATCTCGCGCGTGCGCTGCGCTACCGAGTACGATATAACTCCATAGATGCCGATGATGCTCAGTGCAAGCGCCATCGTGCCGGCAATGGAAAGCATGACCAGCGTGAACGAGGTCCGCGCCATCGACTGGCCGTAAAGCGACAGCATCGTACTGACCGAGGCCAATGGCAGGTTTGCGTTGACGGACCAAACGGCCTTCTGCATCTGATAGAGGAAGCTTGTTGTGCCGGTCCGGTTGCTGTGCAGAACAAATGCTACAAGCCTGAGACCGTCTACCACGGGTGGGGTCTGGTAACGATCGTAGAACATTGCCGGCCAATAGATGGTGGCCGGTGACTTTTCATCCACGCCGTGTGCGCGCACATCCTCCACAACTCCAATGACCAGTTGCCAGGGAGAGGAGGAGTATTTGCGGACCCGCTTGCCGATGGCTGCCGAAGCCGAACCCCACGACTCTCGCGCGAAGTTCTCCGACACGATGACCATTGGCCGAACATTGTTGAGGTCGTCCCAGGTGAAGTCGCGCCCGGCGACCAGGTTTGTGCCCAGTGATTGAAAGTATCCGGGTGAGACGTAGTTGAAGAGTCTGAGGGGCGGCTCTCCGCCCGGATAACTCTTGCCTTCGACAGCGGCTATATCCCAGTTCGCGTCATATCCGTACATGGGGAGTGCGGCAGCAAAGCCGACAGAGGAGACGCCTGGAATGGCGGCGAGTCGATTGGCGATGTCGCTCTGCATGCGCGAGACCGTGTGGGGATCAGCAGCAAGTGACGCAGGAATCCATATATTCATGGTCTGTACATGCGCGGCATCCGTGAAGCCGGGCTCCACGTTTCGCAGGGCGGAGAAGGTACGGATCATGAGCAGGGCGCTCACCATCAGAACCAGCGCCATGGCTACCTGCGCGATGACCAGCGCGCTGCGGGAGCGCTGTTGCGCGCCGCTCGCGCTCGCGGTGCGGTTTGCGCCTCCCATCATGATTGAGGCTTGGGCTGAGGCTTGCGCCCGAGCGTACTTCCAAGCGGGAATGGAGCCGAACAGCAGGCTGGAGAGAATCGAGAGAGCGAAAGTGAACAGGAACGAGCCCCAGTCCAGGGAGACTTCGCTCAGGCGCGGCAGATCGGCGGGACCAATAGCCACCAGAAGCCGCAGCCCCGCCTCGGCTACGCCGATCGAAAGCGCGCCGCCGATGAGGCCGAGCAGGATACTTTCGATGAGCAGTTCACCGGCGATGCGCGCACGGCCCGCGCCGAGCGCCGCGCGAATGGAAAGCTCCTGATGCCGCGATTCGGCACGGACCAAAAGCAGGTTGGCCACGTTGGTGCAGGCAATCAACATGACCAGTCCGACAGTGGCCATGACCGTCCACAGCATGTTCCTTACGTTGCCGATCACCTGCTGCTTGAGCAAACGGAAGTTGGGCGTGATTTTCCACGTTTCGTAATAATGCGGATTGGTGCCAGGGCCGTTCGACCAGGAGTCCATCCATGCCGGAAGCAGGCGCGCAATATCTGCGTCAGCCTGGGCCAGCGAGACGCCCGGTTTCAGGCGCGCGATTCCGGCAAAGCCGAATCCAGCCAGCGTCTGTTGAGCGGGATCGAACGCGACTGGGATCAACAGATCGAAGTCCTGATCGACCATGCGAAATCCGCGCGGCATGACGCCGACGATGGTGCGTGTCTGCGCGTCCACCTGGATGCTGCGGCCGATGACATTGCTGTCAGTGCCAAACTGGCGCTGCCAGTAGCCATAGCTGAGGATCACGGTCTTCGCGCCGTGCGGATCCTGGTCCGAGGATAAAAACCAACGGCCCAAAGCGGGCGGCACATTGAGCGCTTCGAGCACGCCGTCGCTGACGAAAGCGGCGTTGACCTGGTCCGGCTGCGCGATCCCGGTCACATTGGCATAGCGCGCGGTCCACACGCCCATCGACTGGAAGCTGGTGCTGTGCCGGGAGAAGGTGAGGTACATCGAGGAGGAAAGCTGAAGGCCGCTATTGAAATTCGCCAGCCCGCTTGCGCCCGGAGCGTTGAGCCACAAGGCAACCAGTTGTTCGGAGCGAGGGTAGGGCAGCGGTTTCAGAAGCACACTGTTGATCACACTGAAGACCGCCGTGTTAGCGCCAATGCCAATGGCCAGCGTGAGAAGAACGGTTGCGGAAAATCCCGGGGATTTTCGCAGCCGCCGCCAGGCGAACTTCAGATCGGCCACGAGCGCTTCGAGCAGCGGCCATTGCCACACCTCACGGCTGCGCTGCGCAATCAGGGCCGCATTGCCGAATTCGCGTCGCGCCGTCTGTTGAGCTTGCGCGCGGGTGAGCCCGTCGGCCAGCAGTTCCTCGATTCGCTCCTCAATGTGTTCCTCAATCGAGACAGAGATGTCGTCATAACGGCGGCGGCGGGAAAAGAGCCGGGAGAGCAGTCGCATGATGGACCTCCTATGTTCTGGCAACGGCGAGTACGCGGGTGATACCAGAGAACATTCTCTCGAAGCTGATCACTTCCTCGTCGAGATGCCGGATACCCGCATCGGTGAGCCGGTAAATCCGCGTTGGGCGACCTTTCGCCGAAGTTCCGGCTTCTGCTTCGAGCCAGCCTTCCTTGAGCATTCTTTGCAGCGCCGGATACAGAGAACCTTCTTCGACCTGCAACAGATTCTCTGAAACCTGCTTGATGTGTTTCACAAGCGCGTAGCCATGCATCGGTTTCAAACGCAGCGACTGCAGGATCATGATTTCGAGAGCGCCGGGGAAAAGATCGCGGTGTTCCGGGTTCTTAGCCATAGGAGCATGATACATCAAAATACCTATAGTAAAAATAGGTATTTTGATTTTGTAGTGCGGGCAAGGGAAGTCACTCTCCGCCCGGCATCAAGCCGCAGGGAAGCCGAACATGGGAGTCAACTGGTTGGGCGAGCAGGTTGGGAAAGGTCAATTTGCTCAACAAAGTCCGGGCATGACTCATCTGCGTCCCGGGCTCATCGCCACCGATCAGGCACAACGGCAGATACCTGCCATTGTGCATCTATGACTCCTGGTCTATATCTAGATCATCCCCAAAGAACGTTTAGGGTCAACTTCACCGATACGCGGTCCGCCACGTCTGAGATCTCACTCTTTGTCGTGTTTCCGCTTTCTAAGGAACATAACTACTGGTGAGATATTTTTGTTCGCAGGCAGCCAAGCCGGTCGGGCCGTGTCCAGACCACGCTGAGACTCCGAAGCCTTCTTCCGACAAGAAGAACTTCAATGCTGGCCATCGGTTGGCGATCGCTGCTCCGGGGCTCGGAACCCCATTGGTGCGCTCGCGACGCGGTGTGGCGCAAAGTCTTCGCTGGTTTCTCTTCCTCTGTCTCGCTGCAGGGACATTGTTGAGTGGTTTGCCCGGTTGCAACGCGCGAAATGTATCGGCCTCGTCGGCCACGGGGAATTCGCCTTCGACACCCACCGACCCGCCATCGCCGAATCCTCCATCCGATCCGCCCTCGAGCCCACCGCCCAATCCTCCGGCCAGTCCACCCGCCGATCCTCCCGCCAATCCCCCCAGTCCGACTCCGGAGCCCATCATCACGTTGCCGACCGAGCAGGCTTCCTCAGCGGTTTCGTTTGTCGGCAGTGTGGGCGTGGTAACGCATTTGAGCTATACCGATACTCCGTATTACACGGAGTTCCCCAAAATTCTCAGTGCGCTCGAATCATTGGGCGTTCACTACATCCGCGATGGCTACTATCCGTGGCCGGCGTCTTCACCCATTGTGCAGGCACATCAACAGCTGGGGGCTGCGGGAATCAAGTGTGACTACGTCGTTCCCTATGTTTTGTCCACAACACCTGAGGCCATTCAGCAATTTGCGCCCATGGTGCGCGACATGGATTCGCTGGAAGCACCAAACGAGTGCGACATTTCAGGGCAATGCAATGGCACAGGAGCTGGGGCCGTGGACAACGTCGTCGCCTTTTTGCCCACCGTGCACGCAGCCGGCAAGGCATTGGGTGTGCCGGTCCTGGGGCCGTCGTTCACGCAGCAGGATTCATACTCAGTGGCCGGCAATCTCGACTCGGAGATGACGGTCAATAATCTGCATATTTATTTCGGCGGCCGCAATCCCGGCAGCAACGGCTGGGGCGCTGAAGACGCCGAAGGCAACAGTTACGGCAGTTTTAACTGGTGGCTCAATCAGGCCGCGATTGATGGTCCCGGCGCGCGGTCAGAAATCACCGAGACCGGCTATGTCGCCTCGTCAGCGACCACCACGCCATTCACCTTGCCGGAAAACGTTGAGGCTTCTTATACGCCGCGCACTCTGCTTCTGGCCTACATGCACGGATTTGAAAAGACCTTTCTCTACGAGTTGATCGATGAGGTCTCTTCGCCGGGCTATGGCTTGCTGAATGGCGATCTGAGCCCAAAGCCGGCCTTCACCGCTCTAAAAAATCTCCTCTCCACGCTTTCTGATAGTGGCCCTGCATTCACTCCTGGGGCGCTACCTTACTTGATCTCCGGCGGAGATTCCAATCTGAATCATCTGCTGCTTGAGAAGAGCGACGGTTCGTATTGGCTTGTCCTGTGGCTTGAGGAGCCGAGCTGGAATCCGGTAAACGTCACGCCGATCAAGGTGACGCCCGAAAACATTGGCCTCAAATTAAACGGCGCGTACGCAACTACGATGGGCTACCAATTCGATTCGAACGGCAATGTCACGGCGAACAACCTGACGATGAATGGATACTCGGCGAGTCTCACGATCAGCGATCAAATCACGATCGTGGAGATTCATCCGAACTAGGAGCTAACATGGGCCTGCATGGGCCTCGGGCGGCCCATCCCTATGGATGAAAATCGTACGCGACGGTCGATTTTCGAGAGCCGTCAGCAACCGGAACCCACCCCAGGCGACTCGAATGAAACCAATCGAGCTCCGCCCTGGGAGTCGGCCTCCCGTCAGGGAGGCGACGGAAGTCAATGCGCGGCCACCCGATCAATCACAGCGCGTAAATCCAGAGCGCAGCAAGACGGCGATTCATTGACATCCTCCCCTCCCTAAAGGACTGAGGGGATTCCTACCATCAAGGCTAAGCCGCGATGGAGGTGGGTTCCTGTTGATGACCCCCTAGTTCAGGGTTCACTTGGCAGGCGATCCGGGCGTATCCCGCCCTTAGGATGTTGATGGCGCCGACCAGGTCGGCATTCTCAGAGAAGCCGCACTCGACAGAAGTAAACTGCGCTTGCTTCTTGCGGTTCTCCTTGGAGATATGTCCACATCCAGGACAAGTAGTGCTGGTGTTTTGTGGTGGAACCGGGACCAACAGGCCGCCAGTCCAGATCATCTTGTATTTCAATTGCCGGCGAAACTCTCCCCACCCCTGGTCGAGGATGGACTTGTTGAGTCCGGTTTTCTGCTTGACGTTCCTACCGGGTTGTTCGACAGTGCCGGCGGCAGATCGGGACATATTGCGCACCTGCAAATTCTCCATGACAACCATCGCGTGGTTTTTGCTGATGGGGGTAGAAGTCTTATGCAGGAAGTCCAGACGAACGTTGGCAATGCGGGCGTGAATGCGCTGGACCTCGGCTTTCGCCTTCTTCCAGTTCTTCGTGTACTTCTCCTTACGGCTCAAAGCCTGCTGAGCTTTACGCAGCTGGTCTTCGTGCTC
>DATDLS010000149.1:0-42496 GCA_036519195.1 Occallatibacter sp. | reverse complement strand
ATAACAGTTTCCTACTCTGGCTCGTCGGCTGCCTGCTTGGCGGCCTGGTTCCCGCCGGCTCGTTGGCCCAGGCTCAAATTGAAACGACGCCCCTGTCCATACGAGGGCCGGTGGAACTCCGCGTCGACGACCTGGCCACTCCCATCGGCATCGATGATCCGGCGCCGCGCCTCTCCTGGCAACTGAGCGACCAGGCGCAGGGCGCCCGACAGACGGCGTACCAGGTGGTGGTGGCCTCCAGCATTGAGTTGCTGAGTCAGGGCAAGGCCGACATCTGGGACAGCGGCCGCGTCGAGTCCGACGCATCCATCAATGTGCATTACTCCGGCGCCCCGCTCCAGCCCAGCACCCGCTACGCGTGGCAGGTCAAGGTGTGGGGCGCCGATGGCCAGCCCTATCCAGCCAGTCAAACCACCTGGTGGGAGACCGGTCTGATGGATCAGAATTCCTGGCGCGCCCTGTGGATCGGCTATGAAACCCAGGAAGAAGACGCCGTGCGTCACGCTCGAGCGGCCTGGATCGCCAGTCCCGACAGCAAAGCTCTGGGGGCTGAAAAGGCTAGCCAGCAAAATGTCGCCTATCGTCGGACCATCACCGTATCGAAGCCCGTCAAGAGCGCTTCCCTCTACGCCACCGGCCGGGACACCGTATCTGCCTGGGTGAACGGGGCGCAGTTACTCAGAGCCAATCCCTTTCCGCCCTACAAGCAGATGCCGTGGAAGAAGTTTGTGCGCGCCGATGCCACCGGAGCCGTGCGGCCGGGCACCAACACCATCGCGATTGAAACCGTCCACTACGTCACGGACCCGGACGACGAGGCCCCCACGCCGATGATTGCTACACTGATCGTCGAATACGCGGATGGAACTCGAGAGGCTTTTTCGAGCGGAACCGACTGGAAGACCGCCATTCACGCCGCCAATGGCTGGCAGCAGGAGTCTTTCGACGACGAGGCATGGAAGCCGTCCGTCGACGGGTCGTTGCCTCATGGCCCCGACCATCCGGGGCCGCTCGGACATCCCTGGATTCCAGACTCGGTCAAGGCGCTCCATCATGAATTCGATCTCAGCACGCCGGTAAAATCCGCCCGCCTCTATGCAACCGCGTTGGGCGATTACGAGCTTTTCCTGAACCACACCCGCGTCGGCGACCAGATGCTCGCGCCTGGCTGGAGTGACTATCGCGAGCATGTGAAGTATCAAATATATGACGTAACCCGACAGCTGACGGCCGGTGAGAACACGATTGAAGCCCTGCTGGCGCCGGGCTGGTACCAGACCCCTCTCGAATGGTTCCAGCAGCCCAATAACTATGGCGACACACCGCCGGCGCTCAAGGCCCAGCTTCGCATCGAACACACCGATGGCACAGTCCAGTGGGTCGCGACCAGCGGTACCTGGCAGGCGCGGCCTTCCTACATTCTTCACTCCGAGCTCTACGACGGAGAAATCCAGAACGAGCAGGCAGACCCCGGCCCATGGCAGCCGGCGGCCGTCATCGAGCCCCAAGCAATCGCCATTGAAGCCGAGGACTTCCAGCCCATCCGTGTGGAGCGCGCGCTGAAGCCGAAATCAGTCAGCGAGCCCAAAGCCGGCGTCTTTGTGTATGACTTCGGCCAGAATTTTTCCGGTGTGGAGCGGCTTCGTCTTGAAGGCTCCGCGGGAACGGTGGTTGAGGTCCGGTTTGCCGAAATCCTCAACAGCGATGGCACCATCTACACCGATAATCTGCGCACCGCCAAGGTTACGGATCGCTTTGTTCTCAGCGGACAGGGGCCGGAAGAGTTCACGCCGCAATTTACTTTTCACGGATTTCGCTATCTGGAGATCACCGGTCTCGCCCAAGCGCCGCCGCTGACGTCCGTCTCCGGCCTTGTCTTGCACACCGACGCGCCCTTCACCCTAAAGCTTGAAACCGGCAGTCCCCTGATCAATCAGTTATGGAGCAACATTGTCTGGGGCCAGCGATCGAACTTTGTCGGCATCCCCACCGATTGCCCGCAGCGCGACGAGCGTCTGGGATGGATGGGCGATGCCGAAGTCTTCTGGCGCACGGCAACCTACAACATGGACCTGGCCGCCTTCTCGCGAAAATTTGGCGGTGACATGCGCGGCACGCAGGTGGGCTCGCCCTACTTCGGAATCTACTCCCCAGGCACCGGGTCGCCCAACACCGGTTTTGCCGCCGGCTGGAGCGATGCCGGCGTCATCATTCCCTGGACCTCGTGGCTCCAAACCGGCGACACCAGCATCATCGAACAGAATTGGACGGCGATGGAGAAATACTTGAACGCCATCGAAGCCAATAATCCTGACGGGCTCTGGGTGCATGAGTCTGGGATCGGATTCGGCGATTGGCTCTCTCCTGAAGGCAAGACCGACTACGCGCTCATCGCTACCGCGTACTGGGCCTACGATGCAACCCTGATGCAGCAGATGGCCCATGCCACCGGCCGTACCGAGGACGAGCAGAAATACGCGGATCAGTTCAAAAAGATTCGCGCCGCCTTCGAACGGAAGTTCGTGCGCGAGGACGGTTTGGTCGCCGGCGCCGACCATGGTCGATCCCGATTCGACGCGAAGACACCCAACGCCAAAAACCTTGCCGAGGATACCCAAACCGGCTACGTGCTGGCGCTGCACATGAATCTTGTTCCCCAATCGGTTCGCGCCCAGGCCGCACAAAAGCTGGCCGATAAGATCGAAGCCAATCACGGACTTCTGGCCACAGGTTTTCTCGGTACGCCCTACTTACTCGAAGAACTCACCAAGTCCGGCCACCAAAAACTGGCCTACCAGCTGCTGATGAATACTGAATATCCCTCCTGGGGCTACCTGGTCGATCACGGCGCAACCACCATGTGGGAGCGCTGGAATGGCGACCAGATGAAAGCCGACCCCAGCATGAACTCCTACAATCACTATGCCTATGGCGCCGTAGCCGACTGGATTTATCGCTATGCGGCAGGCATTGATGCCAGTCCTCTCGATGCCGGCTTCCACACCATCGTGCTTCATCCCGTCTTCGATGCTCGCCTCGGGCCGGTGAACTTCGATTACGCCTCTTCCTTCGGGCCGATTCACTCCGACTGGAGGGTCGATGGTTCGACGGCCGAGTGGCACCTCATCATCCCCGCAAACACGACCGGACTGCTCGAGGTGACCTCAGCCGAAGCAAGGAAATACAAACTGAGCCGTGTTCCACTGGCCGAAAGTACGTCGGTCAAGCCTCGAACCCAGGATGGATTGAACGGCTACCAATTGCCTTCCGGAAGTTACAGTTTTCAGGTCGACATCGAGTAAGACACAGCCCAGGCGTTGATTTTCCGATGCACGAGCAGCGGGATTGATCGCCATGGCCGGGGAGGAAGCAATCTTGTCTATCATTGCCGGCATTGGATGGCACTTGATCGGCGCGGCCTCTGCCGCATCCTTTTACGCGCCGATCGAAAAGGTAAAGCGATGGTCATGGGAAACAACCTGGGCTGTCGCCGGGTTTTTCTCCTGGATCCTGCTGCCCATCGGCGTGAGCCTTTTCCTGCTGCCGAATTTTCACCACTTCTATGCTTCGATGGGCGCGCATCTTCTGCTCAAGGTCGCACTCTTCGGCGCCATGTGGGGCGTCGGCAATGTGAGCTACGGCCTCACCATGCGCCATCTCGGCATGTCGCTCGGCATCGGCGTGGCCATCGGAGTCACTCTGGTTGTCGGCACCCTCATTCCACCTCTGTTGCATGGCCAGGCGGCAACACTGCTGGTCACCCCGAGCGGCCAACTCACCATGGCGGGAGTTTTGGTTGCGCTTTTCGGCGTGGCTGCCGTTTCCTATGCCGGCCATCAGAAAGAACTCCAGCTCGCCGGCATCTCTCGCGAGTTCAATGTGAAGCTCGGTCTGGTGCTCGCCGTTCTTTGCGGCGTCTTCTCCTCCGGCATGTCGTTCGCCATCGATGCGGCGCGTCCCATGCAAGCTGCCGCGCTCCAGCTTGGCGTCAATCCGCTCTATGCCGCGCTGCCCAGCTACGTCATCATCATGGGGGGCGGCGCCATCGTGAACCTCAGTTACTGCTTCATTCGGCTCGCCACGCTCAAGCGTCTTTCCCTCGGCGCCGATCTTGGCCAGCCTCGCGCCACGCTCGTCGGCAATGGCCTGCTTGCCGCAGCCGGTGGCATCCTGTGGTATCTGCAGTTCTTCTTTTATGCCTGGGGCGCAGCCAATGTCCCGCAGCAACTTTCCTACGTCAACTGGATGCTCCACATGAGCATGTACGTGCTCTGCGGCGGCCTGGTGGGCCTGGCGCTCGGCGAGTGGGCCGGCGTTGGCCGAAGACCTGTTCGCCTGCTCTGGGCGGGCATCCTGGTCATCATTGCCGCTGCCAACCTGGTCGGCCTCGGCATGGCCTCCTGAGCTTTCGCTCTGTCCGAAATCGAACATCCGTTTGCAGAATCGGACGCCCAACTCGATCGCAATCTTCTAAAATCCACGGAATTCAGGCGTTTCAGGCGCCGCGGTTTGGCTCCAGATTTGCTGCTCGTTCCCTTGAATAGCGCCCTCCCTGGAACCGGAAGCTTTTTTCAAACGTAAAGAACGGCATTCGATGCCTTACCGAAAACAGCCTCAGACACAGCTCGACCACCCCGGAGATTGAAACCCCATGGCAATGTTGATTGCTCAATTCAGGCAGGTTCTGCGCAGGCTGAGCCGTGCGCCCATGTTCACAGCGATTACCCTGCTCACGCTGGCCATTGGCGTTGGCGCCACCACCGTGATCTTCACGGTGGTGGATGGCGTGCTTCTCAAGCCCCTGCCCTATCCCGACCCCGAGCGGTTGACCGGTGTCTGGTACCGTGCCCCCGGCATCAACATCCCGAATCTGACCATGGCCCCGTCTTTTTATTTCATTAACCGCGAACAGGGCACCGCCTTCGAAGACATTGGTGTCTATACCGGTGACTCGTTCAACGTCACGGGCGCAGGAGAGCCGGAACATGTTTTGGGCCTCGACGTGACCGACGGCGCGCTGCCTCTGCTCGGCGTTCGCCCGGCTGCCGGCCGTCTGTTCACCCGCCGCGACGACTCGCCCGCGGGCGCCCCGACCGTCGTGTTGTCCTATGCCTACTGGCAAAAGAAATTCGGCGGCGCAACTCGGGTGATTGGTACCTCGATTACCCTCGACGGCAAAGCGCGCCAGATCATTGGAGTGCTGCCCCAGGGCTTCCATTTCCTCGATCAGGAAGATGCGGCGATCATCGCTCCGTTCCAGTGGGATCAGAGCAAAACCAAGCTCGGCAACTTTAGCTATCACGCCTTCGCCCGTCTCAAGCCCGGCGTGACCATCGAGCAGGCCAGCGCGGACATGGCGCGCCTGATCCCCATCGCCTTGCGCAGCTTTCCCCCGCCCGACGGCTTCAGTCCCGCCCTTTTTGTAAAGGCTCACTTTGAACCCAACCTGCGATCTTTGAAAAAGGACGTCGTCGGCGATGTAGGAAACGTGCTTTGGGTTCTGATGGGCTCGATCGCCATGGTCCTGCTGGTGGTCTGCGCCAACGTGGCCAACCTGCTGCTGGTCCGCGTCGAAGGCCGCCGTCAGGAACTGGCCATCCGCTCCGCTCTGGGTGCGCCCTGGAAACGCACGGCCGGCGAACTGCTGCTCGAAAGCCTGGTGCTGGGCGTTGCCGGCAGCCTGATCGGCTTGGCCATGGCCTACGGAGCCTTGCGCGTTCTGGTCGCTGTTGCGCCCACCGGCCTGCCACGCATTCACGAGATCGGCGTCGATCTTCCGGTTCTTCTGTTCACTCTCGGGCTGGCTCTTGCGACCAGCATCCTCATCGGTGCCATCCCGGTGTTCAAATATGCCGGCGTCAAGGCCACCAGTGGCCTCGGCGAAGGCGGCCGCGCTCTCAGCCAGAGCCGCGAACGCCATCGTGCCCGCAAGGTGCTGGTGGTTGTGCAGGTGGCGCTCGCGCTGGTGTTGCTGATCTGCTCCGGGCTCATGATCCGCACCTTCCGCGCGCTGATGCATGTTGACCCAGGCTTCAGTTCGCCGGAGTCGCTTCAGACCTTCCGCTTCTACATTCCTGAATCGCAAATCCCCGACGCACAGGCGGAAAAAGTCGTCCGCATGGAAGAGGAGATCAGCCATAAAATTGCCGCCATCCCCGGCGTCTCTTCGGTCGGCTTCGCCAACGGTGTTCCTCTCGATGGCTTTGAAAGCAATGACGTGCTCTATGCCCAGGATCACGTCATGGAGGAGGGCAAACTGCCTCCCATTCGCCGCTTCAAAAACGTCTCGCCAGGATTTCTTTCGACCCTGGGCACAAAGCTCGTTGCCGGCCGCGATCTGACCTGGACCGACACCTATGACAAGCGCCCCGTGGCCATGATCTCGGAAGAGTTCGCGCGCGAGTACTGGCAGAGTCCCAATAACGCGCTGGGCAAGAAGCTCCGTTCAGCCTCTGCTACCGATACCTGGCGCGAGATTGTGGGCGTTGTTCAGGATGTCCACGATGACGGGGTCGATCAGCCCGCCCCCACGTCAATTTACTTGCCCGTAATGACGGAAAACTTTTCAGGCCAGAAGCTGAACCTCGAGCGCGGTGTCGCCTACCTCATCCGCAGTCCGCGCGCCGGTTCGCAGGCTTTCATGCGCGAAGTCGAGCAGCAGGTCTGGGGAGTGAACTCAAGTGTGCCGCTCGCTGATCCGGAAACCGAGGGTGAACTCTATACCAAGTCCATGGCGCGGACCTCCTTTACTCTCGTTCTGCTTTGTGTTGCCGGCGCGATGGCCCTGCTGCTCGGCGTGGTCGGCATCTACGGAGTCATCTCCTACACTATTTCCCAGCGGACCCGAGAGATCGGCATCCGCATGGCCCTCGGCGCGCAGCGCGGCCAGCTGACCTCGCTGTTTGTCCGGCAAGGCATGCTGCTGGCCGCCATCGGCGCCGCCTGTGGCCTGGTGGTTGCCTTTGTCACCATGCGGCTGATGTCGTCGATCCTGTTCAACGTGAGCCCCATGGACCCGCTTACCTATATCGTCATCACTGCGGCCGTTGTTTCCGCCGTCTGCTTTGCCTGCTATCTGCCCTCGCGCCGCGCCGCTACCGTCAACCCGGTCACGGCACTGCGCTCCGAGTAGCGCAAACTCGCATCGCCCCGGGGGCCGAACGCCGGCCCCGCTCTACTCGCCACGAAGAGCCTCTACTGGATTCAGTTCAGCTGCGCGGTGTGCCGGCTTCCAAGCCGCCATCAGGCCCACGGCCAACAGCAGGCCGGTCACAGCAAACAGCACGCCCGGATTTCCCGCACTCACTGCGTAGACAAATCCTTTGAGAACGCGGCCCAGAACAGATACGCCAGCCAGCCCGGCTGCTGCGCCCAAGCCTACGAGCAGGCTCGCCTGGCGCAACACCATCCCGAACACTGAGCCCCGCCGTGCACCGAGCGCAATGCGAATGCCAATTTCCTGCGTGCGCTGGGTCACAGCGTAGGAGATCACTCCATAGATGCCAACCGCTGCCAGCAGCAATGCAATGCCCGCGAATGTGGCGACCAGCAGCATATTGAACCGCCACCGCGCCAGCGAACTCGAGATCAAATCGTTGAGCGTTCGCTCTTCGGCAATCGGCTCTTCCGCGTCGATGCTCGTCACTGCCGTCTCGATTTCTGGCGTCAGGTCTTTCGGATCGCTATTCGAGCGAACAATCCAGTGCATCGGCACCGCGCTCAGCAAAATGGCCAGAAAATGAGGCGACGACTGGGAGAAGGGCGTGTACATGGTAGGCTGCGGAATCTGTTCGAGCGAATCATTCTTTACGTCGCCAGAGATCCCCACGATCAGGCGAGGAACGTCGACCCAATTGGGCCCCATCGTTTTTGCAATCACAATGCGCTTGCCGATCGGATTCTGATGGGGAAAGTACTTCGACGCCATTGCCTGGTTGATGACGACGACTCCGGGAGACTCGGCCGTATCGGATTCGGCCAGCGCGCGGCCTTTCAGAATCGGAATGCGCATGGCGCGAAAATAGCCGGAACTGGTGACCAGATAGTCGCTCTGCCCGGTTGGCTCGCCCGGCTGGGTTCGAGATTCGCCTTCAATATCGAAAGGGAATTCGAGGGTGGGCCCGGTCGGCAAGCTGCTCGAGCCGGCAACACTGTCGACGCCGGGCAGAACCGAGATGCGCTGGGCGAGGTCGCGAATGAATTGATCAAGCTTCGCCGGGCTTCCGTATCTGGCCAGTGGGAGCGTGGTCTCAAAGGTAACGGCGTGCTCATAGTCAAAGCCGGGGTTTACAGTTTGTAACTTCAAAAAGCTCTCGATCAACAGCCCCGCAGCCATCATCAGCATCAGCGAAAGAGCCATCTGGGCAATCACCAGAGTGGATGAAATTCGCCGATGAGCTGTGCCCGGGGTCGCCCCGCGCGATCGACTGCCGCCCAGAGCCCCGGCTGCGCCCATGCCGTGCATCCCCAATGCCGGCACAAGCCCAAATACGATTCCCGTGATCATCGAAACAGACAAGGCAAACAGCAGCACGTGCCAATCCATGCGCACATCCGAGGATCGCGCAATGGCCGCTGGAGCAATCGCCACCAGGACGCGGTTGCTCGTCCAGGCAATCGCCAGGCCCAGGCTTCCGCCCAACAGCGCCAGCAGTAGACTCTCGGTCAACACCTGCCGCGCAATGCGTGCTCTGGTTGCTCCCAGAGCACTGCGCACGGCCAGGTCTCTGGCGCGACTGTTCATGCGCACCAGCAGCAGGTTGGCGGAGTTGGCGCACGCAATCAGCAGAACGAAACCAACCGCTCCAAAAAGCAGCAGAAGCGTAGGCCGCGTATCGCCCGTTATGCGCTGTGCGAGCTTCTCGAGTGTCACGTGACCGTCGGCAGGGAACGCCGGGGCTACCTCCCGCGCCTCCTCTCGGCCCAGCATGGTCAACTGCGCGGCTGCTTGTTCGCCGGTGACGCCCTCCTTCAGCCGACCTATGCATTGCAGGATGCTGGCCGGGTCGCGGCTTTCTCGGGGAAGTTCGAGCGGGGTCCATATCTCGATCGCGCCCGAAGTAGGCATGGTGGCAAGGAACTTGAAGCCTTCCGGGAGGATGCCGATCACTGTCGACGAGCGGCCATCAATCGTGATCGAATTGCCAATCAGGTTCGGGTCGCTCGCATAGCGCCGGTGCCAAAGGCTGCTTGAAATAATGGCCACAGGCTCGGAACCGGCCTGATCTTCGCTGCTCGAGAAATCGCGCCCCCATTTCGGATCGATGCCCAGCACGCGGAAGAAATCCGCGCTGACCTGAAGGCCCGGCACACGCTCCGGTTTGCCCTGGGCGGCAAGATTGAACCCCTGAGGCAGAACCGAGTACGCCCCAATGTGCTCAAAGGTATTGTTGTCACGGCGCCACTTGAGAAACAAGGGAACCGATGCCTGATAGCTCGACCCGGATGCCGTCCCCTTTTCCAACTGGAAGATTCGTTCCGGATGCGGGTACGCGAGCGGCCGCAGCAGCACGCCGTTCATCACACTGAACACCGCCGTATTGGGGCCGATGCCCAAAGCCAGCGTCAGAATCGCGGTAACCGCAAATCCCGGCGACTTCTTCAGCTGCCGAAGCCCGTAGCCGAGATCGTTCCACACGCTTTCGAGCAGCAGAGCCGCGTCGGCGGCCGTGGTCTGTTCCTTCCAAACGGTGTGGTTTCCAAATCGTACCCGGGCATCGCGTCGCGCCTGGTCCCGCGCCATACCGCTCGCGATGTTATCTTCCGTGCGCATTTGAATGTGCGCTTCAAGTTCAGCGTCGATTTCCTTGTCGACCCGGGGGCGCGAAAACAGATTCCGAACGCGGCGAAACATGGTCATCGACAGCTCCTTATGGGTAACGCAGAAGGGCGCGAACGCCCTTGACCCGGGTGTTTGAAATTTGTCTCAGCTTCGGGCAACGGTATGCGTCCAGCCGCAGGGCGCCGGTAACCTTCGCGCGCCCATGGGCCGCGCGTCAATTGCCCGCTCTGAGGCGATCGATCTGCTCTGGCTGCTCTGCCTGCTCTGGCTGCTCTGGCTGCTCTGGCTGCTCTGGCTGCTCTGCTCCATCCGATCAAGCTCAGCATAGAGCGATCCTTCCTCAATACGGAGCGATTGGCCGCGTGTCCTCAGAGCGTGAACCACAATTCAATCCCCGTCGAGGGTGCCCTTCTCGGGAGAGAGTTTTTGAGCGCGATCTGGATCGCCAGCAGATCGGGAGTCCCCAGCAGGTCATTCGGTGCCAGGCAAATGAACCCCTAGAGAACTCTGCATGGGAGGATACTACCCATAGAGAAATAGGGGTGTCAAGCAGCAAACGGAAGCAAGCTCCGATTCCACACCCGGGGCCACACCCGGGAATGGAGATCTGCCATCCAAAGCGATTAGACTCTCTGACAGGATGCTCTCAGGTGATCCATCGTCGCCCCAGTTCGACCTCGGTTTCGAGGAGCCCATCTCTGCGCGCCGCATTTGGCCGGTCCATGAGCTGGTTGGCCAGGTGCGCGAGCTGATCGAGCGGGAATACGGCGATCTCTGGGTGGAAGGGGAGATTTCCAACTTCCGTCCCGCCCCCTCCGGGCACCTTTATTTCACACTCAAAGACGCCGCTGCGCAGTTGCCCATTGTCTTGTTCCGCCGCCAGGCCTCGCTGCTGCGTTTCCGCCCCGAAGATGGTCTGCATGTGTTGGTCCGTGGCCGGGTCAGCATCTATGAACAGCGCGGCCAGATGCAGCTGGTTGCTGAAACCATGGAGCCGGTCGGCGCCGGCTCGCTGCAACTGGCCTTTGAACAGCTGAAGGAGCGACTGCGGACCGAGGGGTTGTTTGATGCCGACCGCAAGCAACCGCTGCCGGCCTTTCCCCGCACCGTGGCCATCGTCACCTCGCCCACCGGGGCGGTGATCCGCGACTTTCTGAACATTGTCGTGCGCCGCCACTCCGGGCTGAATGTGCTGCTGGTTCCGGTTTCCGTTCAAGGCGACCAGGCGCCTAAGGAGATTGAATCTGCGATCGCCTATCTCAACGCTGCCTGCTTGCGGGATCCCGACCTTATCCACCTCATTGTTCTTGCTCGCGGGGGCGGATCGCTCGAGGATCTGGCCGCGTTTAATTCCGAGCGCGTAGCCCGCGCCATCGCGGCCTCGCGCCTGCCCATCGTCTCCGCCATTGGCCACGAGACCGATTTCACCATCGCCGACTTTGTGGCCGACCTGCGCGCCCCCACGCCCTCGGCGGCCGCCGAACTGATCACCGAAGCCCAGCACAAAATTGCCGAGTATCTCGCCACTCAGGATCAACGCCTCGGTCGGGCTGCCCGATACCAGCTTTTGCAAGCGCGTCAACAACTGAGCCGCCTACCGATCGGTCGCGCCGAAGCGCGCATCGCCACCCTGATTCGTCACCGGGCTCAACGGCTCGACGAGCTAAGCAGCCGTCTGGAGAACGCTCTGGGGACACAACTTCGCCGTCGGCAAAATCAAGCCAACTCTCTGGCCGCCTCCGTGCTCCAACACGATCCGCGCCGGGCGTTGGCCCAGGCGCGCGAGCGGCTCGAGCTCAGCCACCATCATCTCCATCGCTCCCTGGAGCACCGATTGCACGCCCAACTGAACACCCTGAAGGCACTGGATGCCCGCCTGCACGCGCTTTCGCCGCTGGCCGTGCTCGACCGTGGCTACGCACTCGTTCTCAATCGAATGGGTCAAATTGTGCGGTCCACGGCCGAGCTCAATCCCGGGGACGCGCTCCTAACCCGCCTTGCCGATGGAACTTTCACCAGCCGGGTCGAGTCCACTTCCGGCCCCGGCTGAAAACCGGCGGCCCCACGCTCGGACTCATCCGGTCGCTCCGGGGTCAAGAGCGAGATCGAGAACGAGATCGAGGGCCGGCTCCCTCGAGCCAGGGTGGGGGCAGGGAAGAGCAAAGTCCTCAACTTCGGCCTCCAGATCGCCAAACGTGGAAAGCGGAAAGGGCTCTCCCTGGCCGAACCTGCGAAAAAGACCGGCACCCGTACGACCCAGGACTGGGGCGTCTCAACGATAAGTAAAAGGGCCAGAGTAAGGTGTCGCTAAGGTATGCTGGGAGCAGCCTCCTTGCTCGGTGTTCCATTCTCCGAAACGAGATGGCGCGTGTCGATGTTTGGTCTTGGGGAGCAAAGAGCTTTAAAGAATCGAGATTATGACCGCAACCGCAACCCGCCAACTCTTCGGCACCGACGGCATTCGCGCCGTGGCCGGCCAGTCTCCGCTCGACCCCGCCACCATCCATGCAGTTGGCCTGGCGCTGGGGCATACGCTTCTCCGCCAGACGCCGCATCCGGCGGTCATCTTCGGCCGCGATACTCGCGAGTCCGGACCATGGATCGCCGCAACCCTGGCTGAGGGGCTGCGCGCTGCCGGTGCCCACGTGGAAAGCGCCGGCGTTGTCCCCACCCCTGCGGTCGCGTTTCTGGCGCGCACGCACGGCTTCAGCGCCGGGGTGGTGATCTCGGCATCCCATAACCCCTGGACTGACAACGGCATCAAGCTTTTCGGAGCGGACGGTTTCAAGCTTGCTGACGCGCTCGAACTGGCCATGGAAGAGGAGATTCTCCACCATGCCGCCCTAAATCACCGTCCCGGCCCCGCCTCCCTGCCCGAGGTCGAGGACAACCCGGAGTTTCAGTCCGACTATATTCGGTTCCTGAAGCACTCTGTGCCGCGACTTGATCTGCGCGGGATGAACATCGTTGCCGATTGCGCCAACGGCGCCGCCGGAGCCATCGCCCCCGAACTTTTCCGCCAGCTCAATGCCGATGGCTCTGCCCACATCACTCTGTTGAATACCAAGCCCAACGGCCGCAACATCAACGATGGCTGCGGCGCGCTCTACCCGGCCGTTGTCGCCCGGGAAGTAGAAAGCCGCGGCGCCTCGCTTGGCTTCTCCTTGGATGGGGACGCTGACCGCTGCATGATGGCCGGCTCGACAAACAACGTGCTCAATGGTGACGCCATCCTGTTGGCCGCGGCTCGCGACATGAAAGCCCGCGGAGTGCTCACAGGCGACCTGGTCGTTGCCACCACCATGTCCAACATGGGCCTCGAAGCCGCCTTGAAGCGTTCCGATATCCGCATGGTGCGCGCCCCGGTCGGCGATCGCTACGTGCTCGAACAGATGCAGGTACACAATGCAGCCCTGGGCGGCGAACAGTCCGGGCACATTCTTCTGCCCCACCTGTCGACCACGGGCGATGGCCTCCTTACGGCTCTCGTAGTGCTCGATCTTATCGTCCGCACCGGCCGGTCGATCGACGAGCTCACTGCCGACCTGAAGGTCTTCCCCCAGGTCATCGTGAACGTCAAGGTTCGCGAAAAACGCCCGCTTGAATCGATCCCCGCCATCGCCGCTGCCATTCGCTCTGCTGAAGCTGACCTCAATGGCTCCGGCCGCGTGGTGATTCGCTACAGCGGCACGGAAGCCTTGGCGCGCGTCATGATCGAGGCCGAGTCGGAAGTATTGATGCAGCAGCACGCCTCGGCCATTGCCGATGCCATCCGCCGCGAACTGGGTGCTTAGCCAGTTCGGTCACATGAGCCAATCTGGTTAACCGCGAAGAGCGGGCGCCATTGAAGCAGAAGGTGAAGTGGCTATCTGATTTAGAGTGAATGAAATACGGAAATAGTCAAGATTCTTCTTGAACTCTAGACGCGCCGACGTTTGAGGCCGCTGGTCTTGCCTGTCGGCCTTTTGGCTTCGTACTATAGTTTGGATACCGGAGCAGAGCTTCACCTGTTTTTCCCTGCCTGTCCGGCTGATTTCAATGTGCAAGGTGAACCTTTGCAGCTCAAATTCGTTCGGCCGGATGCCTTTCAGAACCCCTGCTTCAATGGATCTTCAAACAGGAAACTTCCCCTGGTGAGCGCCGTAATACTGTTGTGCGGATTTCTGGCACTGCCCAAATGCGCTCGATCGCAGGTCGACGCAGGCCCCCTCAAGGCAGACTCTCCATCAGCTGCCGAGCAACCGCCGGCCACCGGAATGGAGTGGTCCAGCGAGCCCGCCTCGGTTGCTCCCGGCAAAGTCCCATGGTTGTCGGAAATAAATCCTCCGCCTCTTGCAGACGCGGGGGCAAAATTCAGTGCTTCGCTGGGCTCGGCTCGATTTGGTCTCCCGGTTGAATCGGGATCGACCGAACAGGCCCAGGCTCGCCCAGTGACAGAAGACCACCCCAAGTCCCCGGCGCAGGAATTCATCGTCGAAGGCCTGATTTCCTATGGCAATTACCGGCTCTTCGGCACCGGTTACGATGAAAAGCTGTTCACCGCTGGCGTCGAATACGATCGTCATTCCTGGGACTATTTTCTCAAGGCGCAAGTGGATTACGTAGCCGAATTTCTTCCTTTCGTGCTTCTCGACAAACCCCTCAGTACCAATATTTATGCCTATCCGACCAATCCGGTCGCTATCAGCAAGCAGACGCGCGAATATGTTCCCGGTGTGGGCATCTTTCCTATCGGTTTCCGCATGCAGTGGCGCAGCAACAGGTCCATCAAACCGTACCTTGAGGCCAAGGGCGGCATGCTCGGATTTACCAAAAAGGTGCCATCCAGCCAAGCCACCTATGAGAACTTCAGCTTTCAAGCCGCAACCGGCGTCCAAGTGAAAATGAGTGATCGCTGGGGGCTGCGTCTGGGCCTGTTCAGCGATTTCCATTTCTCCGACGCCTTCATCGTAGAGATCAACCCGGGCCTCGATGTCATGAACGCCAATCTCGGACTCAGTTACCACTTCTAGGTCCGACTAGAGGGCAGAGGTTCCGGCGGGTCAGCGGTTAAACTTGAGTGGGGTCACTAGGTTAGGAGGGGACCTCAAGCTCCATTTCCAGGTGACCAGTGCCCACGTCTACGCTTCCTTTACCTCACCGCTTGGCCGGCTTGCTCAAGTTTGGCGCTCAGCAACGCGCCCGCCGCTCTTCGGCTCTCCTCTATCCGTCTCTTGCAGTTTGCCTTCTCTTCACTTTTCAGCGAGCGCATTCCCAGGACCTGTCTGCCATCGAGCAGACCGAGGTCCGGCAGCTGACGGAGAACGCGCCCGCCGGCGCTTCGCCGGCGGGCACAGCATTCTCTGCTCAACCACCTGGATTCGCCCTCCCTCCGGAGTCATCAACGCCCTTCGCTTTCGGCCAGGAATCGGCGCCGAAGTCGGTTCGCGAAAAGCAGCCGGTAGAAAGCGAATTGATCACCGAGGGCGAAGGCTCCTTCGGCCATTACCATATCTTTGCCTATTCCTGGTGGAGCGAGCTGTATACCGGGGGTATCGAATACGACCGCCATTCATGGAACTACTTCCTCAAGTCGCAAATGGATTGGGTTGCCGAAGTGCTCCCCGTCACCATCCTGCGCCAGCCCTCGGATACGGATGTCTTTGGCGACCCGCTCAGCCCGGCCCAGTTCATCAACCCCGGCTTGGGCATTTATCCGGCCGGCCTGCGCATGAAGTGGCGCTACGACAAGGGATGGCAACCCTATTTCATCATCAAGGGCGGCATGCTCTTTTTTGCCCACAAGGCGCTCTCGAAGGATGCAGCGCGTGAGAACTTCAGCCTGCAAGTCGGGCTGGGCATGCAGCGCCGGCTTACCAAGCGCGTCGATATGCGCGTCGGGTTTGAAGACATTCACTTCTCCGACGCCTTCGTGGTCCCCAGCAACCCCGGCCTCGATGTCATGGCCTACAATGGGGGCATTGTCTATCACCTGGGCAAATAACTTCTATGGCAGCGGAAGTTCCTTGTCCAGCCCCCCAGCAACCAGGTCTTCGCGAAGCTTTTCCACGGTCGAAAACACGATGCTCTTGATGCCCAGCGCCTGTGCAGCTTCGATATTGACCTGCTTGTCATCCAGAAAAAGCGTCTCATCGGGCCGCGTGCCGAGTTCCTTCAGCACGTGAAGATAGATCGCCGGGGCAGGCTTGGCCATGCCCAGCTGGTAGCTCCACACCAGGGCATCGAAACGGGGAAGCCAGTCAAACTCCAGCTGCATATTGGCATGCACATTGTCGCCCATGTTGGAGAGGATGGCGGTCAGAATTCCGCGCCGCTTCAGCTCGAGCTGCCAGCCCAGCATCACCGGGTTCACGGTCGTCCACATGCGCGCGTCCCACAGGTTCAGTTGCTCGGCCGCACCGGCATCGAGGTTCAGCTCGCCATCCTTCAAGAGCTTTTCCCAGAAGGCAAGTCCGGTTAGCTTGCCCTCGTCGTAGGCATGGCGATCGGTCCAATACAAGAGCTCGAACCGATCTTGAGATAGCCCTGTTATGCGCAGCAATTCAGCGCGTGCAGCCCCATTCGGCTCCCCTGTCAACACCATTCCATAATCGAAAACCACCGCGCGCAGAGCCAATATTCCTCCCTCGATTTCCAGCTGCCAAGGCGCCCGTGTATGTTGGAAAAAGACGCCTGTACTTATTGTGCCTGATCGAATTCAGCTCACTCGGGTAGCAGCCTGGCGATCGATCGACAGGGTAAATCCATGCGCTTCTCCGCACGAACCAATTGGAACACCGAGGAGAGCAGCCTCGCTCGCGCGCACCGGCTGCGCGTCCAGGCCGGCCTGCCGACCGCCGATCTCACTCGCTCCAATCCCACCCGCTGCGGGTTCACCTACTCGGTTGAACTCCTTCAATCGCTTACCGACCCCAGGGCCCTCGATTACGATCCCGAGCCGCGCGGCAGTGTGGCTGCCCGAACAGCTGTCTCGGCGTACTATGCGGACCACGGGACCGTCGTCAAGCCGGATCAGATCATCCTCACTACCAGCACCAGCGAAGCATACAGCTTCCTGTTTCGCCTTCTATGCGATTCGGGAACCGAGATCCTCGCCCCCCAGCCCAGTTACCCGCTCTTTGACTTCCTTGCCGTCCTCGACGATGTCGTCCTCAAGGCCGCCCCACTCATCTATGACCACGGTTGGCAAATCGATCCGGAGGGTTTGCGTCGCGCCATCACGACCAAAACTCGCGCAATCATGCTGGTGCATCCCAACAACCCTACCGGCCATTTCACTAAGCCCTGGGAAGCCGCGGAACTGGCCGGCCTCTGCCGCGAGTTCGATCTCTCTCTGATCGTTGACGAAGTCTTCCTCGATTACGCCTTCGGCTTCCGGCCACTCAGCTTTGCCGCCGGACTCGACCGAGTCCCCGTCTTCATCGTCAGCGGCCTCAGCAAGATCGCCGGTCTGCCGCAGATGAAGGCCGCCTGGATCATCGCCACCGGGCCGGAATCGGTCGCTGCTATTGACCGTCTCGAGGTCATCGCCGACAGCTTCCTATCGATGAATGCGCCCGTGCAATGCGCCATCCCTGCCTGGCTCAAAGGAAGAGAACTGATTCAGCGCCAGATTCAGCAGCGCGTTCGCGCCAATCTCGAGGAACTCGATAGGCAGCTTGTCGGGCTCCCCTCGGTCCGTCGATTGGATGTTGAGGCCGGATGGTACGCAGTGTTGCGCATTCCAGCTCTCCAATCCGACGAGCATACCGTGCTGGCTCTTCTCGACGCGAGTGTCTGGGTGCAGCCGGGATATCTGTTCGGTATGGCCGAATCCGGCTGGCTGGTGATCAGCCTGCTCGCTCCAGAGGAAGAATTCGGCACCGGAGTAACGTGCCTGGTTAACTATTTACGAACGCACCAAGATAGTAATAGTACTGCAAATTAATCTCAATAGGCACATAAGGATTCATTGCTATCGTGTTGATATTACATCGAATAACTTTTTGCTGATTATCGAATTTACAAACTTCGCAGGAAGGGGTTCTGTCTGCGTTCGTTACCGATGGTCGTAGCGGGTCCGTGACCCGGCAAGACCCGAGTTTCATCGGGAAGACTCAGCAGCCGCGAGGCGATCGAATCGAGAATCTGGCCACTGTTGCCGCCGGGTAAATCAGTCCGCCCGATGCTTCCCGCAAACAGCGTATCGCCGGCAACCAGCAGCTTGAGAGGGGCAAAGTGCAAGCACACGGACCCCTGCGTGTGTCCGGGAGTGTGGATCACCGTGGCAGGAAACGCGTCCACCCCCACGATCAGCCCCTCGGTAAGCAGTTCGTCCGGCGGGGCCGTCTCAGGAGGCGCGATTCCCAGCCAGCCTGCCTGCTTGTCCATCATCTTCAATTGGGGCAGATCAGCTTCGTTCAGCAGGATCGGCGCTCCGGTCAGGCGCTTCAACTTCAGCGCCCCTCCCACGTGGTCAATGTGTCCATGGGTAATGAGGATCTGACTCAGCTTGAGTCCCAACTCCGTCAGCCGTCGATGGATCCGCTCGACCTCGTCGCCTGGATCGATCACGATCGCTTCAGCTGCCAGCTCATCACCAAGAATGGTGCAGTTGCATTGCAGCGGCCCGAGGGGAAAGGTCTCAATGATCATGTATTCAATTTTACCGGATATCCTCGGAAAGCCCGTCCTTCAGGGCGGGAATGTAGAGAGCGGATGCACTGTGTTAGATTTTCTTTGCAGGAGCGATGACCCGGGTTCTTCGCTTGGAATACCAAGTTTGTGCGGTACCCAAGGGCCGGCGAGGCCAGGATCGCACACGCAAACCATAAGCCTGTTTAGACCGAGTCACGACTTACCGCATGTGGCGAATCGACAACATCCGTCGATACCTCCAACGATGCTTCTGGAAAGAACACACTTTCTGGAGTGAAGGTACCTTCGCGTGCTATATCGGGAATGGTAACCAGAAACTATACGGCAATATATCCAAAATCACGGATGAACGTAGCGCTTGACCCCCACCTTGAAAGGCGCCGGTTTGCTTGCTAGAGATCATCAAACCGAAAACTCGCGTGAACTACTTGCCCGATTTGGCAGGGCCGGAAACGGGCGTCGAAGTCGTCCCATGCAGAACCGAGTGTGGCCCTGAAGAGCGGACATACAGCACGGTCAGGCTGATGGAAGTGACCATGAAGATGACTGCCGACCAGGTGGTAAGCCGGGTGAGCACGTTGGCCGCGGCGCGGGGGCCGAACGCGGTCTGCGAGCCCTGCCCGCCGAAGGCGCCTGCCAGGTCCGCCGAACGGCCCTGCTGCAGCAAAACCACCCCGATCAGGAACAGGCACACAAGCACATGAACGGTGACGACGAAGTAAAGAAGAATCTGCATTTTCTAAGCTGCTTTCCGAGTCTCGACCGGTTTGCCGATGGAGTTTCTGGTGCGGAGGAGGGGACTTGAACCCCTATGCCTTGTGGGCGCCAGCACCTCAAGCTGGTGCGTCTGCCAATTTCGCCACCTCCGCTTGAGGTGAACTCCACGAGTATACCAAAGAAGGAGAGGCCTAAGAAAGGTTGCCCGAGTCCTTTGGGTATCTCCGAATCACGCCAACTCAATGATTCTCTATCGGGGAGGCCGCCTTCGATCCCCGCAGTCGCTGCGGATGTCAATGTTGCTGACCGATGACTTCGCTGTTTACCGAATCAGTGCACGAATGCCGAGAGATTCGGCCACCCGTCCCAGTCTCCCATCAAGGGTCCAAATCTGGGTGCCAATTGTGGCGAGGCATGACGCGATGAGATGCGCGTCGGTTAAACCGATTCCTGTCGAGGCAAGACTTCTGGCCTCGATCATAAGACGGACATCAGTTAACTGTACGGGACGCAACTGAATGAGCCGATCCAGGAATGCGTGGGTCTTGTTGCCGTCCGGCAATGAGCCCAAGGCCAATTCCGCAACCAGAGACGGGTGAATGCAGAGTTGGTCGTTTTCGATCAGCTTGTTCAACTCCGCCTTGTGAGCGCCGGTACGGAACATGGCGATCCAGATGGAGGTGTCGGCAAGAATCACAGTTCGTCGGCTCTCAATCTGCGAACGTCTTCGATATTCGGAGCAGTTCCGGCCAGCGCCAGCAGCCGGCGACCGGCCTCGCGCGCAATCAGGGACTTCAACGCCTCGCGGATGAGGGCAGCCCTCTCCGTCAGGCCGGTGTACTCCTCTGCAGTTCGCAACAGTTCGTCGTCAAGCGATACAGTAGCTCTCATGAAAAGACTCCTGCACCAATTGTAGCACCGTATCGATCCTAAATCTGGTGCGCCTAGCAGGAAACCAAGCGCCCTTTATCCCAGACCCACTCGAAATCCCTCCCCGAGCGACGCCGATTGCTTGTTCTCGACAGCCGAGGTCTTTGTGACCTCCGCGCCGAGTTGCTGACCGAGCTTCGAGGCATCGTTGGTGAATAGGGTAGCTTCATGACTGGCGCCGGAGACAGACACATAGCCAAAGGGGGGGGTGAGCAGGTCGGGATGGATGCCGGGAGCAGCGTGGACCAGGACGCGTATTTCTCGGCAAGCTTCCGGCGCGCGGACATCACATCCCCGAGCGAATGAATCTCTTTGCGGTCGCGCGTCGAATGGGCGGCGATCTCCGCGGCTTCTTTCCCGTTGCGGCCCGTACGCTCCTGATATTCGTATCCGACCGAGCGAGTACACGGTTGACGCTGGCTCAGTCGCGGAAGTAGGTTATTTTGTTTGCCTGGCGGTATAGGCCGTGGGTGTAATCCCAGCCAAGGTCTCCTTGCAACTAAAAGATTCTCCATTGACTGATTGTCAAGATGCAACCCCTGAAGGGGGCCACCATTCACGATCAGAGGTACGCAACCGCGACCGATTGTACGCAGAACTGCTCTTCTGGAACAATTTTGACAGATGGAGCGAGACGAACTTTACCAGGAGCGCTTGCGTCTCTCGTCAGGGTGAATTAAACATGCGCACAAGCGAAAGATGCTTGCACATTTGCTTTCCACTCTGTTTTCAAAGATGTCTCCGAATTTCACTTCCTCTCGTTGGCTATCTATTCGTGGCTGTATGCGTTTCACAGTCTGCGGTTGCCGAAACTAACGCAGCGTGGACCTGGGTGGGCGGAAGCAACACGATCAATTTACCGGGAGACTACGGCACACTGGGAAAATTCGCGCCTACAAACATCCCACCGGGCCGCTGGGACGCTGCGACCTGGACCGACAGGAACGGAAATCTCTGGCTTTTTGGTGGCGCCGGATACGATCCTGCTACCAACTCTACCGGGGTTCTCCTAAACGACGTATGGGAGTTCAACCCAATTCTGAAGGAGTGGGCTTGGATGGGTGGAAGCAGGGCGGGGCTAGTTAGGGGGCATGGCGTTTATGGCGCCATAGGAACGTCCGCACCTGGAAACGTCCCAGGGAGCCGCTCGCGAGCGGTCGGCTGGACTGACACGGATGGCAATTTCTGGCTCTTCGGTGGAACCGGTTGCGATGCGTCTGGCAATCGCGGCCAGTTGAACGATCTCTGGGAATACCGCCCCGTCACTGATGAATGGACTTGGATGGGCGGAAGCAGCTCAATTGGCAACAATGGCGGTCAAGCCGGAGTGTATGGAACCTTAGGAGTGTCTACTACTGGAGCCATCCCTGGGAGTCGCTCGGGGGCAGTGAACTGGACCGATAAAGTAGGCAATCTGTGGCTATTCGGGGGCAGCGGTTTCGATTCCAAAGGCGTTTCGGGTGTTCTCGATGACCTTTGGGAATTTCAGCCTGCGTTGAATGAATGGGTTTGGATGGGAGGTAACAACACGGTACCAAAAAGCGGTGGCTGGCCTGGCGTGTATGGCACATTAGGAAAGCCCGCTCTCGGTAACATGCCTGGAAGTCGATCGGGAGCTGCCGGCTGGACTGGTCGAGACGGCAGCCTTTGGCTGTTCGGTGGAAGCGGATTCGATGCTGACGGCGCCTTCACGACATTGAATGACCTTTGGAAATGGAATCCCACAACGAAAGCTTGGTCATGGATCGGAGGAAGCATCACTTCCAGGGGCTGCAGCAGCACCCATCAACAAGGTCCCCTCATCAGATGCGGAGGTCAATCTGGGGCCTACGGCACGTTCGGGGCATCTGCTGCCAGCAATATACCAGGAGCGCGCGCCGGCGCCACAAGTTGGACAGATGAAGCGGGAAATGTTTGGTTACTGGGCGGACAAGGTTACGATGCGGCCGGTAATGTCGGTGACTTAAATGATTACTGGAGGTTCGATCTTTCCTTCAGCACCTGGACGTGGATCGGCGGCACGAGCGTGGAAAGCAGCTGCAAGTTTATTCCCGCCGGAGAGGTATTTTGCAAAGGCCAGCAGGGGGCGTACGGCACGCTGGGAGTACCGGGTCCAGCAAATGCACCAGGAGGTCGATACGGAGCGTCGGCTTGGAAAGATGACGTCGGGAACTTTTGGCTTTTCGGCGGATACGGCACCGACCACGCGGGAAACGGTATGGGCACTCTTAACGACCTCTGGGAGTATCGGGGAGGTGGCGTCTGACAGATATTCGCGTATCTGCTGGCTCCGGGGGCTGAAGGCAACAAGGTACTTCGGGGTGTAACCCATGATCTCCGGGGCGTCACTCCTGCCAGCGGTGATTTCATAGCCAAGTTGACGCAATCGGTAAGTCAACTCTGACTGGCAGATGGAGTTGGCGAACTGCTGCGAGGCGAAGAGGCTCTGCGGCTGCAGGGCGCGGTACTGGCCGTTGTCGCGCTCTGTGATATTGAAGCTGACGGTATGGGGGGGTGGAGCTAGGGAGCGGCGTAGCCGTCCACGGCACGGGCTGTGTCGTGCTCGAATTTGGCGGCAATGAATTTGGCTGTCGGTTCTGCCCGATGGTGCCCGCCCATGCGGGCCATCGTGCAAGACTTCAGCTGCTCCAGAGCGACACCGGCGCTGGCGCGATGGGCCTCGCGTATCCTGTCGTCATCACCTACGAGAGCGGCGAGCGAGACGGATTTCTGAGCCGGGAAGGTCCGATCCCATCCGGCGCGGTGCCTCACGAGCTGTTCGCCGGTCTGTGGGTGCTGGCCTTGGCTCAGGGGGGGCAAAGTCCTCGGCGGCAGCCGCGCCCGCCAACCCGAATGTTGTGCAATCAACCCAAGGGCGGGACTTGGCCCGGATGGGCTGCCAAGTGAACCCTGAAGTAGGGGGCAGCAACAGGGAGCCGACTGAAAGGTCCAGAGGCCCTCGTAGGAATCTCCTTCGTTAGGGAAGGGAGGATGTCAATTGCAGCGGATCCCGAGGCCAGCTAAGAAATGAGCCGCTCCATCCACGCCGCCAGTGCTTGCTGGTCCGGAGTCCCCGCCGCATGAGCTGCCTGGACATTCCGGCGTTCTTCCGGAGCCCGATTCTGGCTGATCTTGAATTTGCCTTCAATTCTCCCAATGGGAATCCGGAAGCCCACAATCCCCGCCAGCATCGTGCGGCGAAACCCTTCCGGGCTATTCTGCCACTGCTCGGCGAACCTCGGTTCGTTGGCTGCGATCAACCCGGCAAGCAGTCGATCCTTGCCGGCCTCGTCCTCGACCAACTCCAGAGTCCCATACGCATGCACGGCGATGTAGTTCCAAGTAGGCACTGACAGCGGATCAACATAACAGGTCGGAGAAACATAGCTGTGCGGCCCGGGAAACACCACCAGGGTTTCCCGCCCCGCCAGTGCCAGCCAGTGTCGATTTGCCTTGGCGAAATGCCCTTCGATCAAGCCATGTTCGCCCTCATCCTTCACCACCAAAGGCAGGTGGGTAGCCACCAGCGGCTCCGCCGCACCCTCGGGACCGAACAGAATCGCGAACGAATACAGGCGCATCGCTTCCAGAAGTACTGCGCGCTCGGAAACCTGGTTAAATTTGGGTGAGTACATCTCCGGCTCCTATTGAATCCGTTCGAAGCGGAAGCCGGCCTCGCGCAGTGCGTGGCTGATGGCCGTGATATGCGCGGCGCCCCGCGTCTCAAGGGTCACGTCGATCACCGTTTCTCCCAGGCTGACGCCATAATACGCCCGGTTGTGCACCGTCTCCACAATGTTGGCCCGTTCGCGGGCCAGAATCTGGGTCAACTGCAGCAGCGCGCCCGGCCTGTCTTGCAGATAAACGCGTACCCGCAGAAGCCGCCCATCCTTGACCAAACCTCGCTCAATGATCTTGGCCAGCAGCGTTACGTCGATATTGCCACCGCACACCAGCACCACCGTACGCCGGTGCCGCAAGTTGGTCTTCGACTGCACCACCGCGGCCAGCGCCGCGGCGCCTGCGCCCTCGGCCAGCGTCTTTTCCTGCTCGAGCAGCAGCAGAATGGCGCTGGCAATCTCCTCGTCGTCGACCGTCACAATCTCATCCACGTAGCGCGAAACCAGCGGCAGCGTCAGGTCGCCGGCGCGCCGCACGGCAATCCCATCGGCAATGGTTGCCTCGGCTGAAATGGTCACCGGATGGCCCGCCTCGCGGGCCCGCAGCATCGAGGGCAGCCTCTCCGGCTCCACGCCAATCACGCGAATCCTGGGGTTGGTTTCCTTCAGCGCACAGCCAATGCCGCTAATGAGCCCCCCGCCGCCGATGGGCACAACCACCGCTTCGATGTCCGGCACCTGCTCGAGCAGTTCCAGGCCAATCGTTCCCTGGCCAGAAATCACTTCCGCGTCGTCGAACGGATGGATAAACGTCCGTCCTTGTTCGACACTCCGTCGCAGCGCTTCCTCGCATGCTTCGTCGTAGCTGGCTCCGTGCAAAATGACTTCTGCACCATATCCGCGCGTAGCCGCAACCTTAATCTGCGGCGTGGCCAGCGGCATCACGATCTGCGCGCGGATGCCGCGCGATGTCGCATGAAACGCCACGCCCTGCGCATGGTTGCCCGCGCTCGCCGCAATCACGCCCCGGCTACGCTCGGTTTCGCACAGAGTCAGCAGCTTGTTCAGCGCTCCCCGTTCTTTGAAAGAACCGGTGCGCTGCAGGTTCTCAAGCTTCAAATGCAACGGCAGCCCGGTCAGCTCCGAGAGGTGATGCGACAGTTGACACGGGGAGACGTGAATGGCGTCGCCGATCCGGGCGCGCGCCGTCAGAATGGAGGTAAGAGTAACCGAATCCAAAACGCGATCTCCTGAACAGGTAAAACCGAGACAAAAGGGGAGGGAGAACCCGGCTGAGACTTAAAAACCACCAGCCGCGCTCGCGGGTGGTGGCCTGGGCAATGCTGAACGAGAGAAAATTACGAATCAGGCTAGGCTTCCCGCGCGTCGATTGTGGTTGCTAATTCGAATCGCAGGCATCGGCGGAATCTCCGGTGATGATAGAACTCTGGTTCCATTGGAAGAATCAACATGCATGGCGTAGTGCCAAGTAGAGCAGAGCAGCGAGGGCCGAGTCAAGAGTGGGTGAGACTGAGACTGCTATCAAGTCCGGCGCTTGAGCTGATGCCGGCGCGAGTTGCGAAAACTTCGCTGCCGCCGATCCCGTCCATCGGCCAGATCGAAGGCCGCATTCACCAGAGAAATGTGTGAGAAAGCCTGGGGGAAATTTCCCACCAGCCGCTTGCGCCCAACGTCGTACTCCTCTGACAGCAGACCAAGATCGTTGCGCAGCTTCAGCAGCCGCTCAAATAACCGCCGCGCATCCCGTTGGCGGCCCACCGCCTTCAGCGCGCTGACCATCCAGAAGCTGCATGCCAGAAAAACACCTTCCCCGGGCGGCAGACCATCGCTGACCTTGGCCGTGTTGTAGCGCATCACCAGGCCGTCCCTCATCAGTTCGCCCTCAATGGCCTTGACTGTGCCTCGCACGCGCGGATCGCTGCCGGGAAGAAAGCCCACCACCGGCATCAGCAGCAGCGATGCGTCCAGTTGGTCCGACTCGTAGGCCTGCATAAAACTGTTCTTCTTCTTGTTGAAGGCCCGCGTACATATCTCGCGGTGGATCGTGTCGCGGATAGCCTTCCATTTCTCGATCGGAGCTTCATAGTGCAGCTGCTCGGCCAGCAGGACGCCGCGGTCAAACGCCACCCAGGCCATCATCTTCGAATAAGTAAACTGCTCAGCCCCGCCGCGCGTCTCCCAAATGCCCTGATCCGGTTCCGGCCAAATCGTCTCCAGGTTCTTCAGCAGCAGAACCAGCACGCGGTAATCGCCCTCCGTATGCCGTCGCATGCTGTGTTGCGCATGAAAAAAGCAGTCCAGCATCTCGCCATAGATATCCATCTGTACCTGCATGGCGGCCGCATTGCCCACGCGCACGGGCTTGGAATTCTCATACCCCGCCAGCCATCCAATTTCCCATTCCACAAGCTGCCGCTCACCCTTCAGCCCGTACATGATCTGCACCTGCTCCGGGCTCCCGGCCAGTGCGCGCAGCAGCCAGTCCTGCCACGCCGCGGCCTCGTTGAAGTACCCGCCATTGGTCAGCGCCAGCAAGGTAAACGTCGTGTCTCGCAGCCAGCAATAGCGGTAGTCCCAGTTGCGCACTCCACCCATGGCCTCGGGCAGGGAAGTCGTCACCGCCGCAACCATGCCGCCGGTCGGCCGGTAAATCAACGCGCGGAGCGTAATCAGAGAGCGCTCGACCGCATCGCGATCCGTGCCATGGTATTTGAGCCGCGCCGTCCACCGCCGCCACCGCCTCTCTGATTCCTTCAGCGTCAGCTCCGGATCAATCTTCCTCGGATCCGGCAGGTTCGATTCCCCGTAGGTCAGCGAGAAACTCACCCGCTTGCCACGCGTCACCGTGAAATCGGCCACGGTCTTCAGGTTTTCGCCATGCAGCGGAACGGAAGCGCGCAGGACAGCAAGGTTCGGTCCGGCGACAGCGCGGATACCCCCGCGCACGCTCGTGACCCACGGCACCGTTCGGCCATAATCGAAGCGCAGCGCCAATTCCATTCGCACTGCCACGCTGCCGCGAATGCCTCTCACCACGCGAATCACATGCGAATTCTTCTGCCGCACCGGCATAAAGTCAATCAGCTGAAAAGCGCCTTCCGGATGCTCAAACGTGGTTTCCAGAATCAGTGTATGCGGCCGGTACCGGCGCCTCGTCTTCCATTTGCCTTCTGCGGGAGTGATCTTCCAGTAGCCGTTATCTTCAGTCCCCAGCAGCGCGGCAAAGCAGGCGTCGGAAGAAAAGGACGGCCAGCACAGCCAGTCGATCGAACCGTTATCGTCTACCAGAGCGGCGGACTCACAATCCCCGATCAAGGCGTAGTCCTCTATCCTTGCAGCCATAGGTTTGCCGGTCTGTTGTCGTCGATCCCTTTCCTGATCTCGCGCTTTCGTTTGCGCCCCTTGTATTGGATGCAGAAATCGGCGTATGCATGCCACCTTTGAGCAGGAGCGCCTGAAAATCGATTGATCGAAGAGGCTGGCCTATTCGTCGGCAAGGGGCAGTGGACCGGCTTGGTAGTAGAACGGCTGGTTGCCGTTCGTTTCCCTGAGCTTGGCAATCTTATAGAGGTGATATTGAAAATAGAAAAGCGAGAAAAAGAAGGTCATGATCCCATTCAGGTAGAGTCCGACAGGTTCGCGCACGTTGTAATGAAAGTGGAGCTCGGCGCGAATGACATAAACAGTAATGAACCACATGGCAATACACATCAGCGCCAGCGTTGCTGCAAAAAACGTAATTCCGTAATTGGTTGGAACCGGGGTACCCGGCACGGTGGATGCAACCTGCAGAGCAATGTAGGCGATGCACCAATAAAGACTCATGGCCGCCGGTTCGAGCCTGCGAATCCAGAGGCAAAGATAGATTACCCATACATCAAAGGCCAGGTCTGAAACCAGAATCCCGTATCCCTTTGGAACCGTAAGCCGCGCCAGGATCGCAATCACGAACAGAGTCCCCAGCAGCACGCCCCAATGCACTTTGGGGGGCGGGGGAAAGACGGTTCGAGTTTCGAGCTCAGCTCTTCCAGGCGACGAGTCCATCTGTAGTCCTCGACGGCAATCATTCCTCGCCAGCCTAAAAAATCCGGGCTAGCTTCGGAAATGAATCCAGTTCCAGTAACGTCTGCCCCTCGTGAGCCTCATCGAGAGCAGCGTGCTCCAGCACCCAGGTGTCCTTGTGAAAGAGAAACACAGCGTGCAGGCCCGCGGCAAGAGCCGGGTTGATGTCACTCTTGATACTGTTGCCGATCATCCAACTTGTGTGCGGCTTCAATTGATGGCGCGCAATCACCTCGCGGTAGGTTGCCGGATCCTTCTCCCTGACAATTTCAACCGCGGAAAAGTGCTCCCCCAGCCCGGAGCGAGCGAGTTTATCGGCCTGTTCCGCCTGGTCGCCCTTGGTCATGAGGATCAGCCGATGGCGCTTGGCCAATTCCCGCAGCGTGTCCGCTACCCCGGCAAGCAGCTCAATTTCCTGGTCGGCAATCGACCGCGCAAAACTGCGCACCCGCCTGATATTGTGCTCGGTCACCGGTTCCGGGCTCAACTTCTCGAACACCGCCACCAGCGAGCGCGCAAAGCTGGTTAGCCCGTAACCATGCGCCAGAATCGTCTCACGCTCCTGGGCGTTCAACGCCTGCCGCACCTGGGCAGGGGAGTATTCACGATGGTTCAAATAGCTGATGAATGCCGCAATTGCCCGCTCAAAGTAGACATTATTCTCCCAAAGCGTATCGTCGGCATCAATCAGCAGCGTCTGGCCGGAAGGGAACTGGGGCATAGCTCTATGGTATCGAATCAAGGCCGCGGGTCTATTGCGAAAAGGAGAACCACCGGCTTTGGAATTCCGGTGAAGCCTGTTGCGGAATATATGCGGGAGCTTCGTCGTCTGAAAGCCAAGAACTAAGGAGATGATTGTATGCCTGTGAACACATGCATCGATTGCCGAGCTGAGCTTGCTGCCGATGTGCTGCGTGAACATATAATCCCGCAGAGTTTCGGCGTATTCATACCAGACTTGACTCTGGATTGCGTTTGCCGTGCTTGTAATGGCAATTTTGGAAGCAAGCTTGAGTGGCCAATGCAGATTGAGAGCATTGAGGGTGCTCCGTCTTCAGTCCGGTCTCCAGGGAATCGTTGGCGGTATCGGCACAAAGGGAGTGATAGCAGTCGTCGCCGAGGGGGAAAACTGGAAAGGTGCTCGAACCGCGATCCGGACAGATAAGAACGCAAAGCAGCAAACAGAGATCTTGCCGCAGATAAAAGCCAGGCGCACTGCTTCCCGCCGCACCGTATCGGGATGCACTTGGAGCTGTTTGGCGATGGTGCCGATCTTCCAATCGGAGGCAATCGCCTTCAACCGCTACGCGATCCTCAACCTTCATGGCATTCTCGCGCAGTATCTTCTGCCCGACCCCTTGGCGCTCGGCAGGTTGCGCCGTATGGGCGTAGGCATCGGGAAGTCGACCTTGCATCCTCTGGAACTGCCTCCACTGATCGCCGAGTGCTTCAATCAGTTGCTGGACACGGCGGCGGCGATCCGGGATCCGTTCGAGCAGGCGCTATTTGCGATGGTGCAGTTGCCATATCTCCAGCCGTTCGATGATGTGAACAAGCGCGTGTCGCGTCTCTCGGCGAACATTCCGTTCATCAAGCGCAATCTTTCACCGCTGTCCTTCATCGATGTGCCGCGCGCGGTCTATCTGGATGCGATCCTGGGCGTTTATGAACTGAACCAAGTCGATCTGCTGAGGGATGTATTCATCTGGGCGTATGAGCGGTCGGCGGCCCGCTATGCCGCCGTACGCCAGTCGTTAGGTCAGCCGGATCCGTTCAGGTTCAAGCACAAGGCGGCCCTTCGGCAGATCCTGGGGGAAGTGGTGCGGGGATGCATGGACGGGAAAGCCGCCGCGGCATATATCACGGCCTGGGTGGAGAAGAACGGCCTTCAGCAAGCCGAGCGCGAAAGGTTCAGAGACATGGCCGAGAGCGAACTTGTCAGCCTTCACGAAGGAAACTTCGCACGTTATCAGATCAGGCCCAGTGAATTTGAGGCATGGAAAGATGTCTGGGGAGAGCGCAAGTAAATCACAATAGGAGCGCAGGTGATCCGGGCCAAGGTGCTCGTTTGCCAAGAAGTTTTACTTGAGACGCCAGTGGAGGCGCTTCAACCACGAAGCCGGCAAAGAAGCAGAGGCAAAACAGGAGCAGTTCCATGAAAAAGGCGCATCGAGCACTTCCGTCCGGTTGCTGCCATTTTACCGGACAGAAATGAATTCGAAGAGCTCCGCTTGGCCGTCTTGCCGGCAGGGCAGTGAACCGGTTCAATCTGCCAGCTTGAAGATGCGAATCTGGACCAGCTTGTCGATCGTCAGGTCTTTCAGTCCTCGCGCCTGCATGCGCTGAATGAAATCCGGCGTGATCTTGAAGATGCGAATCTGGATCAGCTGATTAACTGTTGGCTCATACCCCAGGGCGCGAATCTGCTTCACTTCCTCACCATTCACCCCTTGCACGCGGAGCGCGATGAGCTGGTCAGCCGTGGGCATCGCATAGCCCAGCGAAGTCAGGCTGCGCACGTAGGCCGGGTCCACACGGAAAATGTGCAGCGCAATCAGGTTGTCAGCCGTCATTGCGGGGACGCCAATCTCCTTCAACGATTGTGCCCACGCGCTGCCCACATCCAGCAGCGCATAAGCCATCAGCTTCTCCGAGTCATATCCGCTGAACCCCATCTTCTCCATGCGCTCCACGAAGAGCCCATCGGGAGTGAACACCGACTTGCCATGCAATTCGCCTTCGACCACGGTCCCGGTGCAGGTGAATGTTCCGGCCTCGGCAGCCAGCGTAGCCGTCAGCTGAGTTGCCGGTTCGGCCAACTGAGATGCCGAGATCCCGGTAAACCGGCTCATGGGAATGTCGCTCATGCTGTTTCCGCAATGCCGGCCCCCCTGGCAGTCTCCGCCGTCCGTGTTGAGCCGCAGCGTTCCCGCCTTTTCCCCATTGCTGATGGCGCAGTTCTGGCGAACCGGCTGCATGCTTTCCGCCTGTAAGCTCGAGGTCAATCCAGCCAGAGCCGTCAGCCCAGCGAATGCAGTCATTTTTGCCATCAAACAGCGTGTCTTCATGGAGTCTCCTCTGGTGGCCTTCGAAAAGGCGCAGCTCTGCTGACGCGCCCGCAAGCTCGATGGAAGCCTCGATTAGGCCCGCGCGCGGCTCAGTTGCTTAATTGCGATTGAGCGCCTATTTGGAATCGTCGTCGTCCAGAACGCCGGAGATGCGCAGCTTCACCAGCTTCTCAAGAGTCAGATCCGTAAACCCGTGTCTTTTGGCCGAGGCGATCAACGCGGCGTTGATGTTGAAGATCCGCGTCTTTACCAGGTCGTCGGAGGTCGCCCCGGGGAACTGCTCCTTGATCGACCGCGCGTACTCCGGTGTGACGCCCTGCACGCGCAAGGCAAGCAATTGCTGTGAACTCAACCCGTCAAACCCGGCATCCTTCAGGGCCGCAATAAATTCCGGCGTCACCTCGAAGATGCGGTAGGAGATCGCGTCCTGAACAGTGTTTACCTTTACGCCACCGGCGTTGAGCTTGGCGATATACTCCGGCGTCACGCCCTGCACCTTGCAAGCGATCAACTGGTCGGCGCTCAGCTTGCCAAACCCCAATTGCGACATGGCCCGCGCATACTCCGGGGTAATGTCCTGCACTTTCATTGCGATGTACTTGTCCAGCTCTTGGTCGTATCCGGCCGCCTTCATGCGGTCGATGTAGTCCCCCTTTTCGCCTTCTTCGCGGGCGTTCTGCTGCCGCGCTTCGGCTTCTCGGGCCGCGGCCTCTACCTCCGGCTTCGGCTCAGGAACGGAAACCGTGACCGGCGAAGGCACTGGCGCTTGCATGGGGGGAACCACGATGCTTGCCGCTACCACTGGGGCCACCGCCGCCGCAGCGGTAGATGCCGCCACTTGCGCATGATCAGGAGGCGAAGCCGGTTTGAGGCTGGCCATCAGCTGGGGCACCGGCAACAGCAGCACCACCAGCGCCGCCGCCGCGGCAGCCAGCGAGAACGGCTCGCGGGAGGCTCGGTTCGCCGCCGGTTCACCAAGGATCCGCGCAATGCGCATACGCAATGTCCGCCCAGGTTGATGTCCGTTCAGCGCCATCGAAAGCTGGCCGGTGCGCGAGCGCTGCTGCTCGAGCTCAAACAGTGCGTTCGCATACACAATAGGATTCGGGCAGACGCTCAGTGCCAGGTCGTCGCAGCACAACTCCCGCTCATGCCGGATGCGCCCGGAGATCCACCATACCGCCGGATGAAAAAAGAACAGCGTTTCGACCAGCGTCTGGACCAGGTTCCAAAAGAAGTCCGCGCGGCGCACATGTGCCAGCTCATGCGCCAGCACCACTTCCAGCTCATCGGGACTCAACGACGTCGCAGCCGAGACCGGCAGCAAAACCAGCGCCCGCAGCGCACCCACGGTCACCGGCCCGGTAACGGCGCTGGAAACCCGCAGCAGCACCGGCATGTGAATCTTGAGCGCCGAGGCAATCGCCCGGAAACTTGCCCGTACCTGAGCCGGGGCTTCGACCGTTGCGGTGGCCCGCAAACGCTGAATCAACCACCATCCCCCCAGACTGCGCAGCGACAGCACCAGAACGCCCAGCAGCCACAGCCCGTCAATCAGGCGCAGCACCGGCAGTTGCGGAACAGACATCATCAGACTCGAACTGGTTAAATCCGAGGAGGTCGGCGGCAAGCCCGCCACCGGCTTGGCAAGTTCCGAGCCAGCGGTTATGACCGGCGAAAAGGTGTCCGGCACCCTCCGCGTTTTGGTCCCCGGAGCCTCAGACAACGATGCATTCGAGTGCATCTCGAAACCAAACGTCCCCACCGCGGTCGCGAACATCAGCAACAGCGCTCCCAGCGCCAGCAGGTAGCGCGTGTTGCTCGACCAGCGGGCCGCCAGCAAGCTCAGGATGCGATACGAGGCCGCAATCACCGCCGCCTGCCAGCAGAAGTGAATCAGTGTCCAGCCAATTGCTCCCACCGTTGGATTCATAGCTCGCCCCGTCCTTTCGCATGTGTTGGCTTCTCTATGTCAGCGCTCGAATTTGTCTCGTTGAAAACGGCACCGGTCGCCTTCTTCTTGAGCAGCGCGCGAATCTCATCCAGTTCCGCGTCACTGGCCGGCTCCATCGCCAGCGCATGCAGGGCCAGCTGCGCGGCCGATCCTGAAAACAGGCGCACGCTGAGGTCTTTCAGAATCTTGCTCTGCATCGCATCCTGGCTGATGGCCGAGCGGTAAACATGGGCACGGTTGGCCTCGTCGCGCACTACCAACCCTTTTGCCGTCATAATCTGCAGGAGTTTGAGCACTGTTGTATAGCCCGAAGGACGCTCCTGATTCAGTGCATCAAAGATCTCGCGCACCGTTGCCGGTTGTTTATCCCACAAGATCCTGAGCAGTTCAAGCTCCGATTCCGTAGGTCGTGGCAGCGTGTTGGGCGTGTTCGTCATGATGTTTCACACGTTATACGAAGCATTTCGTAATTGTCAACGAAAATCTTCGTACTTGACAGGAATCTCCGTGCAGGCCCGTTCCCAGGCCCATTTTGGGGTCCCATCTCCCTCAAGCGTTTATAGATTCCCCCCCTCGCGGGCAGCAACTATCCTGCTTTGCTTGGAAACGGTCTGGTAGAAGAACGGCCGGCTGGCTTCCCGCTCTCCAGTGTCGGAAGGAAACCATCCTGAGCGCAACACTGGACGGCGCGCAGCCACTTGAAAGGCTGGATGAGTAAGAGGATTTCACGGAGGGCCACCATCGGCAAGGCAAGTCGGAAGAAGAGTTTCGCGTCTAGGATGAGGTCGGCCCTCGGGCGCTGCCGAGTTCCTTGCTAAAAAGATCGCCCAGTCACAGCGCCTTTGTCGATCGAGCGTGAAAAGGCCGCCCACAGAATGCTGGACGGCCTTTTGCGACTACCCGTTTCGCAGAAGCTAGTTCCCCTGTGCCGCGATCCATTGATCCAGGTGCGGCTCTTGCAGCTTGCGCAGTTCAATGCAGCCGTCGATGCTCTCAATCGAGTGCTGCAGCGCGTGTTCGCCTGAGGGCACCTTATGCTCGGCAAAGAACGCCTGCACATTGTCGCGTGCTTCGGCTGAGCAGAATGCCCCGGTAGAACTCACCAGCGCATCTCCCAGTTCCGGAGTCAACAGCGTCTGCACCTTGTCCCAGTGGCTCTTGACATACGCCCAGGCGGCATCGCGTGTCGCATCATTCCGCAGTGCAATCGCGAATTGGAACAGCGCATCCTGGTTGCGCACCTTGTCCGAAGACGCATAATCGAGCGAGCGCTGAACGAGCGCCGGATCTTCGAACTCGGCCAGCAGCCCAAGCGCGCCCTCCTGGAGTTCAGGATTGGTCGCGGTCTCCGCCACCGTCTGCAACTGATCAAACAGCGCACGATCGCCATTGCGTGCGGCAATGGCCACCGCAGTCTGCCCCAGCGTTCCGTCCACCGAACCCGGGTCGGCAAGATACTTCTCCGTAATCGTGCGCGCCTCGGCCAGAACTTGAGGATCCTTGCCGAGATACCCAAGCACGCCGAACAGGCGCGCGCGCATTTCCCGCGTGTTGGCTGAGTCGCTCTCTTTGGGCGGTCCCAGCTTGGCATACTCGGGCGCAAATATGGTGCGCAGCCACGCGGACACGGCTGCCTTCTCTGCGGGCGTCGCGGCTACGCGCCCGTAGATTGCGTCCACTCCGTCGAGCGTGGTGCCCAGTACGGCGGCGCTCTGGTCGGCTTTGAGCGCGCTTACCAGGTTCAGGTAATCGCCCACCGAGGCCATATTCGCGCGCACCTGCGCCCATTCGTCGCCCGACAGGCTGATCCGTTCGGTTGGGCTCAGTTTGGTCTCCGCATTGGCCACCAGCTTGGCATAAACATCGGCAGGATAGGCACTGCGATAGTAGCCTTTGCCGCCTGCGTTGGCGTAAAAGAGCGGCGCCGCAGGCGCCTTCAAGTCGCGGTCGGAGGGCCCGAATACCTCGCACTCCTGCTTCTCCGCGCCGGTCTTCAGGCACACCGGGATGGTCCACTTCTGTGTCGAATCGGGCTCAATCGAGGGGCTCAGGAAGAAGCGCCGCTGCGCGACGGAAACCTGCCCGTTGCTCGGTTCGCCGAAGGTCAGCAATGGCTCGCCCGGCTGCGCCACCAGCGACTCCATGATCTTGTCCACCGGCTTGTGGCTGGTCGAGGTCTGCGCCTCCCAGAAATCTTCTGCGGTCGCGTTCGAATAAAGATGCGCGGAAAGATAGGCATGAACGCCCTTGCGGAATGTCTCCGGTCCAAGGTAATTCTCAACACCAAGCAGCACATCGCTGGCCTTGCCATACGAGATGCCGTCGAACATCTGCTCAATCTCTTCGCGTGTCTCCGCCTTGGCGCGAATCGCCCGCGTCGTCGGCAGCGCATCCAGGCCCAGCGTTCCGTCTTCATCACTGGCGACCACCTGGTCGATGTCCCACTCCGGATGCATCGCCTCGACGGGCTTATTCTCCATCCAGGTCGCGAAGCCCTCGTTGAGCCAGATATTGTCCCACCACTTCATGGTCACCAGGTCGCCGAACCACTGGTGCGCCATCTCGTGCGCAATCACCAGAGCCACTTCTTTCTTCGCTCCCACCGAAGCCGTCTTCGGGTCGATCAGCATCGCCGTCTCGCGATAGGTGATGGCGCCGAAGTTCTCCATCGCTCCGGCTTCAAAGTCCGGCAAGGCAATCAGGTCAAGCTTCTTGAGCGGATAGGGGATCCCGAAATAGGTGTCGTAGTAATGCAGAACGTACTTGGCCACTTCCACGCTGTAGGGCGTCATGGCGACTTTGTCCGGAGTCGCGCAGCCGCGAATCTTCACTCCGTCGGCTTCCCCTTCCGAGCACTGGAAATCGCCCACCAGAAACGCCACCAGGTAAGTGGACATCTTGGGCGTCGCGAGAAACTTCAGTGTGTGTTTGCCTTCGCCGGGCCCTGGTGTGTCAGAGATGATGGGCCCGTTGGAAATGGCCGTATCGCCGCTGTCGATGATCAGGGACACGTCGTAGGTGGCCTTGAATGCCGGCTCGTCGAAGGACGGAAATGCACGCCGCGCATCGGTGGACTCAAATTGCGTCACCGCGTAGTTGCGCTTGGCCGTCTTGGAAAGATAAAACCCGCGCAGTTGTCCATTCAGAATGCCGGTATAGTGAATCGCAATCTTCGCTTTACCCGTACCGAGCTGGCTGGGCACTGTGAAGGTCGTCTGCTCTTTCTGGCTGTCGCTGCTTACCGTGGCCGTCTGTTCTTTGCCGGCCGCCGTAATGGTTACCGACTGAAAGTCGATCTGCGCCGAGTTCAGCGTGATGTGGTCGGTCGGCTCGCTGAGAGATACGTCGATGATCTCTATGCCGGTAAACGTGGCGGCCTTCAGGTCCGGAGCAAGGCTAAGCGTGTAGTGTTCGGGCAGAACCGTCGAAGGCAGGCGCTGTGCGCAGGCCGGAGATAGAGTGGCAACAAACAGACACAGAAGCGCGGCCGCGGGGGCAAAAATCGCGCGAGACGAGAAGAGGAGAGGGAAAGACTTCATTGAAACCTCAAGGTGTGAAGTGAATAATGCCGCCGTAGAAATACGCCGTGATGACCAGCTCAAGGCTGGCGAGCGCGCCCGACATTCAGACGCCCATCCCGGCAGGGAAGACAGGTCTTTGACATTGTAGGGTAGCGAACCGTCACCTTGGGCGCGCAGGCCGGATGCTCCCCAAAAGGCCACCTCGAGTGACCGGCTTGCCCCATGGTAGCCGCCGTGCCGCGCGAGTAAGATGGCCGTATACGATTTGTCGGAGGCGAAATGGTCGCTTGGTGGAAGCGTCTGCTCTTCTCGCTGGCAAGCATGATTGCCGCAGCAGTTATTTGCCTTGCCTTGATGCTGCTCGCAACCACGCTCAAGAGTCACTCTGCGAACATCCACAGCAGCGAGGTGATTTTGACGGTCGCTGTCATGATCGGCTTCTGCCTCATCGGTTGGGTCATCTCGATTCCTGCCGTCCTGATCGTGCGCAATATCTCTGGCGGCCGCTTCTGGCTTTACTGGATTCTGGGCAGCAGCGTCGGGCCCCTGCTGATGCTGCTGCTGGTCGTAGCTGTACTTGTTGTTGTGCCCCACGGCCCCGGCGCCCAGTGGTTTAACCCTGCCTTCCGGCCGCTGGCCTATCTCGCCGCCGCCATCTCCAGCCTCACGTCGCTCTGTTACCTATTGTTGCTTGGTTGGGCGCAACGCCGGGCAGTTCCGAGCAACGCGGCCACTACTTTGTAATGTTGTAAATCAGCCCGTAAGGGTCTTTGATATACGTCCGCGGAAATTCTGGCTCATCCTTCAGCACTTCGCACCCGTTGGCCACCAGCCGTTCCCTGGCCTTGCGAACGTCATCCACGGTGACCTCAAGCACCGGCCCCAGCAGCGGTCCGCGTTCAATGAACAGGTTGATGTGCTTTCCGTGCAGGCTCACCATCTGGGGAGTGTCTGCGGTAATTTCAAACGCCAGCTGCTCAACATAAAACGCCGCAGCCTTGGCCGGATCAGGCGCCTGAATCAGAATGTCGGTCGCAAAACTGTTTGCCATACATGCTCCTCCTTCTTGTGCTGAGTGTTACCTAAGCCACCAAACCCAAGATCGAAAGTCGCTCCTGCTACAGCCGTTTGATAAAAGCCATCGCTTCCTTGAGCTGGGGAAACAGCGATTCCTCCGCCTTGAATGCGGCCGAGTGCACGCACCGGCGCAGCCCGCGCATCTTCACCGGATGCTTCAAATGAAGCATCTCGTGGTAGAGCAGATACTCGATCGCATACTGCGGGCTCGATGGCCGGTCAAAAACGCGGCTCACTACAATCGTATTGTGCGCCGCATCGTAATGGCCCAGGGAGCGCTTGGCGTGGTGCTCGCTCCAGGTAAGCTGCGGCCGACCCAAAAGCCCGCCAAAGAATCGCGCATTCAGCGAATCAAAGACCTCTTCCAGATGGTAGAACCGCCCCTCGGGTCCGAAGTAGCGCTTCGATCCGCGGGCGTTGCGGATCAACTCCGTCTGTCGCGTCACCGCCGCCGAGGAGGCAAACCGCTTGTAGCGCAAATTCTGCGCCGCCTCAATCGGTTTCTTGTAAAGCTTGGCAATGAGAATGTGCGCAATGGCATGCACCACTGACTCGGGCGCGCCCTCAAGCAAATCCGACAGACTTACAAAGATCTGTCCCTCGCGCAGCCGGATGGTCGTGTTCAACGAGGTGAACCGGCGAAAGCGCACCGCGATTGAAGGCATAGGCGCACGCGGCCGAAGCGCACGGTATTCCTGCTGAAAGATTGGGACGAAGTCGGGGGGCACGGTCAGTTAAAGACTACAGCACGACAGGTCCCAGATGACAGCCTTTCGCCCCCCAGGATCCGCCCCCCGGCGGCCAGACGGAAGCCTTTCGTTGCGGGGAGCGAGCGCCTCATGCCTTGGCCCGCCCTCGGCAAACCCCGATCCGGAGCCTGTCTTTACTTTGGCTCAGCCCGATCCTGGCCTCGCTCGTCTTTATGCAAATCGAAATAATCCGTCTGTTCTGTCAGCAGCCGTTTGGCCTGGTCGGCCAGGTCATCGCCGCTCTCGATGGCTTCTTTCCGCGCCAGGTCGAAGCTCGGCTCGCCGGGCAGGGCGCGCAGAATCCCCAGCCATCGTTCCGTTGAATCGGTAAGCGTCTTCAACGCTTTGCGTATATCGGCGTGCCGGTCGGAGTATACATCCAGGTTCGACCCAAACTCGTCCATCAGGGCCGTCACCTGCTGAAGTTCATCATCAATCCGCTTGGCGCGGGCCGCAGTCTTTGAGCGGTTGGTAAGGCTCTTAATGGTATCGGCGTGTTGGTTGACAAACTTGGTGTAGAGATTCACCCGGTCGTTGGGAACAATGCCCGCTTCGCGAATCTCCTCGATCTGCGCTTCGGTCAAAGGTTCTGGCTTGTCCTTTTGCGCAAGCAGCGGAAGGAGGAAAAAAACACCGGAGAGAAGGCAAGCAAGCAGGCGGAAACCACGGATCAGCACAGGGAACCTCGGCGCTCCTATTGAATCACATGCGCTTGGAGACCGAAAAGGGCGAATGGCACCGCACGGCAAGGGAGTTTCGGCCGGAGACGAGATTGCCCAGCGCTACTTGCGGAAGACCTGAAGCATGGTCTCGTCCTGAGCCTGGTTCACCTGCGCCAGGGTCGCCGCCACCAGCGGCTGATCTTCCAGGCTGCTGTTGTGCAGCATCTCATTCAGACGGAAGGCGGTATGGCGCAACAGAATTTGCGCATTCTTCAGCCGCTTGTTGTCCTCAGACATGGTCAGATGAATCTTGTGCGCCATCTCCTGCACCTGCTTGAGCAGCGAAGCCGCCTTTTCCCCGTCGCCGCTGGCGTACTGATGAACGCTTAACTCCGTCATCTGATGCACGAGTTGGGCATAAAGGAAGCATTGGTCGCGGGGCTGAGCCTGCAGAATTTTGGCTTGGAGTGCGTTAATCGTGTCCTGATCAATGCTCTTGTCATCGAACCCGGAGGCACGAGCGGAGAGCACGTTGACGGTGAGAAATACGAGTACAGCCAACCAAACCTTGGACTGCATGAGAGACCTCCGCAGTTGCTGGTTAACTCCCGAACCGTAATTATGGGAGCAATCTCGGAAATGTGCAAGCACAGAATTGCATATTTCCGAGATTCAGATTGTCATGAACTTGTCACGAGTCGAGAAAAATTAACCAGTCCCTCAATCCATCGCCCGTCTCACGGCCTCTGCTCGAGCAATTTGAGACGTTGGCGCGCTTGAAACTCCTGATCTGGAAATTTACCGGCGGAAGAGTCGAGAAAATGTTGGTAATAAGTGACCGCCTGACCCCTTTGATGAAGGTTGTCATACGCGGTTGCCCACAAGAAATAGGTTGAGGGAACTTCGGGAAGATATTTTGATCGCATGGTAAGCGCGTGAATGGTCACGGAGGGCTGGCTGGTTCTCGAGGCAGCAAAGGCTAGCCCGCTCCATCCGTCTGCGTTGGCCGCATCGATCTGTGTAGCTTTGTCAAAGGCCGTGAATGCCTCGGCATAGTGCAGCTCGCGAATCAGATTCTGCCCGTGGGCCACCTCGAGGCCGGCGTCGTTGGGCGTCTCCGCCAGCAGCGAAATATAAAGGTGGTCTGAGCCTGCGTAGTCGCCTGCATCCGCCAGCACCGCTGCCAGCATGCTCGTGATTGCATTATCTTTGGGGTGAGCGTCGTGCAGCTTTTCCAGCAGCGGCAGCGCCTCCGCCTTGTCCTCAGCGGCCAGCACGGTCGCCAGTTGGGCCGTCATTGCCGGGTCGTCGGGAGACTTCTCCAGCGCCGCGCGAAGCAGCGTTTCGGCTTCAGGATACTGTTTCCGCTTGATCAATACGTGGGCCAGCCCGCGGTTGGCCTCCGGGGAATTGGGATCCTTCGCCAGAGCCCGCCGGTAAGCTGCCTCGGCTGCACCTGTCTCGCCAGCATCCTCGGCAATGCCGGCGGCAAGCAGCGTATCGGCCGACGTCTCCGGAGACAATTTCAGTGCCTCCAGCAAATCGTCCGAGGCCTCCGTCGGGTCATCGGCCCGGTCAATCTGCGCCAGCGCCCGCCAGGCGCGCGCCTTCATGGCCGGTCCGGCTTCGCCCGTGTCCAGGTTGGTCGCCATGGCCAGTTCCGGCCGTGCATCCTCCTCGTTGCCCTCTCGCGCCAGCAGCAACCCGAGCGACAGATGAGCCTCAAACGATTTGGGGTCGGCGCCGATTGCCCGACGATAAAGACTCTCTGCGTCCGTCAGCCGGTTCTGGGCATCGGCCACGTACCCGGCGTCGAAAAGCGCGCGAGCATCCGTGGAATGGTCTGGAAGCCACACATCAAGCTTCGTTTCCGCCGTCTTCCAATCCGACTTGCCGATGGCCGCCTCGGCGTCCGTCACTTCTTGCGATGGAGCAGAAGGCGCCGCCTGGGCGATGCCTGGGCTGTTCGATGGCGCCGCCGGAGTCTGGACAGCTTGCTGAGCAACGGCGTTCAAGGAAGCGAAGAACAGGATCAGAATGGCAGAACGAAACACGAAATACCTCAATCAACAGTGTAATAGGCTCCCAAAGGCAGCCGGCGGGTCTCGGATTTGTCAGGAGTTGGACGCGTCGCCGTGGTTCAAGGGAAGGCTCGACCTGCCTTTTCTTTTGATCCCCGCCCCAAAAATGTGCTGTGACCTGTCCAACTGGGCGCGCACATTGAGCTTGCAGCGAACGATGAAGAAGGGCAAACAATGCTGCTCTTCAACGGCAAGCAATGCTGCTCTTCAACGACGTTGCGCGGAAGAAACCAGACGGCACCCTCAAAGGCTGAGCCTCTCCCATGTTTCACGACACCTTTGCTGTCGAGCTGGGGCTGGCCGGAGCGCCCATCGACAAGGCGTCCCTGTCGTTTGCGACGCGGCAGTGTCAAACCCACGGAGCACTCTGCTCAAGCACGGTGCATGGACACGGCCCGGATGCGACCCGGATGCGACCCGGACACGACCCGGACGCGGCGCCGAGAACAGTCCGTCTCCCCGTCCCGCTTCCGAGTAACCACGTGTTGAGTACCGATCCAGTACGCAGGTAACTCTCTGGTCTCGGCAAATGGTCGATGGCAGCCAAGGGGGTGTCCTCCGCAAAACCTCGGTCTGCAACCTCGGTCTGCAACCTCGGTCTGCACGACCGCGCTCTTGGGGCCTTGCCCCCGCCCTGACCTTCGGCTCACCCGCAACCTGATGGGCCGTGGGGCGCCGGCTGGATTTCCTCGGAGGCTTAACGCTGAGCGGCCCGCTCGGCCTGACTCTTGGCCGTGTGCCTCGATCCAGTGGGACATCTCCTTCACTCCGAGAGGCATCTAGCCCTTAGGAGTATGACTATGACTACAGACAACAAGCCCAATCCTGCCAACAATCCGGCGACATTTCCTCCCAAGCCCAAGCAAGTTCCTACCCGATCCGGCTTGCCGGAGAGAGAAGGCGACGAGAAGGTTGATGGCGCCGACCAGGTCGCAGACCATCTCGCCCATAAGGGGGCAAAGGTGGAGCAGGATTTCGACAAAGAGAACAGCAAGCTGTTTTCAAAGTAGAACGGCGGGTCGGAGGTAGTCCGCAAATGTCGAGTCGACGCCTCCGACGCCTCCCTATGCCGTGCCATCACGGCGCTGGCAACGCATCCCGGGAGACCGAATAAACGATAGGAAAATGCATTTCATGCTTGATTTCGACGATCTGCCAGGATTATGATTCGCCCGGGTCGATTCCTACAAAAAAACAACTTAGCTAATCTATATCGCATCTGGACCCAACGAGGGAAAGGGCAATGAGCGGCGCCTTTCACCCACCAACCACATGATGCGGGAGAGGTTGAAGATGACTTACCCCATGATGCAACATATTCCTCTGAAATCAGCCTACCTTTGCCAGGATTGCAACTGCATAGGCAACTGTCGAGAGCAATGCCCGGCCTGTGCGTCCACGGTTCTGCTGAACCTTTCCTGCGTCCTTGATCGCGAGCCGGAAACCGTAGCGGCAGCCGAAACGCTTTCGGTGCCTCGTTTCTATCCACACCCCGTCAGCGAACTGACTGCCATGGTGGCATAGAGTTTTACCGGCGCAAGATCTGTGTTGCACAGTTGGTGAGACAGCTTCAACCTGCGCGTATCGCCCCCCCCCCCCCCGAGCGGTGTGCCTCC
>DATDLS010000148.1:0-42768 GCA_036519195.1 Occallatibacter sp. | reverse complement strand
TCATCACTCTGCGAGCGACCGCTTGAGCATCTCGTTCATGCGAACCAGATGGGCCAGGGAGTCGGCCTTGGTCTTTTCCATCACGTGGGCGCGATGGGTTTTCACTGTCAGCTCACTCATGCCGAGTTCGTCGGCAATCTGTTTGTTCAGCAGGCCGGAGACAACCAGGTTCAGAACCTCTGTTTCTCGCGGAGTCAGAGAGTTGAATCGGCCGCGCAACTGTCCTAGCTCGGCTCGTTTTTCGCGGAGTTTACGATCGCGCGAAATCGCCTTCTGCACTGCATCGAGCAGATCCTGGCCGCGGATCGGCTTGGTGAGGAACTCCATCGCGCCTTCCTTCATGGCGCGCACGGTCATCGGAATGTCGCCATGGCCGGTGATGAAGATGATGGGGATGTAAATGCCGGCAGTGCGCATCTGGTTCTGCAGATCGAGGCCGCTCTGGCCTGGCATTCGCACATCGAGAACCAGACATGCGGGCGCATCGGGACGAGTTGCACGCAGGAATTCGGGCGCCGAAGCAAACATCATTACGCGCAGGCCAACCGATCGCATCAGGCTATCCAGACCGTCGCGAACTGCGCGATCGTCATCCACGATGAAAACAACAGGATCCTGTTCCTTCATGCGGCCCCACCGTCGGCGCCTGGCAAAGTGAAATGAAAGATCGAGCCGTCATCGATAATCGATTCCACCCACAGCCTTCCACCATGGGCTTCAATGATTGAGCGGCTGATTGGCAGGCCCATGCCAATCCCCTGCGACCGCGTGGTGAAGAATGGCTCAAAAAGGCGCGCCATCTTCTCTGCGCTCACTCCAACTCCGGTGTCCTCGACCGATACGCGAACTTGCCGTTCATTTTGGTCGAACTGAGACCGAATCAGCAATTGCCGCGGCCGGCTGGTCACTGCCGCCATCGCCTCAATTCCATTGATGATCAGGTTTAAGATCACCTGCTGCAGTTGTATCCGGTCCCCAAGCACCTCGGGAAGCCCCGATTTGAGTTCTGTGGAGACGGTAACCTGACTCTGTGATGCCTGTCCTGAAACGACAGCCATGGTTTCTTCAATCACTTCATTGAGCTGAACCGGTGCCTGTTGCGGTGGGGTCTTGTTGATCAGAGACCGTATTCGCGCGATCACCCCGGAGGCTCGCGTCGCACCTTCAACTGCGCGATTTGCGGCGGCCCGCGCTTCCCCCAGGTTTGCGCTCTCCAGGCCGAGCCAGGCCACGCACGCATCGGCGTTGGCCACCACTGCGGCGAGCGGTTGATTCACTTCGTGCGCGATCGACGCGGTCAACTCGCCCACCGTGGTGATGCGAGCGACGCGGGCAAGATCCGCGCGCACCGCCTCGAGTACCTCTTCGGTCCGCTTCTGCTCGGCGATTCGGTCGAGTAGCGCTTCGTTTGCAGTTTTCAGTTCGGCAGTGCGTTCTTGCACTCTGGCTTCGAGCTCGTCACGAGCCTGGCGCAGCGCTTCTTCTGAGTCTTTCCGCCATGAGACCACCCAATTGGTCATGATCTGGCAGGAGACAAATGCCACAAAAAAAGGAAGGTCTCGTATGTTCAGGTTCCATGCATGATAGGGCGGGATGAAGAAGTAAAATGCCGTAAGGCTGCTAAGCCCAACCGCCAACCAGCCTGGTCCTTTGCCGCAGATCCATGTGCTGGAAATCACTGCGATGGCAAAGAGGAACCAATAGGGATTATCGAAGGAAACCTGCAAGGCGAGCGAGAGACAAAGCGCCAGCGCAACAAGTGTAATTGCGGCCAGGTAGCGAACAAGCATCTGCGTTTTTGTTTGCGCGTCCCTGGCGCCGCCTGCCAGCATTGGGTTAAAGCGCAATTTTGTCATTCTGTTGATCCTGCTCATCCGTTGTTGAGAACAAATAGACCCCCGGCCTGGATTTCCTCAAGTCAAAGTTGACGGAGTTTTCTCCGCGGTCCCGGCTACCGGTTGCAGAATCGCTGCTCTGAGCCAGTAAATCAATCTCTTTCTCGTCGCAAGTGACAGCTACTGCATATTACCCCGGTTCGCTCGAACGGGGAAGGAGAATTGTCACCCTGGCCGGTTGCTCTGATCTCTTTGCGGTTCTCTACTGCTCCCTCTCTGTGGGGCAAAGGCGTCTCTGCGCGAGAACGCGTTCGCCTCTTTGCGGTTTTTTTGCCATTGAACGCGCCCGCGTCGACATTCGCTCCTTGCTTCATCTGCCCGAGAAGACGATGCTCGGCCGCCGACACCAAGCCCTAGGGAAGGCTCACCGCGTTAGGCAGGGAACCGGGATGAACGCTCATCCCCGGCATATCGTTCCTTGCCGAATCAGCTGCGGGAGCCATCGTTCGGTTTTGCCATCGGCGCCGCTATCGGGACTGTTCCCGACCGATGGAGATGCGCAAAGACGCCTCCGTCGCTGTTCACAAATGCCGTGAATCCGGACTTGCCCATTGAGAGCGCCATCTCCGCTGGAGGTTTGCCGTCGGCGTCGAGCAGTTCAAAGGGAACTCAAGCTTCGTTTTCGCCGCCAGTACTTTGGTTTTTCCCACCAAAAGGCGTCAACTTCCCGCCACGAATCAAAGGGCCAAGCAAATATGGTCCATCGACCGCGTGATCCGGCCGCATTCCGAGTGCGAAACCAGGCCGGAAGGACATCGGCACGAGATCATCGCAGCGCTCATCTGCGGAGGTCGATCGGGGGCATAGGGATCGAACTTGGGCACAGTTCCCTTGGCTTGGTCGCCATCAAGCTGTCGTCCGGAGGTATCGGGCAGCGCCAGGCTCGCCCGCCACCTTCTGCCGGAAGCCGGAGCCTGGCAACGGGTCGGCATCGAAGTGATATGTCCTCGCAGGCCCAGTGGGGCAGAGTCAGCCGGAACTCGCCCCTGCCCGTCGGACCGGGATGCAGAGGGAGGTCCAGGTCCATTCCCGGCCAGCCGATCGCATAAAGGTGCTTCAGGGGATTGTGATCGGGAACAAAATCGTCGAGGTGGCGCGGATGCCCGCCCGTGCTCGATCGTGCATCTTCGCATCGAGATTGACCCATTTCGGGCGATGGGATCTTCGCTCCCGCCCAGGATTCTCCGGCCTCGACTCGGCCCAGGCCCAAAATATTTCGCGACAGTTAGGTTACAATCCGGGTTTCTTTTACATCCAATACCTCGCTATGGCTTGTGACTGATGAGCTCTCGATGAGGGGACGCGGGGACGTGAGCAGCCCAAAGAAGGCGGATTTCAGGGATTTGGAGAGAAAGGATTTCTTGCCATGACGCAGGTGAGTGCGGGACCGGGACACGAAGAAGGATTCGTCGATGTGGAGGGCGCACGTGTGTATTATGAGCACGCAGGCAGCGGCAGGCCAGCATTGCTGATCCACGGACTGGTTGGTTCAAGCGCAAACTGGCGAAAGAACATCGAAGCGCTCGCCGCGCAAGCCAGCGTTTATGCCATAGACCTGGTGAACATGGGCAAATCGCAGCGAGTGGGCGGGCTGGACCCGGGGCTGGGCGCCACCGCCAGGCGCATCGTGTTGGTAATGGATGCGCTGGGTTTGACCGAGGCCGACATCGTTGCCCACTCCCACGGAGGAGCCGTAGCACTGATGCTTGCCGCGCTCCATCCCGAGCGGGTGCGTCGGCTGATCCTGTTCGCGCCTGCCAATCCTTACTGCCGCTGCACCGATCCGATCATTCGCCTCTACAGCAGTCCGTGGGGCGCGTATCTGGCCAGGTTGCTGCCCTATGTTCCGGCTCCGGTTCAGCGCATCGCCCTGGGACAAATGTACGGGGGCTCCGATCGGGTCGTCGACAGCTGTTTGCGCGAGGTCGTCGAGGGGCTGCGCAAGCCCGGCACGCTGCATCATGTGCTTCGCATTGTGCGAGGCTGGGCCGCGGAAAGGGCCAAGCTGAAAACCGCCCTGCGCCGGGTGAGGAGGATTCCGACCCTGCTGGTGTGGGGAGACCAGGATTGTACGGTCAGTCTGAGCTCCGCCGTCAAGCTGCAGCGCAAACTGCGCGGCTCCGAGCTGATCGTGCTGCCTGGCGTCGGGCACGCAGTCTTCGAAGAATCACCGCAAGAGGCCAATTGCATCATGGTTGGGTGGCTGGGCCGTGACTCGTTGTACACCGCGCCGCCGCGCGAGGAGCGCCGTGATCTGTCCGCGGCTGGCAGAGCCAACAGAACTGCCTACTTGCGAAGGTTGTCGCCAGGGATTTAGGTGCGATCCGCCAGCAGACGGCCTTTCTGCCCAGGTTGAATCTGCAGCGGGGAGTAATTTACCGTCTTCAGGTCGCAGAAGGCTCTGTCCTTGAATGCGGCGGCTCGTTGACCGCACTGGCGGCAGCGCCAAGGGAAAGTAGGGCTGGTCAGCCCGTCTGAGGTCGATTCCGTCCTCTGGGGAGCCACCTGGAGCTCTTCGGCTGCCATTCAGTGACTAAGTCGTACCGCTGATCCCTCTGCCTGAAGTGAAAATACCAGCTGAAGAATCATATCGCTTCTCTCACTTCCGAGCTGCTCTGAGCCATCTATCCATAATGCGATTTGAGACTATTGGCCGGTTCATTTCGACCATCCAGGCATGACCCCTTTTCCGGGACCGTTGGGCGTGAGATGGTTCACCGCGGATGAACTGACGTCGTTGAATCTCTCCGCCCACCGGGTGGCAGTGTCTCAGTGGGAGACAAACGACAAACCTGCCTCTGACCCTCTCTTGACAGCTCTTTGCGATTGACCGCTGAGTTCAATCTTCAGACTCTCGCCTTCGGGCCGAATCACCACATCGCGGAAATCGCCGATGAGAGGCTGGTGTCGCAGCTCTTGGGCTGAAAACGTCGTCATGAGACCCACGACCTGCATGCCAGCACCCAGGCCCGCATCAATACCGGGGCGAGTGTCTTCAAAAACGATGCACTGTTCCGGTGCTACGCCCAACCGTTCTGCCGCTTGAAGGAAGCCTTCCGGGTCTGGCTTGCCGTTGCGGATCTCATCGAAGGGAACGATCACCCAGGGCAACGGCAAACCGGCGGCGATGATGCGGGTCGCAGCTAACTTCCTCCAGGCGGAGGTCACGATAGCCCAAGGACGATTTTGTTGCTGAAGAGTATGCAAAACTTCCGCGGCTCCCGGCACCGCTCGTATTGCTTCCGTCTCTGTCTCTTCGAAACGCGAAAGCTCCTCCAGTTCCTCCGAATGGTCTCGTCCGGGTAGGAAGTGCTCAAGAGTAGCGATCGTCGGACGCCCGTGGGAGAACGACAACACATCTTCAAACGGTATGCTGTGTCTCGCCGCCCATCCTCCCCATGCCAGTTCCACGACCTGAGTCGAGTCGACCAGCGTTCCATCCATATCGAACAGGACGGCTTTGCATCTCAGGCTGACTGGTTCACTCACGAGGTCTATTGTCGCATCTCCTGCTTACCCAAATAGCGCGGAAAGCTCCGTCCTTCAGGGCGGGGATTTTGTGATGCCTGCAATGTTTGTGCACCCATGCGTGGATCGGTTTGTTGGCGGCGAGAGTGAGCATCCTAGTCTGGATCTTGACGGCAATGCGCTGGCAGCGGTGCTGGATGCGGACGTGGTGACAAAGTGTTTTTCGTGCAGTCTATTCAAGGCAGAAGCGGTTCAAATGGGTGAACGTTTTCGACCAACTCGACGTCAGGCCATTGCATCCTTGGCAATGGCCCCACTGTGCGTACTGTCCAGATTTGCCTTGGCCAAGGCCGCACTTTCTCGGCCGAATATCGTCTTCATCATGGCGGATGATCTGGGGTACGCAGACCTGTCCTGCTACGGACGACCTGACTTTCAGACCCCGAATATTGACCGTTTGGCATCTCAGGGGATGAAGTTCACGCAGGCATATGCCAACTCAGCGGTTTGCAGTGCCACTCGAACGGCATTGATCACCGGGCGTTACCAGGACCGACTGCGGGTTGGTCTTGAAGAGCCTTTATCAGGACCGGGCCAGCACATAGGACTGCCACCCCAACATCCGACATTGCCATCGCTGCTCAAGAAAGCTGGTTATGGAACAACACTGATCGGCAAATGGCACCTCGGATGGCTGCCTGATTATGGCCCGCTGCAGAGCGGCTATGACCACTTCTACGGGTTCCGCGGAGGAGCCGTGGACTATTTCACCCACAAGCCCGGAGTTGGACCGACGGTTGAAGAGGACCTTTGGGACCAGGATGCGCAAGTCCACGAGGTTGGATATCTTACCGAGCTCCTTGGAGATCGGGCGGTCTCGGTTATCAACGATTATGCCAGCAAGGACAGCCCGTTTCTTTTAAGTCTCCACTTCAATGCGCCTCACTGGCCTTGGGAAGGACCCAAAGATGAAGCGGAGTCGCGGCGAATCAGTGGGCTTCGTGACTATGACGGCGGTTCCCAGAAAACATACGCCAGGATGGTCATGGACATGGACGTAGAAGTGGGCCGTGTGATGGAAGCACTTGCGAAGTCACATGCAGCTCAGAACACGATGGTGATCTTTACCAGCGACAATGGAGGAGAACGCTTCGCCGACACATGGCCATTCACGGGGAAAAAGAGCGAACTTCTTGAAGGTGGGCTCAGGATTCCGGCACTCGTCCGGTGGCCCCGAGTCATTCAAGAAGGCGTTGTCAGCGATCAGGTAATGATCACAATGGACTGGTTGCCAACGCTTCTTGAGGCAGCGGCTGCCTCTCAAGATCCCGCCTTCCCCTCTGATGGAATGAGCCTGGTCCCCGCCTTGACTCAAGCAGTACCGCCGGTTCCACGCAGACTCTTCTGGCGCTTCAAATCAAACTCCCAGCGCGCCGTTCGTGATGGTGACATGAAGTGGCTAAAGATCCGCGACAACACATTCCTGTTCAATGTGGTCACTGACCCTCTCGAAAGGGCGAACCTTAAGGATAGGCAACCTGAGGTTTATCGCCGGCTCGCCGACGAATTTGCAGCATGGGACGCGACCATGCTTCCGGAAGACCCAAGAAGCTACTCGGAACAGATAATAGGGAAGACATGGGCCGATCACTATGGGAGTGCGCCTGACTAGATGCATGCACCGGAGATAGACTCTTCGGCCGAGTCCTTGACCGAACAGAGCGAGCTTCGATGACGACTGATGATCGGCAAACCGCAATGTGCCTTCGGCAAATGCGGTCGATTGTTACTGCGAAGTTGGCTTCTCGAAGGTCTCCCGCGGCTTCTGCGCAGTTCCGGGTGGATCCGGCTATCGGTCTCCAACCGTGTTTTCGGCTTTACCGGGATCCCTGGCGGGCTCGAAACGGGGGGGCCGTACGGTTAGTTTCGACAATCCAACCGGAACTCGAAAATGCGTTAACAATTGGCAACCCGATTTTTGTCCTCGATGCTCTCCAGTCTTTTCCAATGGAAGGGTGAGCCTGCAGAAGCCAAGGCCAGAACGGCGGGGCAGGGCGGGGGCGTTCTGTTCTATGCGGTGAGCATCAGCTGCTCAAACAGTTTGCTCTTGGCGTGGATTGACTAATGTCGTGGACATTTTGCGTCTGTAGAAACAAGGCTTCTGTATTAGAGCCGTAAACTGTCATTCACCATTGCACCGCGAACGGTGATCCTTGCTCGACCTTAGACCGCACGAGCCTTCCTGGTCACTTCGTTGCAGCCACGAGCGGAAATCGTGTCCCGTTCAATCGCGGCGCAGGAAATGCGGTCGCGGACCATGGTGCTGGGCGGCTGCTATGGTCACAAATATCCAGAATATTAGTCATTCAATGCTTGGCTTCTTGCATACAGGCTGCGCAGCGTCGGTATCGTTGAGGGCGCCAGCGATGCGCTTCAGCGTGTTGACGCTGATCCCCCGGCGCAGGTGCTGTGCTGGCTTATCCAGAGCGCGCAGGGTCTCCTGCGGAGTCTGATAGCACTTGTAGCGAACGCGCTTGCGGCCCTTCGCATCGATCGCGACATCGGCCTGTGCACAGGAGCGATGATAGTTCAAGTACGGATTCAAGTAGTCCCGATAGAAGTCGTTGATCCGGTCTGCGTGGCTTGCATTGATGTAGCCGTAGCCGATGTGTTTGCGGATCACAGCTCCATTCTTGGTTTCGATCAACCCGTTATCCCCGCTTCGCCGGGGACGGCTCTTGGTCTGCTCGATCATCTTGTATTGGAAAAGAGTTCTCCTTGACGGGATTGCAGAGAGAGTGTATTCTCCTATCCCAAATAGGAGAGAGCATGGGAAATACAGTCGACTTGCCGCAAGGTGCCCTGGAAATGCTCATTCTCAAGGCCTCGTCTTTGGGGCCCTTGCATGGCTATGGAATCCTGCTCCGTATTCAACAGATATCCGGGGAACGATTGGAGATCCTGCAGGGATCCTTTTACACCGCAATCTATCGGCTTGAACGGCGAGGCTGGATCAGAGGGGAATGGGGCGAATCAGAGAATAATCGCAAGGCCAAGTTCTATCGCCTTACCAACTCCGGCAAGCGCCAATTGAAAGAGGAGACTGAGAGATGGACTGATATGGCGAGTGTTGTCGCAAATATCCTGCGGGCAAAGGCGGAGGGGGCATGAGCTTATTCGCAACGTTTCGCTGCTGGGGGAAGGCCATTTTTGATCGCTCCCAAACGGACCATGAGGTCGAGAGGGAGCTTACGTTTCATATGAATGCTCACGCCGAAGATCTCATGCGCAGTGGAATGCCTGAAGATGCAGCGCGGCGACAAGCGCGGGTCGAGTTTGGCCGCGTAGATGCACAGAAGGAGAAATACCGCGAAGCGGTTGGCCTGCGCCTCTTCGATGAGACCGGCGCCGATATCCGCTACGGGTTTCGTGGGCTGCTTCGCAATCCCGGCTTCTCCGCCGTGGCCATCTTATCACTCGCACTCGGCATCGGCGCAACCACCTCAATGTTTTCGCTCATCTATGCCGTGCTGCTCCATCCGGTGCCCTACGCCGACTGGCAGCGGCTGACCTATCCCATTTACCTCAACGGCGATCAGCCCACATCGCCGGAGCGGTGGTTCAGTCTTACATGGCCGCAATATCAGCAGCTCCTGAAGGCCGACTGCGTGGAGGATGCGCTGGGCGACGATGACACTACTTCAGAAATCACCGGCCGGAATATTCCTGAAAACGTCACCCTCACCTACATCACTGAAAATGCCAGTAGCTTTCTGCGCGTTCCCGCGCTGCTCGGCCGCAACATCCAGCCCTCTGACTCCGAAATTGCAGATCGGCAGGCGCCCGTAGTGCTCAGCTACGAATTCTGGATGCGCCATTACAACGGCGAGCGGAATATTCTGGAAAAAACTCTCGAACTCGACCACAAACCCTACACCATTGTCGGCGTCATGCCCAAAGACTACGCATGGGAGCCCGATCTTTACGTTCCCATGTCCCTGCTGCCCACGCACGACCGCAATGTTCTGCCCATCATGAAGCTTAAGCCCGGTGTCAGCCTCGCCCGTGCCGACGAACAAATCGGCGCACTGGTGCATCAATTTGCGAAAGAAACTCCGCAGTACTTCCCCAGCCGCTTCCGCCTGCATCTCGAGCACATCACCGACCGCATTGTGACAACTGTCGGACACGCTCTTATCCTGCTCTTCTCGGCTGTCGTTATGCTGCTCATTATCGGCTGCGCCAATTGCTCCATTCTTCTGCTGGCACGCGGCATGAGCCGTCAAAGCGAACTCGCCGTTCGCGCCGCCCTCGGCGCCAGCCGTTACCGTATCGTCCGTCAGTTGATCGTCGAAGCTCTGGTCCTCGCCATCACCGGCTCGCTGCTCGGCATTCTTCTTGCCTACTGGATGGCCAAGCTCATCTTCTCTCTCTTCCCTGACGTCTTTATGCATGAGTCCGTCATTCGCATCAATCTACCCATCCTCGCCTTTTCCGTCGCACTGGCGCTGATGAGTGGACTTGTCTTCGGCCTTCTGCCGTCGCTTCGCATGTCGCGCCCCGACGTTTCAAAGGTGATGCAGGCCACCGGACGCAAGGTAGCCGGGCGCACCGGCCAGGCCCGCTCGCTCAGCACGCTCATCGCCGCGCAGATCGCTCTCACCATCATCATTATGGGAGCTGCCGGGACCGCCATTGGAGGCTTTGTGCGGATGACGCACCGCAACTTTGGCTACGATCCGGCACGCGTTATGTCCGTGCCCATTCCGCTCCATCAACACAGCTATCTCACCCGCGAGGAGCGCGCGACCTACTTTAAGGCGCTCCAGCAGAAAATCGCTGCCGTGCCCGGCGTCACCGACGTTGCCATCTCCGCCAACGCCACTCCACCGGACAGCGGCGACAATCTCACCTTCGAAATCCTCGGCATGCCCTCCGCGCAGCGTCAGTATCTGCGCGCCAATTTCATGAGCCCGGAATATTTCTCCACGCTTCACATTCCACTCCTGCAAGGCCGTCTCTGGGACGAAATGGAAAATACCCGCGGCGCAGCAGTCGCTGTCATCAATCAAACCCTCGCCCGTCGATTCTTTCCCAACGGCGATATGATTGGACAGCAGATTCGCACGCCGACGCTCACGCTCCAGATTGGCGATCCAGGACAGCTCGCCGGAGTTCCCGAAACGAACGGCTGGCTGCAGGTCATCGGCGTTGTCGCCGACTCTTTGAACGATGGATTAGACAAGCCGGTACAGCCGGCGCTCTACATGCCTTATCCCCGCTTTATGTGGATGGATACCCAGTTCCTCATCCGCACGCAGGGCTTACCGCTTGCCTCGTTGCACGACGTTCAACGCGCCATCCTGTCGGTCAATCCTGATCAGCAAACCGATTTCAATGTGCGCGATCTGAATCAATGGATCGAGCAGCAGCCCGAATTCAAGCAGCAGCGCCTCTTTTCTATCCTCTTCGGTCTCCTGTCCAGCCTCGCGCTGGCCCTCGCGCTGGTCGGACTCTACAGCGTGGTCTCCTACTCCGTCGCCCAGCGCACCAATGAGTTCGGAATCCGCATGGCTCTCGGAGCACGGCGCACTCACGTACTCTGGATCGTCTGCCGCAACATCGGCTTCACCGTCTTCAGCGGCCTGCTCGCCGGACTGGTGATCTTCCTCAGCCTCCAAAAACTCCTCACCCACTGGACCCAAATCGGTTACTCCAGCCCGATCATTCTCGCCACCGTCGCAGCGCTCTTCATCCTCTGCGCCGCTTCGGCCTGCACAATCCCCGCCCTACGAGCCGCTTCGATCGAGCCCATGCAAGCAGTTCGTTACGAATAGTTGAGTCTGGGGCGCCTTTCCGGGGGCAGCGCATGTGAAGCTCGTGCCCTTGGATATCGAGCATTTGACGAGTCGGCCATGGAAAATAGGCCGCGCCAGGGCGCAACCCGAGCCCAGGGCTACAAAAATGCCCATCATCGAATCGCTTTCAAAGGCATGGATTTTACATCCCTGCCAGTATCGGTCGAGCCTTGAGCCATGCCCGCCATTCACGCTCGGAAGCGAGACTGCCGTTTTGTATGCGGGAAATCGCGACCGGCTACGGGGAGTCGGGGCTAAATGGCCCCGTCGAACTCCAATGGATCCGCGTGCCAGTGGGGCCTCAGAGGGGAGTTTCTGGCGGATCACCGTTAGTCAGGATCGGAAACGCCTCGCGCACAATGCGCATGGACGGCGAGGCGAGTTGTTTGTGCGATGCGTTTTTGATTTGGGGACAGGAAGGAAGCCGAAGGCGTTTGCCGCGGATGCGGTGCATCTATGGATTGTAAATCCGGGCCAGCTGAGAATTAATGAGTTGGAGCTTTACAACGCAATGCCGAGATGGCAAGCCTTATTCGGTCCACACAGCCTCAGTACGGCACAATGCAGCGTCCGCGGCGCCTGCGGCTTCGTTCTTACCGGCCATACGTACTGAATCGCGTCGTTAACCTCGTGCAGGCATCCGACCCCAACGCACAAGGCCGGGCCGAGCCGGGGCTGGCAACGCGCATCGGCAGTTCGCAGCAGTGGACGCTTCGGGCCTCCAACGGACTGCTGGGGCCAGCCAACTGTCTTTACCAATTGGCTCAAACTGGTATGTATCCTTCCACCCAGGCGAGGGGCCACGTACGTCTGCCCGGTTGCATGGACCTGAGCGCAGAGTCGGTCGGCGCCGGCAGAATCTCGAGAGTCAGGAAGCGATTCGTATGTCCGCAGCTCGATCGGGACATTGGCCTGCGCCTCGCAGGGTGTAGGCCACGGGGCTTCGTTCAAGCTGTAGCGCGTCGCTTGGTCATCAGAGTTTCGTCGAACACACAAAGACTGTTGCGGCCCGAGTCTTTCGCCGTATACATCGCAGCGTCGGCATTGCGGAGGAGTTCTTCCGCGGTGCGGCCATTCTCGGGAAAAATAGTGATCCCGACGCTAAGGGTCATGCTGATTTTCCGGCCGCTGATCTCAACGGGCTGGGAGGCGTTACGAATAATCTGTTCGCCGCAGCGTTCAACGTCCTGTATGGTGTGGAATTCGGGCATCACAATGACGAACTCGTCTCCACCCATGCGTGCGACGGTGTCGGATTCGCGAACGGAGGAGAGCAGGCGCTGCCCCATAGTCGCGAGGAGGATGTCACCGTCAGCATGGCCAAGCGAGTCGTTGATCTGCTTAAAATAGTCGATGTCAATGAGGAAGACCGCAACTCTTTGGCCGTGGTCTTGCGTGCGGAGGATCGCCTGGTGGAGACGCTCGTGGAGCAGCGTGCGATTGGCGAGGCCGGTCAGGTGATCGTGATGCGCGAGATAGTTGACGTGATCGGAGCGGCGACGGTGCTCAGTAACGTCGCGGCTGGTAATGGCGATTCCGTTGCCGAGCCGGACGACCTGGACATTTATCCAGGTGCCCTTGATCATCTCGTCGTCAATGAAGACTTCACCGGTGTAGGGGATCCCGGTGCGAACAACCTCACGATATTTATGGATGAGCCCGGATTCGATCATGTAGGGCCGAACTTCGGTGAGGACTTTGCCATAGAGGGTTTCGCGGGTCACGCCAAGCCGACTCTCGGCATTCGGGTTGATGTAACTGAATCTGAAATCGACGATGGCACCGGAGGAATCGGGGATGCCGTCGAAGATGTAGAAGTCGTCCAGAGTGCATTCAGCGGCAGCAAAGAATAGCGTGGGGTCGGCTGTGGCGAATGTGTTTGTCTCCCGATGCCTTGGTGAAGGCACTGCTTTCAAGAGTGGGAGGCTACGCCTCGAGAAACATCTCGTGAGCATGCGCAATGTTCGGCCCTGTCGAATTGGGGAAAATGGGGTAATAAGGAAGATTATATTCCCGCAGCAGGCACCCACTATCCCCCGAAAGGGCTACGCGGGCTTCAACTCCCGGAATCGGGTGGTGTCGAGTTCGCCTCCTCGAAACTGATCGAGCCGGTCTCATTGAACGCAAATCTCCGCCAAGTCGTGATTCGAGCAGAGTGGATCCAATCTCGGATCGCGCTCGGTTTATTGTTAGCCAACCAACATCGGAAACGCCTCGCGCACGATGCGCAAGGATGATGATGCGTTTTCGATTTGGGGGTAAGAAGGAAGCCGCTGGCGTTTGCTGCGGACGCGGTGAGTCTATGGATATGGTTTTTGACTCCGAGCCTGCTGATAATAAATGAGTTGGAACTCCTACGGGGTGACGGCAATTATCTAGCCGCGAACTCGGCGGCGGTCAATCTGACCGTGATGGCCGCTTTGGCCGCCCTACGGTTACGGTGATTCCATCGGCAGCCAGCATTACGCCTGCCCAGTCGTTGACCTTGTCGGTTGCGGTGAATGGAACGACTGGCGGTGCGACGGCCACCGGCACCGTTACGCTTGCCAGCGGCTCTTACACTTCGCAACAGATGCTTACAGGCGGCTCGTCGAGTTTCACCATCGCTACTGGAGCCTTGAACAGCTGCGCCGACACACTGACTGCCTCTTTTAGCGGAAACGGAGCTTACGCAACAGCAATGGGAACTGCGACAGTGAAGGTCTCGCCTGTGGGCATGGCGATTCCAGCTCCTGCTCCTGTTTCTTTTGGCGCCAGCGTTACGGGAAGGATTTCGGCCACCGACAGCTACTTCGGTACACTCGAACTGAAATGCACTCTCCCCAGTTCGCCCGCGAGTGCACTGAGTCCGCCTACCTGCGCCTTGAATCCAACCGAAGTCAACTTCGCCGCTGGCGGAAATGGAACCGCAGCGATCACTGTCAATACGACTGCTGCTTCAACAAGCGCACTCGCACCTCCACTCCGGCAAATTCCGTTTGTCTTCGGCGGAGGAGGCGCGGTGTTCGCAATTGTGCTCTTCTTTGGAGTACCGTCACCTAGTCGATGAAGTAGCCAATGTCGGTGAGGACGCTATCACTCAGTTCCACGCCCATCAGACGCGCACTGCGTGAGTCGCGAAGGTTCTTTTCAAAACGTTGAAGTACGTCAGCAGACAAATCCGTTTGTTGCCGGAGCAATTGCAGGAGCGCCATGCTATTCGTGGGGTATTCGTAGTCCCCGGGTAAGCCGCATGCTGGGCGGACTGTCAGCGAGAGCGGCAACGTTCCTGCGCCTGATTCGGAGCCACTTGAGGGTTGAGAGATGAGATTAACTCGCATACCCGAATCCTGACACTTGGCCGTCGAACCCTCAATGACACAGACGAGTGATCCGGGGCCGACCAACAGGGCAGACCAATTCTCAACCCTCTGCCTGCACGCTACCCTTAAGTTGCCACCAATCCTGACATTGTCCAGGGAAAGGGCGTTACTTCCGGATCGCCGACCTGTCGGCTCGTAACCCAAGAAAGCGGTTGCGTTCAGGCCGAGGAGTGAATAGGATGTGATCGAAAGCTGGCTTGAGAATGGACAGACTTATGCTTCAGGCCGCGAGACGCAAATTTGCTTTCCCGGCTGGACTACTGCTTATGGGAATATCCTTAGCGCGATCGATAGCAGGGTTCCATAACCAGCTGTTGAGTTGGTGGGGCTTGGCGACCCTGCTTGGCATATTGCTAACGTTAGCGGGTTCCTTAAGTGGCCGCACCAATCGTTAAACCCCTACTGAATCATTGTTTCGCGAAAGTCCTGAGTCAATCCGGACCTTGAGCTGAAAATCGGGATTTGCCCGGATCGGCGACCGCAACCACACGACAAGTACGCGTAGACTGAGATTCTCTAAATTAACGAGATGACCGCCGCGGTCATTGAACTTGTTCAACTCCATGTTTCCGATGAATCGCACAAGCGCCCTGTGGCCAAAATTTGGGGTCGTGTTCGAGGCCAACCCTCGAGTTCCGGTCGGTTGACCGGCATTCCGGACACTGGGAGAAAAATCGGTCAACTCCCCATTTGGCGACAAACCAATCAGAGCCATTCGAATCGAACGCGCTCTGATGAAATGGCCACAGACGAGCGTTGACGGCGGAACTGATAAAACTGATGGGGTCTGGGCTTGAAGAGCGCATCAGTGATGTAGGCATCGAGTGACTGCAAGCATTTGAATTCTGCACCCTGTGATACTCTCTTGACCAAGAGATACTCTACGGTGGCTCAAGATCGACAGCGACGTATTTGGCTTCTAATTGCATTGTTTGCAATCGGAATCACACTTGTCCTGACGATTTTTCCGCATGATCTCGCGAACCCTTCTCATTGGCTTGCGATCTTGCCGATGCCGTTTATCGGGGTTGCCTTACCACTGCGGTCGCGACTGCCAAGGGTCTCTAATCAGCGTTCTCTTACGCCTTCCGTCGCAGTTTTCCCATCCTCCTTCCAGCGCCCACCCCCGTTCAGGCTCGCTTAACTCAAAGCGAAAATCCAGACTGCTAGCTTCGGAAGGCGACTCTAGGCCTTTTGCAGCTGCGCTCCGTGCTCTTCTATGCGCCTGGCTGACCTGTGAAAGGAGTCTTATGCAATTCGATGTGCTTTATCTGTTTTTCATGCTTCTAGGGAGTACCCCGGCACTTGCCGTTGTTGCGATTGTTGCGATCATTGTCCACTACAATCTGCGGCGGGGCGCGTGGAGGCTCAGAAGACGCCTGGGTAGAAGACACGTTGGATTTTGTCCATCTTCGGCCGCGCTCGGAACTGCGTGTCAATTCATGCAGGTATATCACCGACCTAGTGTGGCCCACATTTTGGAGGCGAAGCGGAATGAAGCTGCGGACGAGGACGAAGATGGAGATCCAGAGAGATGTGCCAAACGGCTCTCTCAGCAGCTTAAGCGAATACGAAGAGGAGAGCCGGCCAACAGACTGGTAGTACGGCTCAAGTGAAGAATGGTTCTGATGACACGCCGGAGTTGATGGAAGTTCGTTCCCGGACAAATCACCGGCTAACTGCACACGACGCGGCTCGCAGACAGCCTCCGATGGTTTCTGAGGCGAAACTCTGGCAAAGGGAAGAGTCGACTATCCGGGCACAACCGAGAAATGTGAGAGAGTGATAGGGAGTCGATCACGAGCCGCCGAGATGCCGCAGAAGCTACCGAAACCTTTGATCCTGTCCGTTCTTTGCTATGTTCTTGTGCTGATTGCGCTCGTCGCTCTGGTTGTTGCTGGTGTCATCACGCCAAGGGCCTTTGGGATTCTGTGTGCCATCGCGATTGTTTCTTTCGGCGTCATCGTTTATCGACTCTTGAGGAATATTGTTCCTCCCTTGACTCAAACTGAAAGAACCCCTACTTGGAGTCGTCGAAGGCGTTGGTACATTGTTTCAGCGGCGTGTCTCTGGCTGGTATTCGCACTGTGGCTTACGCGAGGCGGGGCTTGGCTTCCGCGATTGGTTGGCGCGACTGTAGTCATCGTGTTCGTCGCTGCACTTGTTGTGGCACGGTCTAAAGACCGATCTGTTGGCGGATGACCGGCAAAGCGGAAGTAGCCCCAGAAATGACGCTATGTACGATTGGGCGACCATCCGACCGGAGCATCAGCCCAGGGTCCCTCTTCGTCAGCGGCGATCAATTGCCTTCGGCTGGGGAATATGATTTCAGCATGGAATGGTGGACAATTCCATTGTTCGTCTTGGTCGCTGTGTGGGCTCTCTACCTTTACTCCACGCCAAGCGCGAAGGTAAAAGAGCACATTGCAAAGATTCGGGAGTGGTGGAAATCGCGAAGAACTTGATCGAGTCAGTTTTCCTCTGCATTTCGGGGTTACAACGGCGTTACTTCCGGATAGCCATCCGACCGGAACAGCATTAGACTGGCCAATGTCTCATTACTCATCGAGTTGAGCACGCTAATGACGCAGGTGAATATCGATGCCGAGAGATCCTAAGATCACGGCTCCTAAGCATCCAAAAACCAAAATGATGGCTAAGCCAATCAGGACTCGCTTACGCATTCAAGAAACATAGCACTCTTCGATGACTCGTTGGCAATCGCTCCCTGCTCGAACGAGCGCACCGAGCAAAGCAGCCCTCGTCTAACTCGAGTTCTGGATGTATTACCGGAACAACCGTACACGATGCGGTTCGCAGACAGCCTCCGATAGTTTCCGAAGCGAAATTCTGGCAAAGGGAAGAGTAGCCGACAATACGCCCGGTATCCGAAGAGCGGATCATTTCTCGTCGGCGAACATTCGGATAGAACCATTCATTGATCAGGAAGGGTGTTGATCCCTTGGCCCGGTGCTAGACTCTGGGCCATGCACATAGTCGCAGTTCTCGGCAAAGCCTTGAAGGTGTTCGGGGTTGTTCTTCTCCTCTTTGTTGCTTTCATCGCATGTTATTTGCTTAAGCCCGACCCTCCCGGCGGTTGGCTTCAACCTGGCGCTCTCCATGGACTCGCTGTAGACATTTGGATCTTCATCGCGACTCTTGGCTTGATCGGTCTGGCCGCGGTTTACATAGGGTTCCGTGTGGAGCGGAAGGGCACCCCGCTGGGCATGGGCTCTGCTAAAAGTGATCGCCGTCAAAGTGAAAAATGAAGCACGCACCACCAGTGAGCAAAGAGTTGCGCTTCATCAGCGAGGGTGGGGAACTGCATTTTGGACGTCTCACCGGAAAAGCGGAAGTAGCCCCAGAAATGGAGCTATGTACGGTTGGCCGACGATACAACCGGAGTCAATTCCTGAGGTTGCTGTTGCACCACACCAGTACTTCTGAGAGCATGTGGCTATGCCTACCTACTACAGGCCGACCGAGCGGCGAGGTAAATGCGTTGTCTATATGTCCACTGACCTTGCTGAGCCTAAAAGGGAGATCGTAAAGGGCATTGCCACGTTTGCTGGCTTCGGTTTGTTTTTAGCCGTGCTTTGGCTCTCCTCCAGATAAGCCTGAGTTGCAGGGACACCTTACTGTTGTCATTGCCGTCTCTGGAGTAGCACTGAATACAGGAACAGAACTCGAAAATCAAGGTCGTGTCAGGTTTACTGACCATACGGGCGGAACTGGGAAACGGCGCGTTTGCTGGCTGGCAAATAAGGTCGGAACCGTGCGTTATCATGGGCCAACCCCAAATCATGGGAGTGAGCGTAGCCGGATGGATTACGGATTGTTATGGTATGTTGCTTGTCTGGGATTGATGTTGCACTCTCGATCCCGTTGATCAGTAAGTGGTGAGCGGATGGAAGAGTTATTCGGGGCGATTCTGGCCGGGATCGCTGAACTTATTGCAGAAATCCTGCTTGAAGCCGTATTCGCGGAACTCGCTGGAGTTTTGTCACGGGCATTTCGACTTTTCAATGTGAAGGTCAGGCGAGCAGACCCTGTTGTGGCCACAGTGACATTTGGCCTAGTCGGAGTATCTTCCGGCTTCTTGAGCGTATTTTTGTTTCCGCATCATCTTGTTCATCCCACTCGGTTACACGGAATCAGCCTGTTGATTAGTCCAATTCTAACGGGGTTATTGATGGCACAAATCGGACGCACAGTGCGAAGGTGGGGTCGGCAGCCCGTCCGAATCGAGAGTTTCGGCTATGGCTTCATATTTGCGCTCGCGATGGCCTTGGTGCGCTTCTGGCTTGTGCGCTGAAAGCGCCGCTACGCACCGTGGCGAGTCAACTTGGGGACCCTTGCGCAAACATGGTTCCCGGTTGACCGTCAAGCCGTCAGTTACCCTTCAGCAAGCAGCATCGAGCTAGGCAGAAACCCCACTGTACCAGGCGGCAGATTGCCCCCCGGTGACAACAATGTTGACGCTGGTGGCGAATTCACGCGGCACGGAATTGGAGAGCCGCGAAGTGGGAGCAGCGCGTCTGGGCATTGCGACGGCTGTGATGACATGTTGCAAGCGGGTTTTGACGAGGTGCTGTTGCGTCGAAAGCATCAGGCAGATAGACCCTCGCTTCTGCGCCTCTGATTCCCCGCTGAACCACAAAAAAGCTGCGTCGTTATCGACGTCCGCGATCTGCCGCGAGAGGGCTTGCTTGCTCGAACACACGATATGCAGGGGCGCTGTGGCCGCTGTCTCTTCAAAATCTGGCCCCACAAAAACTCGCTGTCCCATAACGCGACTAGGAACAAAAGGCGGTACGTGCAAGCGTGTCTTGTGAACGCCAATGGCAGCACCTTTTCCAGCAGTGAACTTTCCCGCGAAGTGCATTCAATTCGGCCCAAACCAGTTGTCAATCCGGATGACATAGAGGCGAGCAGGCTCATAATCTCGAGCGACGCCAAGAGCGAGCCCACGCGCCTTCCCAATGAACTCAGCCGAATCTCCCTGCTGCATGGAAACGAACTCTGCGACTGCACCGAGCATGGTTGCCTCCGAACTTCCCACCATCATACGTTTGCGCCTCGCGAGTATCTGTGCGCTCCGCAGTTCAAGTTCGCTTGTTCTGCCTAAATGTTGGGCAAACCTCCCCAATCCTCGCTGGCGCCTGCCAGAGCCGCGGAAAACGCCAAAAAAAACGGATCGTGTCCGGATTGGTCATCCGCCCGGAACTTATGGTTGAGGTCAGTCGTCATATCGGAACCGTACCTCAGAGCCTGTTCACGATCTTCTGAGAAGATTGATGCTCTGGCCAGAATTGAACGATTCGGCGTACAATGCGAGGGAATCATCACTCAAGAGAAATATTGTTATGAGGGGCTCATGCGGCGTCTTCTGTCATCTTCTTTTTGTTTTTGCCTTCTGCTATTCGCAGGGATTTCTTTGTCCGCCAGCGCGCAGACGACGGTGCCGAACGAGTGGACCTGGGTCAGTGGCAACGACACGATTGGCCCTTATTGCGACCATACCGTTCCCCCCGAGACCCCTGAGTGCGGGCAGTCGGGCGTTTATGGAACCTTAGGAATTCCTGCGGCCGGAAACAACCCTGGAAGCCGGGACAGTGCAGTCAGTTGGACTGACGCCGCAGGCCATCTCTGGCTTCTTGGCGGTAAGGGTTTTGACTCTACCGGCACCTATAACCTTCTAGACGATCTATGGGAGTTCGATCCATCCGAAAGCGAATGGATATGGATGAACGGAGCCAGCGCGGTGCCGTCGTGTGGGGGAGGCTTGTGCGCTGAGCCCCCCGTATATGGAACACTCGGAACGCCCTCGCCGGCAAATATTCCAGGGAGTCGGGCGGGCGCCACGAGTTGGACCGACGCAAGCGGCAATCTGTGGCTCTTCGGTGGCGCGTCAATTGTCGATTCATTCAACGACCTCTGGAAGTTCGACCCAGGCATTGGCGAATGGGCATGGATGGGTGGAAGCAACATGACACCTACTTCCCCGTCCCTCGGCTTCCCGGGCGTTTATGGCACTTTGGGAACTCCGGCTGCCGCAAACGTTCCTGGGAGTCGGGCGGCCGCCACGAGTTGGATGGACAGCGGCGGCCATTTTTGGCTTTTTGGAGGTACTGGTTATGACTCCGTCGGCACCTTTGGCTCGCTTGACGATCTTTGGGAGTTTTACCCCGCAACCAACGAATGGGCATGGATGGGCGGAGACAGCACCATTCCGTGCAATGCAGCCGGATGCAGCGACAATGTAGGGGTGTATGGCACACTCGGAACGGCAGCCCCGGGCAATAAGCCTGGAGACCGCTCTGCCGCTCTCGGGTGGATCGACGAGAGCGGCAATCTCTGGCTTTTCGGAGGATCAGGAAAAGATGGAACAGTCGGTGGGTATGGCACTTCCGCATATGGCTTCGGCGACTTGAACGACCTGTGGATGTTTAGCCCTGTCTCCAGCGAATGGACCTGGATGGCGGGAAGCAGCACAGCGTCTGTCCCAGGCGTCTACGGCGTTTTGGGATCGCCTGCGAATACCAATGTTCCGGGAAGCCGAGAAGTGGCCACCGGCTGGACAGACAAAAGCGGCAATCTCTGGCTCTTCGGGGGAAGTGGGATCGATGCCAAGGGAATCGATGGCATACTCAATGACCTGTGGGTATTCCGACCGTCCCTGGGACAGTGGACCTGGATGGGTGGAAGCAGCACGGTGACAGGTCTCGCTGGAGCGCCCGGCATTTACGGTACCTTGCAAACGCCTGGAACTGAAAATGTCCCTGGCAGCCGTCAGGGATCGGTTTCGTGGACAGATAGCACCGGTAACCTGTGGCTCTTCGGTGGCTCGGGTGTTGATTCCGCGGGCAAACCTGGCGAGCTCAATGACCTTTGGGAATACCAGCCGCCGAATTCGTCGACTGCCACTCCTACCTTCAGCGTTGCGACCGGAACGTACACTGCGGCACAGACGGTGACGATCACGGATGCAACGGCGGGCGCGTCTATTTACTACACCACGGACGGGACGACGCCGACCAAGACCTCTCCGTTGTACAGCGGCGCGATTACAGTCGCAAATACTGAAACGTTGCAAGCAATTGCCGTGACCCCCAGCTATTTCAACAGCGCGGTTGCCAGCGCTGACTACGTCTTCAATGTTCCGGCTGACTTTTCTGTTACGGCTGCGCCAGCAGCGATGACCTTAACGGCGGGGAGCAGCGGAACGGCAACGATCTCGATTTCGCCGCAGGGGTCGTTTGCTTCGGCGGTTTCGTTTGCATGTTCAGGGCTGCCGGCTGGAGACGCGTGCAGCTTTTCTCCAGCAACGGTGACACCGTCGGGAGCGGCTGCGGTGACGACAACGGTGACGGTAACGACGGCCGCGACGGCCGCAAGCCTGCACGGGAATCGGCAACCGCTATTTCCGGAAGCGGCGTTGGCTGGCGTGCTCTGCTTGATCGGCTTCCGGAAGAGAAGAAGCCTTCAGCTGATGTTGCTGCTGGGAGTGAGCGTGGCTGGGTTCGGCTTGCTGAGCGGGTGCGGCGGAGGGTCTTCGGGGAGCGGGTCTTCCGGGACACCACCGGTTATTTCGACGGTTACGGTTACAGCGACGTCGGGATCTCTGGCGCACACTGCTACGTTCTCGCTGACGGTGAACTGACCAGTTGCCGCGAAGTTTCCACCAAACATTCACTGTCTTCACTCCTGCAGCCATGAGAGCACATTCTCATGGTTGTGCGAATTCCGAGTGAATGACCGCCAATCCTTCCCTTACTCAAATCCGGCCAGATTCGCGTATTTTCCGGGCGAAGAATATTCATAGAGAAGGATTGGCGACCAACCGCCCGGAGCGGCAAACTGGCCACAAACGAATCCGAGCAGCGACCTGGATGGAAGCCCCTAGTTCATTAGCACTGCTTCGCGATCGTGCAGCGTCGCCCGAATCGCCGCAATCCCCGCCATGAGATCGGGCAACGCTTTCAAGATCGCCTCAGCATCCACGTCAGTCACCAACTTGCGCATCATTTCGCACTGGCCCACAAGCAGCGAATCGAAGTGAATCAGATTCGCGAGCGTTTGTGCCTCAAGCCGATAGCATTGCGTCATGCGGTCGTTGGCCGGCGCGGGCAGTTGATGAATGAATTGCTCGAGCCCGGTGATCTCGCGATGCAGCCGCTCCAGCTTCTGCGCCGAGGCAACCGCTTCGGCATCAGGGTAGGGTTTGGTGCGCGTGGGGGGCGGCAGGGACTCGCGCCGGTAATCGCTCTCGGCCGCACTCAGCGCTGTCGCGGCCACGCCCAAAAGCCATGAGGCTTTTGAGCGGACCATCTGATCGTCGGCGCGTAGCTGATTCTCTACTTTGTAGAAGTTGTATCCCCAGCCGTAAAACAGGTTGATCGCGATCTGCTCGAGCTCGTCGGCCGCGTAAAAGAACTCTCCCGCCACTATTTACCTCCGTTTGGTCCCGGCAATCCCGCCTCGGCGCCCACGGAATAGAATCCCGAAGGCTGTCCGCCGATGTTGAACGGTACGCCGGCGGCCGCGTTGGGTGCGGAGACTAGTCCCTTATCGGCCATCTTGAGCGCGAGATAGTACCGCACCGCCTCGACGGGCGTAAGGCCGATGGCCTGCAGCGAAATGAGTTCGCGCATGCGCTCGTCCTTGGGCATGATGAGCACTTTGAGGTCATTGAGCGTGATGCCGTAGGTCTTCAGGAAATCTGCAAGATGGTTCTTCACCAACTCGCGCACTTCCTGGATGTGCTCGTTGATGTCTTCCATCTTGGTGACCTGCACGATCTGGTTTATGGACTGTTCGATCGCCGGCCCTGCGTAGTCGGCAACTTCCTTGGTATCGATGATGTGGCCATTGAAGGGCAAGTGAGTGATGAGGTCGAGCGCGGCCTCTTTGGTGTCGACGTGAATGTAATAGTCCACCTGGTAGGCCATCTCGGCCATCTCTTCGCTGGTCGCAATTCCCTCGCTGCGCACCAGCAGCTTTGAGCGATTGATGTATATGACCTCGTAGACCCATGGCGAGTTGCCGCCGAAGAATCCCTGCGCGATTGAGCCGAGCAGCGGTTTGTCGGGCGTGGTAAGCGCGTACTGTCCCGTCTCGTAGACGTTCAAGACAGCGCCGCGCGATTTGAGGACGCAGAAATGATTGCTTTCAACGGTGAGCAGCGATCCGGAGACGATGCTTTCATCAGCGATTTTGACGGCCAGAACCTTGGTGCCAAGAATGTCGGTGCCGTCGCTGGTGAGTGAGGTGATAACCTGCCGCGTAAGTGCCACGTGCTTTCCCTCCTGCCTTAAATGCGTTCGCTTGCCCAGCATACCTGAGCGGCCACGCCTCGCCAAGGGCGAAAAAACGTAAAGACTGGAAATATCCAGTGCCAGGTGAGCCAAGCCATGCCGCGTTTGAATAGCAGATGAATTGCGAGCGGGAGTCCAATCCCAGAATCGAGACCCGGGTCGCAGGAAAATGAGCAGAGATCGACCGGTTATGGCGGAGTTGGCATCAATCCAGAATCATTCCCGGCGAAAAGCGCGCTTGACGACACCAGTCGAACGCCTGACTTAATGTCGCTGAGCGAAGCGAAGGGACCGGCAAGCTTACTTGCCGGTGTCAGCTTCAGCTGCAAGTTAGGCGCGCAATGAAAGAGCGGGCAGCGCCGATTCGATGCATGGCGTGATGAACGAACGCTGACGGATCTGCAATGGCGGGGAGGGAATGCGGACGGCTGAAGTGCATCTACTGCTGGGAATGGAAGTCCATTTACTCAAGTTGAAATCAATGTTGAATGCTTGTCTGTTCAATTCCATATCGTAGTGCTGCTTTAAGCACGTCGATTTTTATGTCTGTTAGTGTCTTGAATTTAATGCAGTACCCCGTGACGCTAGCCTTGCCGAGTTCCTGCCCAAATGTCTGGGTCAGGTACTTCTTGTCATTTACTCCCATAATGTAGACGGAGATGCCTGTTGTATTCGCACTTATACCGATTTGATAGAATTCCTTGGTTTTTCCATTGGCATATTTAATGGTTTGAGATCCATATCCAATGTTTGGGTTGGAAACGGTTTTTCCTATCTCGTCTTTTCCATCTAAGAACCACAATTTACATGTTGGCATCAACGCCAAAATAATGTGATGCAACTGTTGCATTTCGCTACGTTTTGGTTCCGGTTGAGTGGCAATATACTCCTTGATTTGTTTCTGCAAGTTCATGTAAATCTCCTTGGCTTAGCGGGACCAATCCAGTGCTCCGGGAACCACCGGATTGGAGTCGGCTTGCTAGGCAGCGTGAATCGACCAGAATGATACCGGATTCTGTTTACTCATTGCCAGCGCTCTGAAATCTCGGCTGACGACTTCAGGCAATGCGCGTTTCCAGAACGAATCAGCGTGGAAACGTGACTTCGCGATTTGACACTCTTTCACTTCTGCCGATACAGACCGCTTGCGAGAAGCCCGCCTGCGGGTATTTATCCTGAAGATCAGGGATAACCTGCATGCACTGAGCAGTTTGTGGACCTGGCGGTGCAGGCGATACATCAGCTGCTGGGATCACGATGGGCAGAACAAGGCCCCTTGGCGCTATCTCCGAGGAGGAATCCTCGTTTTCCTGTCGAACTGAGCAGGGGGCGTTCCGGCTTTGCTGAACGGATGTAGACGCCCTACCGGTCTTAGCAATAGGATGTCTGGGGCCGCCCGCCGATCTGACATGGGAAGACCACATCTTTGGGATCGTCCAGGAAAAAAAGAGGATTGAGGAGATCGACGGGCTCGGCTGCGAACCTGTTCAGATCTCAGCAACCACCGAGGAAGTGCTTGAGTGGATCAGTGAAGGTCTGCGCTCAGAGATGCTGACCTTTCCGGATTCGAACAGTCCCATCCGCTGGCCGCGATATTCAATCGATGCACTGTGCGGTCAGGAACGAGACGTTACTGCGAAGGCCGGTCAAGTCGCCTCTGGCTGAGCCGGCAGGCTACAAGTTTCCCTTGCGCATAAAGGATTTCTCCGGGGGGAGTTGACTCCAAGAGAATTGCCATCGAATATTTAGATTGCAATGGAGGACCTATGCTACACCGGGCGCTGAAATTGAAGCAAGCGAGCGCGGTTCTGAAGGTTGAGCCGAAAGAGTTGCAAAACCTCGTGCAATTTGGGGTGGTTAAGCCGAAGAGGGTGGATGGTACTTATTTTTTTGACAGAGAGACCCTCCTCACTGCGAAAGTGGCGTTTCGCTTGAAGGAATCCCTGGGGACGCGCGCAAACGTTCTTTTGAAGCTTATCGACGTCTTTCGCGCCTCCGAGAAGGGACTCCGCATCAAGAATCCGGAGTACGTGGTCTTTACGTGCCGCTTCTCTGCCGAGGAGGAGCCCATCAAGCTGGGTGTTCCTTTTCGATCTCTCGGCGAGCAGATTGAACAGGGCCTGAGCAGAGCGGACCTCTACCGCGACATGCCGCGCGGGCGGAAGCGGACGGGATGGAAGAAGGAATTCCTGGACGCACTCTCCGTTGCAGCCAAAGATATAGGAGAGATCTCCGAAGAGGAGATCCAACAAACCATTCGCAGTTACCGTGAGGAAAGGCGAATGCCGGAGATTACCATTGCGGCCGAAGTCTAGGAAGCGAAAACAACGTGCCGTGGTGGACACGAATGTAGTGGTGGCGGGCATCTCCGGTTTTCGGGACCAACACATTGCTGGCCGAATTCCGAGCGCCGATCTACTCCATCGCTGGGCGGACGAGGAACACTTTGTGTCGCTGTACTCGGAGGATATTCTCGCCGAGCACAAAGAAGTTCTGAAGCGGTTGCACGTTCGATCCGCTGCGATCGGCGCGCTCATCAATTTCATTCGAGAGCGGGGAGAACCGGTCGAGATTCGCTCCTCGGCCGAAATATCCCCCGCCCCCCATAGACGATGCATTCTGTATCTGTGCCGAGGAAGGAAGAGCAGATTTCATCTTCACTCTCAACCCAAAAGACTTCCCGCAGAGCCACCTGAAGGCGAAAGTAATCCAGCCCGATCCCGCACATGGCCATCGAGGCCGCTGAGGATTGCTCCAAACCTGCGAATGATCTGACGCCCAACGTCGCACACTCTCAGTTTCACCCAAATCTCACAAGGTTGCACTTTCCGCGAGGTACCTCCATGGAGACGACCTTCGACTATTTGCGCGCCTATGCGACCCTGCTAGGTTCGCGCATTCTCGAAACTTATCCCCCGCTCCAGAGCACGAAAGACCCTGTTGCGCCGCGGATTGCAACGCTTCTACGGAAAGCTCTCCCAGCTCAGGCGCTTGCCATAACGGGCACCGCGGAGTACTTACGCAAAGCCAAAGCGGCACAAATCGTGGCCGAATAAGATTCTTATGGCCTGTGCAATCACGCGGCGACCGTGTGAATCGGATTGGCTCATACTGCTTGGGCGCCCTTGATGTGGCGTCGAGAGGCATGCTATATCCTTTGTAAGAAGCGCAAGTGCAGTGACCAGAATCTTTTGTAGCAGTTCTCATCAGAGAGGCTGGATACAAAGGAGCGAAAGATGACGAACGGCAGGAAGCATAAGCCTTAACACACTGTGATTTTGCTGCGCCAGATAGGACGAAGCCTATGGAGAGCGAAAATTCGTTTTGGAACCGGCGAGATTTTTTGAAGGTAGGCGGCACATCCGCGGCGGCTCTGAGCATGGCGGGTTCGGCGGCTGTTCCGATACAGGCAGCAGAGGTGCCTGCATCGCAAGCGGGTAAACTGCCAGATACCCCCTATCCCAAGCTCTCCATCATCACGCCGTATTCACCGCAGAAGCTCGCCTTTGCCGCGCAGGCCGGTTACGAAGGTGTCGTGGTCACGCCGGGTCCGGACTTCAACCCAAACGTGAGCGACAGTGCGATCGATCAAATTCTGGCCACGGCGCGCAACGCAGGCATTCAGATTGTCAGCATTGAGTACTTCGGCCCCAACCACACGGATCCCGACGCAGGCAAGCGCGCGGCCGCGCAGGCCGAGTTTATTCGTGCGCTGGAATTCTCGCATCGGCTGGGCTGCAAGTTTGTCGGCACCTTCAGCGGCGGCCAGCCGGGCGCCAGTATGGAGAATCAGGCCGCAGCTTTGGCCGATGTTTTCAACGAGAAATACCTGCCCGTTTGCGAGAAGCTCGACGTCGCGATGGGATGGGAGAATTATCCTACCGCCGTCAATTTTGCAAGCACTCCGGCAGCGATGCAGGCCGTTTTCGACCGCGTCCCGAGCAAGCGGCTGGGGCTGGAATTCGATCCCTCGCATTTCGTGCGGCAATATATTGACCCGGTCAGCGCGGCATGGCAGTTCAAAGACCGTATCCTCGCGGTACATGCCAAGGATACGGAGATCACTCAGCCTGTGCTGCAGCAGGTGGGGATTGCCGGGCGGGGATGGTGGCGCTATCGGATCCCCGGACAGGGGATTGTCAACTGGACGGCATTCCTCACGGTCCTGCTCGAGATTCGCTTCAACGGCGGCATTGCCGTGGAGCACGAAGACAAATTCTGGGATGTGCCGAACAGCGGGGGGCTCCCCGATTTTCCGCAGCAGCGCAAAGATGGATTCATCCTGGCGCGGCGTTTTCTCGAACAGTATCTGCCTGGACGCCAGGCATAAGCACACTGCGGCGGCATTCCGGTCTCAATACTTCGCCTGCCGTCGGCAAGGTTCATTCCATTCGTCTCCCGGCCATCGAGAACCGGGAACCGGATGGGCCGGAAATTATGCCGATCACCAGTTCGAGCGCTGCGGGGCGTTCGACAAGCGCCTCGTACGGCGTTGCGCCCTCCATTCCACCACCCCGGCCGGTGTATTCTGTTGCACATGCGGACTCAGTCAAAGAAGTTGCCCCGGTTGAATTCTCCGGACCCCCTTTTGCCCCCCCGTACCAACCGTCGCGATTTCTTAAAGGCCACTTCTCTGGCCGCCGGCGCGCTCGCGTTTGGTGTGCCAACGCTTTTGCGCGGCCAAAATCTAAACAGTAAGTTGAACATCGCCTGCATCGGGATCGGCGGCAAGGGCCGGAGCGACACCGATGCCTGTGCCAGTGAAAACATCGTCGCGCTGTGCGACGTGGATTCGGGTTCTGAGGCTTACCTGACGCAGACGCAAAAATATCCGAGCGCCAAGTTTTACAAAGATTTCCGCCAGATGCTGGATCAAATGGGCGACCAGATTGATGCGGTGACGATTTCGACGCCGGATCATTTGCACGCCATTGTGGCGTCGGCGGCGATGAAGATGCACAAGGCGGTTTTTTGCCAGAAGCCGTTGACGCAGACGGTTTATGAGGCGCGCTATTTGCGGAAGATGGCCAGAGAGAGAAAAATCGTCACGCAGATGGGCAACCAGGGCAGCGCCGCGGACGGCCTGCGCCGCGCGGTCGAAACGATTCAAGACGGACTCATCGGGCAAGTGCATCAGATTCACGTCTGGACGAATCGTCCTATCTGGCAGCAGGGCATGGATCGTCCCGAGGGGGAAGATCCGATTCCTGACACGTTGGATTGGGACAAGTGGATTGGACCGGCTGCGATGCGGCCGTATAAGGCCAGTCATGACCCAAATGGTAAAGGCGGAATCTACAATCCTTTTGTCTGGCGGGGCTGGCAGGATTTCGGCACCGGCGCGCTGGGCGATATGGCGTGCCACACGGTCAATATGCCATTCCGCGCCTTGAACCTCGGCTACCCGACAGAAATCGAAGCGTCGCCTTTCGGCCACATGAACAAGGAGTCTTATCCGGTCGGTTCCAGGATTCGCTTTGAATTTGCTGCACGGAAGGCTTCTATTCCGGTCGCGCATCCGCATCTTTTCCACCATCACACAAAGATCGAACAGGATGCGGTGACACTCCATTGGTATGACGGAGGCCAGCCCGACCCGAAGGCCCGTGGCGGCCATGACCTCACGAACAAGCCGCCGATTGAAGTCACAGCCGACATCATCGCGCTGCGCGGAGAAGTTCCCGACAGCGGTTGTCTGCTGATCGGCGATCGCGGCACGGTCTTTTCTCCGGACGATTACGGAACGAGTTTCTTCGTGAAGCTGAAGGAGGACCAGAAATTCCTCCACTTCACCAAGCACCCCGCGCTGGCGCAATATCCGGAACGCATCCCGCGCAACCCTAACGGGAAAAATACTGTATTAGCCCATGCGCAGGAATGGCTGACTGCGGTGAAGGAAAACAAGCCGGAGCTCTGTTATTCGCGTTTTGAGATTACCTCGCGCCTTACCGAAATCATGCTGCTCGGCTGCGTGTCATTGCGTGTGGGCCAGAAGATCGAGTGGGATGGGCCGAGGATGATTGCCAAGAATTGTCCCGAGGCCGCTCCATTCATCAAACGTGAAAATCGTTCCGGCTGGGTTCTTTCCTGATTCAAGCGTGGAAACCAATCACAGACGCCGGACGCATAGACGCCGGGAAGATCAGCTCCGATGAGTCGGCACGTGTCGGGTTTTCGCATCTCGACGTGGCCGCGGGCGTGTCACCGTGAGCAATCCAGACAGAACTCGAAAATGGAGTCATCTCCGGATATTTCGACCATCCACGCGCAATCAGGCCTCTCGCCATCATTTCAATCAGTGCGTTGGCCTGTTAACCGATGAGAACCGCGCTGGTTTAGAATGTGGAACTTGACAAAATCTTTCTTGGAGCCAAGAGGTTAGTGTGACCGCAACATTTTCGATCCACCCGGCGCATACCGCGGTACTGAGCATGGATTGCCAGACCGGCATCACTTCTATCTACGCCAAAGACGACAAAGATGCCTTCCTGTCTCGTGCCGCGAGCGTCCTCCATCATGCGCGGGCCAGCGGCATGACCATTATCCATATCCAAGTGGGTTTTCGTCCGGGGCTGCCAGAGGTCAGTTCCCGAAACATTCTCTTCGGTGCCATTAAGTCCTCGGCGCAGCATCAAAAGTTATTTCAGGAACCGCTCGGGGCGATCCCATCTGTTATCGCCCCGAAAGAGGGCGAGATATTAATTACCAAGCATCGCATCAGTGCCTTTACAGGCACCGATCTTGCCATGATCCTTCGCGCCAATGAGATCGACACGCTGGTTCTTTACGGAATCGCAACCAGCGGTGTCGTCCTTTCCACCCTGCTCGAAGCTGTTGACGCCGATTTTCGGCTCGTTGTCATCAAGGACTGCTGCGCTGACCTCGATTCAGAGGTCCATGATTGCCTTATCAACAAATTCTTTCCCTCTCGCGCATCGGTGCTCTCAGTTCGAGAATTCATCGAAACCCCATAAACGACGCATGGGAAGATCTTCTGAGGTGTCGAGCGGCAATGGCTTCCTATCAACAGGGTCCAACACCGGCGCCGGTGCTTCATCTGGTTGCGGTGGCAATCCTTAGCGGATCTAACTCAGCAAAGGTTCCCGGAGCGATTGCTCCGAACCAGCCCACTTCCGATCTCGCCAGCAACCGAAGGCATGCCTCAGGGCTTGGCGTAGGATTTTGACCTTGGATGTGGCGCCCCTTGCGCAGGCCCTTGTTGTTCAATAAAGAGCCGCACCCGGGCAACCGGGTCCGCAGCAAGGATTTAGAGTGCTTCCGCCATCTCAGCCAGAATCGCTGTTGCGGCGGCGGCCGGGTCTGGGGCGTGGGTGATGGGGCGGCCGACGACCAGGTAGCTGGCGCCCTGGTGCAGGGCTTCGGCGGGCGTGGCGATGCGCTTTTGGTCGCCGCTGGCGGCGCCGACGGGGCGGATGCCGGGGACGACGAGTACGCCTTCGGGGCCGGTAAGGGCACGCAGGGTTCCGACCTCCTGCGGGGAACAGACAAAGCCGCGAATCCCTTCCGCGATGCCCATCCGGGCAAGAAGGTCAACCTGAGCGGCGGGCGCGCGATCAAGGCCGACGGCGGAGATCTGGGTGGAGTCCATGCTGGTAAGCACGGTAACGGCGAGCAGCTGCGGCCCGCTCGGCTGGCCCTCAAGGGCATTGCGGGCGGCGGCCAGCATGGCCGGTCCGCCGGAGGCGTGGACGGTGAGCATGTGGACGCCGAGAGCCGCGACTGACCGCACGGCTCCGGCCACGGTATTGGGAATGTCATTGAACTTCAGATCGAGAAAGATGGAGTGGCCCCGCTTGAGCAGCGGTTCAAGGACAGCTGGGCCGGCTGCGGTGAACAGCTCCAAGCCTACTTTGAACCATTGGCAAGTGCCCTCAAGCTTGTCGGCCAGGACCAGGGCGGAGGCTCGATCGGGGACATCAAGGGCCACGATCAGGCGCATGCGGGCCTGGTCGACGACGCCGGTAGGAGCGGTAGGAGCGGTAGGAGCGGTACGCGTGGCAGATATGGCTGCCGGGGTGGGGGGAAGGAGCTCCGAAGATGCCATGCTTACCATGCTAAGGCTAACACGGACGCTCTACGTTGAATTAATTTGCTCCGAGGCCATCCGGTTCGATGGCGCAGCCGCTCCCGAGTTCAGGCCTGGGCGGCCACCGGCATGGTACCCGAAGATTTGAGCAGGACCTGGTCCTGGGCCGGCAGGAAGCGGCAGAGGTAGTCGATCGGGTCCTCTGCGACGGCCATCTGGCGCAGGTGGTACTTCCAGACGTCCGGCTTGATGGTGCGCCGCGTGAAGGGCTTGCGCGTCACCTGTACGACCTCTCCCACGGAGTTGATGCGGGGATAGGTGACGGAAGGTACCATGAAGCTCATGTGGGCGCCGGTGCGCCAGAAGCAGCGGACAAACTCCTGCGAGAAGATGAGCGTGAAGTGGCGGCCTTCGCTGGCCAGCAGGGCAAGTGCTTCTTCTGCGCCGGGCCAGATGGGGCGGACTTGACTCTGAAACCAGCGGCGGAACTCAAACCCGTTAAACTGAGCCTGGTTGAGTAACAATCGCAATAACTCTTTTCGATTCATTTCACAACTCCGTGAAGCAAAAGAGGAATTCGGGGCTAGATTTTGTGGCGAGGGCCAGACAGAGGTGCCCGAGAGAAAGAGAGAAACGCTTGCGACAACGTGTTACCTGGATTAACGCCAAACATGAGCAATTCCCTTTTTCCCAGGCGGAGTTTTTTCCTTTCCTGCCAAGCCCAAGCGATCGAACCGGCGTCTTCCCTTGATCAAGGCGACAAGTTGGACCGAGAAACACTGCTCAAGTTGGTTAGCGTGAAATTGCGTCAAAAGGTGTCAAGATTTGCGAAAAAGTCTTCCTGTGCCTTCGTTCTGGTTGCGGTGCAGGATGCGTTGTCCGTTGATGAAACCGGCGTTCGAAGCATTGGAAGATCGCACTGCGGTGGAGGAGATTTGAGGTTGAGACGGGAAGATTTCCGGATGCGTGCCCTGGCGTGGGGCGCGGTGTTTCTGCTGTCAGCGGGCGCCTGTATTGCTTTGCCGGTGCATACCAACCCGTTGAATAACGATCCGCTGGTGAAGCAGGCCTTCGAGCACTTCTACCTTCTGGATTACACGGGCGCCGTCGACCGGCTAGAGCACTTCCATGAGCTCCATCCCGGGGATCCGCAGCCGACTGCGCTGCTGCTGGAGGCGGTGCTTTTCCAGGAGCTCTACCGGCTTGATCTGCTGGACACGACGTTCTACGCCAACGACGGTTTTCTTACCGGACGGCACGCAACCGAGGAAGATCCCAAGGCGCGGGACCGGATTCTGGGCCTGGCTGACGAAGCCATTCGTGAGGCTGACTGGCGGCTGGGAAAGAATCCGAACGACATCGACGCGCTTTATGCGCGCGGCTGGGCGCGGGCTTTGAAGTGCACCTACATCGCGATGGTGGAGCGCGGCTTTGGCGCGGGATTCAAGCTGGCCCGCGGAGCCAAGGACGACCATATGCGGGTGCTGCATCTGGACCCGGACTACGTGGACGCCAAGCTGGTGGCGGGCGTCTATGAATACGTGGTAGGCGCGCTGCCGCTGCCGTTCAAGTTGATTATCGGCTTTGCGGGGATTACCGGCTCGAAGGCCAGGGGACTGGAGATGCTCGGCGATGACGGCAAACGCGGGCCGATGACCAGCGTAGAGGCGCGCACCACGACGGCACTGTTTCTGCGCCGCGAAGGCCGCTATAAGGAAGCGATTCAGGTCGTCGAGGGACTCAAGAGCGCTTACCCGCGCGACTACCTGTTCAACCTGGAAGAGGCCAACCTGCGCAAGGATGCAGGGGAAGGCATGGGCGCGGTGACGGCCTATCGCGACATTCTGACGGCGAATGCCAAGCCGGGCTATTTCTATTCGGCGCGTCTGGAACTGACCTACTTTGGCCTGGGCGATGCTCTGCGCGGGCAGCGGCATTACGGCGAGGCGGCAGAGGCCTACGAACAGGCGGCGTCGACCACGAATATTGGGGCCGAATTGAAGATTCGCTCGCTCGTGGCGGCAGGTGAATGCCGGGATCTCAATGGGGAACGGGCGCCGGCGGTGAAAGACTACCAGGCGGCGATTGACAGCGGCCCGAATACTTCGCGTGCGGATACGGCCCGGAAATATCTGCACAGCGCCTATGCGGGGAATTGAACGGGCTTGGGGAAAAGGATGCCGGCCTCAGGCGTTGTTGATGAGGAACTCATCGACCTCGGCGCGGGAGGGCATGGAGGCCTGCGCGCCGCGGCGGGTGACGGAGATGGCCGCGGCGGCGCTGGCGAACCGGGCAGCGGCCCAGGGGTCGAGGCCCTCAAGCAGAGCGACGGCAAATGCGCCATTGAAGCAGTCGCCGGCGGCCACCGTGTCGACGGCCTCCACCTTGAAGGCGGGCACCCAGGCGGCTTTGAGCTCGGCGACAGCAACGTAGCAGCCTTGGTCGCCGCGCTTGAGGACGACGCCTTTCAACCCGCGCGCCAGCAAGTGCCTGGCACCGTCCTCGGCGTTCAGCGTCTCGCCCAGATAGAAGGCTGTTTCGGTTTCATTGGGAGTGAACCAGGCGATCTGTTTGGCGACGGCCTCCGGCAATTGCTGTGCGGGCGCCGGATCAAGCATGACGGGCACTCCGGCATTGGCGCAGAGGGCCAGGACGTAGCTGACGGTGTCGACGGGCAGCTCAAGCTGGCAGAGAACCAGGCCGGCGGAGCGGATCAGCGCCCAGTGGCGATCGATGGTGGCTGGGTCTACCCGGGCGTTGGCGCCGGGAATGACGACAATGGCGTTCTGGCCGCTCTCTGAAAGGAAGATGGGCGCCAGGCCCGAGGCTCCGGCAACCGGCTCCATGGCGGCGGTGCCGACGCCGGCGCCGGAGAGGTTGGCGAGAAGAGCGGCGCCATAAGCATCATCGCCGACTTTGCCGACCATCTGCACTGGATAGCCGAGACGCGCTGCGGCTACCGCCTGGTTGGCACCTTTGCCGCCGGGGGTGGTGCCGAAGCTGGTGCCGATGACGGTCTGGCCGATGCGGGGGATTTGCGGGGTCAGTGTCACCATGTCCATGGTGACACTGCCAACGACAACGATGGGCCTGCGGACGGGGTTCACAGCGGCGAGCGTCTCCCTTAGTAGAGTGGGGCCAACGCGACGGCGACAAGGCCGAGCGCGAAGAAGAGGAACATGTAATAGAGCGATCTGCGTGCGGCAGCCGATGCGCCGGCGAATTCGTTCCAGATGAAAACGCCCCAGCATGCGGAGATCATGGTAGCACCCTGGCCAATGGAATAGGACACGGCCGGACCAACAAGATTGGCTCCTGAAGCAACGAAGTTGGCTACCGCACCGGTGCACCAGATGGCTCCGCCGAGCAGTCCGGCGAGGTGGTAGCGGAAGGGAACCGGCCAGTAGCCGGAGAGTTTGACGGGCGGCTTGCCATCGAGGGGTTTGGCCATCAGCAGCAGGTTGGCGGGGATGGTAGCGAGCAGCACGCCGATGGCGAAGAAGAACGAAACCGCATAGGGGCCGACCGGCGCCACGCCGCGCGCACCGCGCAACGATGCGGCTACGAGAGGATAGAACGTCCCCATCAGGACCCCGGCAATGAGCGAGAGTGCAATGCCGCGCGTGGTGGCAGCCGCGGCTTTGGCCTCGCGCTGGCGATAGGCGCGGGCGTCGAAGAGGATGGCGACGGTGACCAGGGCCACTCCGCCGAACAGCAGCAGGGGATTGCCGGCGGGGCGGACCAAATAGCTGGAAACGGCGCCAACGATCAGCGCCAGACCAATGCCCACGGGAAACGCGACGGCCAGACCAGCCACATCAATCGCAGCCACCAGCAGCAGGTTGGCGATATTGAAGATGATCCCGCCGAGGATGGCGAACTCGATCGAGGCTCCGGAGGCCTGGGCAATGTCGGCAAGAAACGGCGTGCCGCTCGGACCGTGGCTGCCGACGGTAATTCCCCAGAAGATCGAGCAGGCGGCCAGGCCCAGCGCGTAGTCCCAGTAGAAGAGCTGGAAGCGGTAGCCGGGGCAGAGCTTGAGGGTGTTGGCCCACGACCCCCAGCACAACATGCTCAGGACCATCAGCAGCAGAGCGGCCTGATAGGTTTCAGGTAAGAACATGGTTAGACCCCGGGGCGAAGGCTCTTATCGATTGAACTAGGAACCATACTGCCTGGGGCTGCTTAGTGGCAAACCGATTGCTGCGCTGCCGGCATTGGCAATCGCGTTGACGCGGGTCGTGGCATGGGCTCAAAATTTGACTTTTTACAATATCCGCTGGCCCTGGTCCGTCTAGGGATCAGATGGATGATCGGATATGAGCGCGGCTTCGATGATTGAGCAGGACCGTCAAATTGCCCGGGTGGTGTCGGAGACGCGGCCGCGGCTGCGCAGCTTCATCCGCAGGCGCGTGCCCGATGAATCGGATGTCGAAGATCTGCTGCAGGAAGTGTTCTACGAGCTAGTTGTCGCCTACCGGTTGCTGATGCCGATCGACTACGTGACCGGCTGGCTTTATCGTGTGGCGCGCAATCGGATTACGGACCTATTTCGCAAAAAGAAACCGCAGAATTTTTCCGATGCGGCGGCGATCGACGAAGAGGGCGAGGAACTGCAAATTGAAGATCTGCTGCCCTCCTCGGAGGATGGCCCGGATGCGCTCTATGTTCGCACCCTACTGCTGGAAGAGCTTGAGCTGGCACTGAGCCAGTTGCCGGCTGAGCAGCGGGAGGTATTTGTGGCGCACGAGTTCGAAGGAACGAGTTTCAAGGAGTTGTCGGCGGCAACGGGCGTGAGTGTGAATACCCTGCTGTCGCGCAAGCGCTACGCGGTGCTCGCCTTGCGGCAGCGGTTACAACATTTTCATGATGAGTTTGTGAACAAGTGAGGAAACGAAGATGAGAAAGAAGAAGTGGCTTCTGGTATTTGCTCCCGTGGTTGTGGCTCTGTTTGTCGGCCTCTGCGGCGAAGTGGTGATGCACCTGTGGAACTGGTTGCTTCCGTCCCTGTTTGGATGGCGACAGATCAGCTTCTGGCAGGGACTTGGCCTGCTGGTGCTTTGCCGCATTTTGTTCGGCGGGTTCGGCGGCCACGGTCACAATCGTGGGGGATGGAGGCGGCGCAGAGACGAGCGCTGGGAGAAAATGACGCCCGAAGAGCGCGAGAAGTTCCGCAAGAGCTTTCGTTCGCGCTGCGGTGATTTTGGCGCGCCGGCCAGCCAGACCCAGGACGCGGTCTAGCTGCGAGCCCTCGATTTTGCCGGCTACGGATTTGCTGAAGAGGCCGCAGGCAGTGCAATGGGCGCAGAATCTGGAAATGGATTTTTCTCATTCAGCATTGAGCTGTCTCCACTGAGGATGCGGGCTTCGCCGTGGAACATGTGGTACTCGCTGAAGGTCACATCATCCATCGCGGTTTCAAACTGGCCATAGAGTTTGAAGCTCACTCCCCATTCGTCCATTGGGAATATTGTACGAACTCTTGCCAGAGAGATGCTTTTCTCAAGGCACATGCAGGTTTTGCCGCCAATTTCAACCGGTCCGTATTCAACCAGGATGGCGGAGCGACGGACGGGTAGATTGGGCGCGAAGTCCGCTTCGACGGTGAGCCGAAGCACGGTGCCGTTGTCGGGATCGATTTCGATTTCCCCGTGATAGCCTTTCGTTTCCTTAATCTCGCCGATGGTGTTGCCGTCGGGAAGAATGGAACTCGAGCCCACCTGATATCCGGACCTTTGCTGCGGAACCTTGTAGCTGAAAACGGCGCGTTTTCCGCCTGCGCCCTGCTGCCAGCGGATCCACACCAGGTTGCTGCCCGCAATGTCCGTCATGATGATGCCGAGGATGGGGCCGAAGGTGCCGATCGTACTCAGGCCTCCTTTGTCCAGCTCAACGAACTCTCCGAAGTCGACCGTTTCATGGCCATTGCGGTAGAGCACGGTTGCGCGTGAGACGCCGTCGGCATGGAGGCTGCGATCGGCACTTGCTGTCTTCCAGGATTGCCCGACGTGAATCTTGGGCTCCAGATAATGAACCGTGGTGCGGGTGGCAAAGAAGTTAGGCAACCTGGGAATGGCATGGAGCAGGTATTCGGTTGTCCTCGAGAGCATCAGTTGCTGAGCAGCAGAATCGGGTGGGGCGGCGCTCAAAATTTCAGAGGGCGGAGGGTCAAGGAAGGCCGCGGCATCGGCCATCGACACGAGAGCGGCCCAGGATTTCGCGCCGGGTACGCGGAACTTCCAGGAGAGCAATGCGGCGGTGTTCCATCGCTCGGCGAGCTCCATCGAGGAAAGCTTGCGCGCCGTTTCTGTGTCGGAGCTTCGTTTCAACCTGGCCAGTTCCTGCTCCAGTTCGGCGGCGGTCACCCGAGTGGGGGGAACGTAAGGCTGATCGAAATAGACGGGCTCGTCGTAATAGCCCATGTTGGTGTGGGCGGACAGGCCGGGTCTGCTGATTTCAACGCTCAATGTGTGGTAATCGTCGGGCTGACCGGTTGGCTCCGGTTCGAAGGAAAGAGTATAGAAGTTGTCTGGATTTCTGACGCACTCCTGAATGAGCGGGGTGAGATTGCCCTCTTCGGGGGCCAGCACCTGGCCGCCACTCTGCGCGGCGAGCACGTCGATTGCCAGGTTGTTGGCTGTTAGGGAGCGGGCGGACTTCACGGCGTCAAGGTACCGCACGTAGGGAAGGCGCTCCCCCGGATTTCGCCACAAGGAAACGCTGCTGAGGGTGATGCGCGCTTCACGCAGGCGGGTTGAGAATTCGGTGACCCAATCGAAGGAGTTTTTCCCGATCGGGCCGCGATTACCGACCCACACGAGCAGCTTTCTGCCCGGCTTAGCGCGCTCTGTGAGCGTGATGAAGCCAAGCGCCACCAGCGCGGACTGACACGGCCTGAATGCGGGAAAATGGTCGCCCGCTGCGCAGTCAGCGCCGCCCATGTCGACCTCGTTCATTCCGCTCTTGCTGGAGAGGAGCGCGTCGAGCGCGTTTCCGTCGGCGGTGGGTTGAGGCGTGACGGACAGGTTCAGATCGGAAAGCCGATAGACGGTGGTTGGCAGGGCGAGATGGCCGCCATTTTGTTTGAGAAATTGCTTGAGGCCAAATTCCTCGTCCCCAATCTGCTGGGAAGGGTGTTGGGCTTCATCGATCACCAGAATCAATTCAACCGGAGGATCGGGCCTGGCAGTGGTTCGGTCGAAGGCGTGGAAGGAGAGAATGTTTGCCGGATGGTTGTTGTCAAGCAGCGTGAAGTTCGTGCGGTCGAGGCCGGTGACGGGAGCTCCGGATGGATCGCTGACGACGACATCGAGCTTGAGGCGGCCTTCAGCCGGCAGGGCAGACTGCGCGCAGGCGGAGGCCGCAAAACCCAGCCCCAGCGCGGAGGTGAACAGAGTTGGGGCGAAATGGCGCAATCGAGCCCCTTTCGATCGTGACCAGGTTTGCATCGTGGCTATCGCTGAGACAACCGCGATCTGGGCCGCAGATTTGACCATTCTGTTTTTCGAGCAGTTAGGGCGAAATTTGATCCTCGGCCGCGCTGGTTTGCGGTCGAGGATTCAATTTTGGGGCCGTATTTCTGCCTTGCGGCTTTATTGCTTGGCTGCCTTGATCGCTTCGGTGAGGGCGGGCACGACCTCGAACAGGTCGCCGACGATGCCGTAGTCGGCGACTTCAAAGATGGGTGCGTCGGGATCTTTGTTAATGGCCACGATGCATTGTGAGCCCTTCATGCCGACCAGATGCTGAATGGCGCCCGAGATGCCGACCGCCAGGTAGAGCTTGGGCGCGACTGTTTGTCCGGAGCTGCCGACCTGGCGCTCCATCGGTAGCCAGCCGTTATCGCAGATCGGACGGGAGGCGGCCAGCTCTGCGCCGAGCGCTGTGGCCAGATCCTGGACCAGGGCGAGGTTCTCGGCTTCCTTGATCCCGCGGCCGACGCTGACGATCAGCTGCGCGGAGCCGAGATCGACGGTTTGCGTGCTGCCGCGGAAGGCCAGGCCCGGCCTGGTGCGGATTTGGGCCGCTTCGAGCGTGGGATTGAAGGTTTCGATTGGGGCCGGACTGGCTGTGGCTTCGACGGCTTCGGTGCGGAAGGCTCCGGCTTGCACGGAGACCAGGCACGGGCCGCCGCCCGTGGGCTTGTACTCGCCGTTGAGGCGGCCTTGCATGAGCTGACGGGTGAAGACCGGGCCTTGGCCTATGTCGACGACATCGCTGATCAGAACCTGACCGAGGCGGGCGGCGAGCGCGGGTGCGTAGTCGCGGACCTGGTAGGTGTGAGGGAGAACCACTTCCGTGGGCGCCTCTTTTTCGATCAGTTGCTGAAGCGCCAGGGTGAACGCATCGGGCGTGTATTGAGCCAGCAACGCATGCTCTAGGCGGACGACTTTCCTGACCGGATGAGCGGCGACTTCAACGGCCAGGGCTGAGGCGTCTTGACCGAGAAGGACGGCGGTGACGGGCGCGCCGTTGAGCGCGGCAAGGCGCTGGCCGGCGGCGAGCGCTTCCCAACTGATGCGGCTGATGCGGTTTTCTTTCTGCTCGATGACAACAAGGACTCCGCTCATAGGACCCGCACCTCGAATTTCAGCTTTTCGACCAGCGCCGCGGCGGCATCTTTGGGCGAGCCGGGGAGCATTTGGGTGGACTTTTGTTTGTGGGGCAAGGTGACGCGGTCGAGGACGACAACCGGGGCGGCGTTCGGCGCAAGTTCGGTGGCGGCGAACTGGCGGACTTCCTTCGTCTTGGCCTTCTTGATCCCCATCAGCGTGGCGTAGCGGAGCTTGTTGCCCCCGGACTGGATGGTAAGCACGGCTGGCGTGGGCATTTCAATTTCCTGGAACCAGCCTTCTTCGAGTTCTCGTTTGACCTTGATTTCAGCCTGGCCTTCGAGGACTTCTACATGCAAAATGAGCGAGGCGTGGGGCAGGCCGACGAGTTCGGCGAGGATGACGCCGGTTTGACCGAGGCCCAGGTCTTCCGACTGCAGTCCGGTCAGGACCAGGTCGGGGCTCTCTTGTTTGACGGCGGCGGCAAGCAGGCGGGCTACGCCGAGGGCATCGCGGGTCCCCAGATCGTCGCAGGCGATGTTGATGGCGCGATCGGCCCCTTTGGCCAGCGCTTCGCGGATGGTTTGGCCGATGCGCTCAGGGCCGGCGGAGAGGACGATGACTTCGCCGCCGTGCTTCTCTTTGAGCTGAAGGGCTTCTTCAAGGGCGTAGGCGTCGGACTCGTTGAGGGCGAACTGGAGATCGGATTCGTCGATCCACTTGCCGGCGGAGTCGATGCGTATTTGCGCGTCGCGTTCGGGGACTTGTTTAATGGCTACAATGATTTTCAATCGAATAACTCTCCGCATTCTCGAGCAACCTTCGTATTTTCGAGGGCAGCATGCACGAGAGTCAAATGGTTGTGGACCTGGTGGGCTGTGGGCCAGGTCCGCGGGCGGAATCAGACGGCATGGGCGTAGAGATGGCAGGACCGCGGGGTGAACTCGACCCGCCTCGATTGCCAGAGCTGGCTTGCCTTCAACAACCTCAAGGAGGCGGATCGGCTCATTCGGATCCTGGTCGTTGGGAGGCCTGAAGAGGAAGACGAATTTCAGGTGCGCCTCAACCCGAAAATGCGCTTTGGCCAAGTTTTCCTTGTCGTCTCCAGCCTTCTCCTATTCCCTCTACAAGACATTGTGAGCCGATAATCCCCGTTTCCAGGCGAAATCGGCCACCACCACGGCCGGCTTCAATGCCCGCTCGGCAGCGCACGCGCGGTGAGCTGCGCGATGTCGAGTAATTGGGGTGGGGCGGTGCCGGTGGCGGCCAATGCGTCGCGGAACATGGTGTTGCAGAAGGGGCAGGCGGTGGCTATGGTTTCAGCGCCGGTGGCTATCAGTTCGGTCGCGCGGTTGTGGCTGACCCGCTCGCCGGTCTCTTCGCCCAGGAAGGCCAGGCCGCCGCCGGCTCCGCAGCAGAAGCTGCGTTCCTTGTGGCGCGGGGCTTCCAGAAGTTCTCCAGAGAGTCGGACGACGGCGCGGGGTTCCTCGTAGACATTGCGGTAGCGCCCGAGGTAACAGGGATCGTGAAAGACGATCTTTTCGGGGGCATTGGGTCTGGTGGGGGCAGGGTTCGTGCTCTCCCCCCCTTTCGCCTGAGATGCGGCGTGAGGACCGGGCGCGGAGGGTTGCGCTGCGGTCGGCAGTTTGTCGGCGAAGCGGGCGAGGAATTCGCTGTGGTGTTCAATCTCCGGTGGGGTACCGTATTCCTTCCAGTCTTCCTGGATGGTGCGGACGCAGTGGGGGCAGATGGAGATGATCTTCTTTACCTTGTTTTGTGCCAGAGTTTCGAGGTTGGCCTCGGCCAGTTGCTGAAAGACGAGGTCGTTGCCGAGGCGTCGGACGGGGTCGCCGGTGCACTTTTCCTTGCGCATGACGCCGTAGCTCGCACCGAGGTAGTTCATGACGCGGGCGAAGTCAGCGATGATGGCCCTGCCCTTGGGGTCGTAACCACCCATGCAGCCCAGCCAGAGGCAGTATTCCTGGCTGCCGTCGAAGATGGGCAGGGCTTCCTTCTGGATGAATTTGTCGCGTTCGGCAGGGCTTATCCCCAGGGCGTTGCTGCCCCGTTCCAGTGCGAGGAAGAGTTTGGATCCGTGGGAGTCGTCCCACTCGCCGGTGTTGACGGCGCCGCGGCGCAGGCCGACGAGGACGGGGACGTGCTCGATGCCGACCGGACACTGGAACTCGCATGCGCCGCAGGTGGTGCACTGGAAAACGGCCTCCTGGGAGTTGTATTTGCCGAGGAGGGGCTGATCGGATGCGGGGCC
>DATDLS010000147.1:0-12926 GCA_036519195.1 Occallatibacter sp. | reverse complement strand
GACGTTACAAGCGATATTGGAAATGAATCAGTTTCAAGTTAGCGTAGCCCGAAACGTTGCCGAAGCCCTTCACCTCATCGACACGGAATCATTTGACGCGTTGCTTTCTGACTTGCACATGCCAGGTGCAGGGGACGGGTTGACAGTGATTAGCGCGATGCGTCATAAGCACCCTGATACTATCACGTTGCTTTTCACCGGATACCCGGCGTTGAAAGAGGCAATGGACGCCATTCTCTTGCAAGCGGATGAAATCCTCGTGAAGCCGATGCCGATCCCCGAAATGATCGCGCTGATCCGTGACAGACTATTGAAGCGCAAGGGGGCACGACGTGTGTCGAATACCGAGCGAGTCGCTTCCATATTGGAGCGTGACTCCCTGCTCACCATCGCCAATTGGCTATCCGCAGTCAAAACCGATGACGAACTGACCAGCATACCGCTTAGCGATGAGCAGCGCACGGGACATCTTCCACAGTTGCTTCGTGAGCTTGTTGATCGGTTGCGTGTGCCGCGCCCGCTGGGGACGAAACAGGCATCGGAGGCTGCGGTTAATCACGGAAGCATTCGCCAGGTGCGAGGCTATTCCGTTCCCATGATGGTCGAGGAATCACGCATCTTGCAGGTCAGCATCTTCAATACGTTGCAGACCAATCTGAACACTGTTGATTTTAGTCTGCTTCTGGTCGATGTTATGACCATTGCAGATGAAGTTGATTCGCAATTGAAGCAGACAATTATTAGCTTCTCAGAGGCGGCAGTGGGCGTTGTCGCCTGATCCTATGCCCTGTGGCACTTGTCCGCGCATGCTATGACGATAGACGATTCAGAACCTTGGGAGGCCCGTGACGAGGCTTGACCCACGTCCACAGAGCGCAATGCGGTACCGCCTTCGGGAAGCCTGAGGTTTCGAGACGAATTAATGGATCATCGCCGACGCACGTGCGGGTACACGCTGCGTAATTAAAGCGGAACGCAGCGCGCGGCGGGCCTTGTGCAACTGCGACTTCGAGTTGCCCACGCTGCATTTTTGCATCTCGGCAATCTCCCAATGCTCAAAGCCTTCCACGTCGTGGAGGATATAGACGCAGCGATAGCCGGGTGCGAGGGCATCGATGGCACATTTGAGAGCCAGCCGATCCACCACGCCAGCCTGAACCAGGTCGCGGGCTCCGAACTCTCGGCCGGTGTGCTCTTCGAGCATATCGGTCATCATTTCATCCAGGGAGACAACCGGGAGGACGCGCTTACGCATGTGCATGAGCACAGTGTTGACGGTGATTCTGTGCAGCCAGGTGGTGAAGGCTGAGTCCCCGCGAAAGGAGCCTAGCTTGCGGTCTAGCTGGACAAAGGCTTCCTGAGCCAGATCTTCAGCCAGAGAGAGATCGCGCACCATGCGGGTACAGATATTGAGGACGCGTCTTTTGTGCAGCAGGTAGATTTCCGTGAAGGCGTGGGGATCGCCCGCCTGGGCGCGAGTGACGGCGTCTGGCTGGCGGCGTGGGAACCGAGCCTGGGGCGGATCGGCGTCAAAGGCAGAAACGCAGTTTGTATCGAGGATGGAAATCGGAAAGGCTGAAGTGACCATGTGACTCCTACGCGGACAGAGGGGATATTCTGTGAGGTCCGCGAATTGCGGCTTGGATATGCTTTCTCATGCGAGCGAGATAAGCAGTCGAGTGGGAAAACGTGGAACCGAAGAGTGGTTGGGATCATTGCGTAACTCGTTCCGCGCTATTCGTACTCCAACTTGAACAAGCTTTGGTTCCAGATGAAATGCGTAGAAGTTTGTTTGGTGGCCGCTCAGTTTCCCACTCGCCGCACTGACATTCTGTTCTACATTGCTCAGACGGATAAAATCGAAATGTGAGCAAAATTAAATAGATGCCTTTCACGCGTTGCCTATTACCAAAAAGGGAGAAACCCCGGCTTTGCCGGGGTGGCAGTAGAAGTTTGACATTTCCGGGAGTATGCCCCGGTTTTCTGTTTTTGAATGTTGGACTGTGACACAAATGCATTGAGGCGATGAAAGTCGCCCGATTTGCCGCTGAGAGATGCGAATGTTGGGCACAATCGCGCGCACGCGCAAGACCCAAAAGGGAAGTTGGCATGAGCAAAAAACCCATCAGCCGCTTTGAGCGGCTCAAGACCTAAAGCCTCCGGTTTTGCCGGAGGATATTTACTTTGCATGGACAACTCAAAGTCTAGCTTTAGAAGAGAGGCACATCATGGTCCATCAATTCAGGCCAAGCTTTCCCCACAAACTAGACGCGGATGGTACATACCATTCGATCTGCACTTTGTGCCGTGTGACAGTTGCTACCGCGAAGACTGAAGCCGAGCTTGCTCGTCACGAACAGAGTCATGAATGCGATCCGATACGGCTCTGTCAACTCAGTGAATGGCGGCCTGGGTCTCACGTTGTCGCTCTATGAAAGGCACCGCCGGACAGTCATCTCCCCACCGATTACCGCCAGCTTCAGGCGGCTATAACGATGGCGCAGATCCCAGCCGATCCAGCCATCGCGCGCTCCACACTTCAGCGCAGAGACCGAAAAGCTCAACAGGGCAACCCACTGCTCCTGCCAACTGGCCACATACCAGACTGTCTCGCTGATCTTCGGCAATGCGCCCAGGTAATGGTGCTGCCGCATCAGCTCCTTGTAGCGGGGCTTTTCGCTCGAACGAACCAGCTGCACAACGATCTCGTGAAGGTTCAACCGCGCCTCTCCGGGATAAACTCCCCCGAGCATAGCAAGCCCGTAAACCGTTGTTCAGAGCGAATCCCCATTCCTCAAGTTTTGTTAGGGTTATCAGCAGGAACAAAAACATCCTGGGCATGACCGATCTGGACGGTGCTCCGTAAGGCGGCTCCCGGTATCCAGTTGACGGGATGATGGTGCAGCGAACCTTTGCGAAGTTCCACATGGATGTTGGCATTGGGGATGTTGTACTCGATCCCCACGTATCGATGATTCGACGGGTACAACAGTTTGCTGAAAAGTTGCGCGCTTATACCTTGCTTCGATGCGGAGCGAACAGCAGGGTCCGCGATCTGGGCGCATTTGGTGCTACTGATCCAGTCGGGAACACTGAACGCGCCTGTGTGCCTGGAAGCACCACGGTGTACATTTGAGCGGCGCGGTACACATGATCTTTCCGCCCTGCAGGAGCCTCCGCCCGACACATGGGAAAAGCCATTTCAACGGCTCGCAGAGGAAGGCCTGCTTGATCCCGTCCGTGAGCAAAGCATTCGCAGAAGTTAACCCTTGAAGTCTTGCCGCGGCTGATATTGCAGTTACTGACAACTTCCCGCACGACTTTGGCCGTTACAGTGACCTCAAGACCGGTTCCCAATAATCCGGTCACTTTACCTCGTGTGTCTGTGTTGTAGTTGAACAACGGATAGTCTGGACCGAGTATTTGGAAGTGTTCTGGTCTTCCGAAAGAAATATCGCTTCTTCCGCGATCGCCTGTGCGATGAGCAAGTGATCAAAGGGATCGCGGTGGTGCATCGGCAACCCTGCTAGCGTCCGTAGATGTGCGGGGTTAATCGTGAGCAGTGTGAATCCGTCCAATTCGATAGCTTCCGATATTTCCTCAATATCGGCTTCCAGCTTCCCGACGCGCACCTTAACGACGATTTCCCACAGCGACGCCACACTGATGAGGATATTGTTGCCGGGATCGGCTATCAGATCCCGAGCTTGTATTCCAATCTGATCGTCATCTGCCAGCCACCAGAGAAGGGCATGAGTATCGAGGAGAACTTTCACCCCTCATGCCCTTCGATGGCTGCGAGTATATCCGCTGGGAGCGTGTCGAAGTCTGGACCGATCTTGATTTTGCCGCGAAGTGCGCCTGGTTGACGGCGCGTTCGCTCTGGAGTTGCAGGGGGGCGTAATTCGGCAATCACTTTACCGTGCAATGTGATCAAGAACGATGCGCCGTTCCCCGCCTGACGAAGAAAGCTGGTCATATTCCCCCGAAATTCCCGCACCCCAACCTGACGAGGTGGTCCAGGGTTACTCTGTCGCGGTTCAGCCATGGCCACTCCTAATGCGTACACACAAAGTGTCCACAAATTGAAAGTAGAATGCAAGCGACCATTGCCCTCGCAAATTTCCGGAGACACGGGGTGGTGCAACGAGTACATGAGCAAGATTGCATGAAACGTGCAGTGTTCGGACTAATTTTGGCTGCGGTTCCGGTTCTGCAAGGAAGCGCTACCCAGGAGCCGAAGCCGACTCAGGCCACTCTGAGCGATGCTGCCATCGCGCGGCTGCACGGAGACGACAAGCAAATTCGGATGGTTGCGTGGGCCTGCGACGTCACGAATTTGCTCGTTATTCCTTTCGAGCGCTCGATTGCGCGATAGCCCAGACTTTCTGCCTGATAGTTATGTGAGCCGGATCCTCGGAGCCAAATTGCTGAACCTGCTAATTCTCCAGAGGCTCCCGCTTGGCGACAATACACTTCATTGCGAAATATGGAAGCGAGCGCTCCGTGCTCTACTGATTACCTAGCACTTTAGTAATGTATTGTTGAGAGCGTTGGTAACTTTAGTAAGGTTACGCTCCGTTGTAATCCCTGCTATGATTTCTCAGTTCCACATTAAAGCTTGCATTTTCAGTTTGGCTACGTTTGTAAGCCCGTTGCTCGAACCCGGTTTTGAGTTGCGTGTTCTCTCGTTTTTGGCCGCATTGTGCCTCCGGCAGTTTTCGATGTCGCCTCCCTTGTCTGCTTAGGATCTTCCACTCGTTTCAAGGTAGAGGGTTATGTCGGATATGCGTTGGGTCCCCGTTCGCCTGTATTCGATGGCTGGTTTTGGACATTTGTTCGCAAGACAAATGTCTGGATTCTTGTCTCGTCCTTGCTTCCAACCGAGCCGGATAGCCCGCGCAGCCCTCAAGGCCACGATTGCTCGGGCGCTGCCGATGGCTCTTGCGGGCAGGCTGCTCAACGCGCAGACCGCGTATTGCAGCGGGGCGACGATTTCACTGAGCAGCGGCTTCAAGAATCCCGCGGGCGTTGCGGTGGACGGGGCGGGAACGTATTCGTCGCCGATGCCGGCAACAATGCAGTGAAAGAGATGGTAGACAGCAATCCTCCCTCGCTGACCTTTACTCAGACGGCGGTGGGTATGCGTAGCCAGTCCTTGGGGAATGGCTACGTTAGGAGTTGTTTGTTCCTCTTCACCAACAGGGAAAACGCTCCGGATCGGTTGCAAGCGTTGCTTTTACTGTCTGTGGTTGCCATCTAAGGGGTCTCTGATGTTGCGTGTTTGGGGTCTGGTTTGCCGTGTCCTTCGTCTTCGTTTCGTTGTCCCAGCTGGAACAATTCTGCTGCTGGCCCTGTGGAGCGGGGCGGCGGGCGCACAGGTGACTCCGGCTCTCACTTGGAGCTCGCAGTCGCCGGCCACGAGTCCTTCGATCAGATTCGGCGCCGCGATGGCGTACGATCCCAGCTCAGGCCAGGTGGTGCTGTTTGGCGGCCATGGCAGCAAGAACAACACCCTGAACGACACCTGGACGTGGAATGGAACAACCTGGACCCAGCTGAGCCCGGCCACGAGTCCTCCGTCGAGACTTAATGCCGCGATGGCCTACGATGCCAACTCCGGCCAACTGGTGCTCTTTGGCGGCCTGAACAACAACGGCAACGGCACCTCCTTGTTGGGCGACACGTGGACGTGGAATGGAACAACCTGGACCCAGCAGACCCCGGCCACGAGTCCGCAGGCCAGATTTTACGCCACGATGGCGTACGATCCGAGTTCAGGCCAAGTGGTGCTCTTTGGCGGCGAGACCGTCAACAGCGACTTCTACGTGGGCGACACCTGGACGTGGAATGGCAGCACCTGGACCCCGCAGAACCCGGCCACGAGTCCTCCGTCGAGAGGTACGGCCGCGATGGCGTATGATGCCACCTCTGGCCAGCTGTTGCTCTTTGGCGGCGACGGCAACGGCACCGGCTTCCCTTTCCTGAACGACACCTGGACGTGGAATGGCACGACCTGGACCCAGCTGAGCCCGGCCGCGAGTCCTCCGCCGACAGGGCAGGCTGTGATGGCCTACGATGCCAACTCCGGCCAGTTGGTCCTCTTTGGCGGCACCAACGACGAGGGCCTCAACATCCTGGGCGACACGTGGACGTGGAATGGAACAACCTGGACCCAGCAGACCACGGTCGCGAGTCCTGAGGCCAGATTTTTTGCCGCGATGGCGTACGATCCCAGTTCCGGCCAAGTGGTACTCTTTGGGGGGGAAAGCAACACCGACCTTCTGGGCGACACCTGGGCGCTGCAACAGGGACCGGTCAATCTAGGGAGCGCGAACCTCTGTCCGGCGGGTGCGACGATGCCCGCGCCATGCGGCCAGACAGCAACGCTTGCCTTTGATGTCGCGGCCGGCACCACCATCAGTTCCATCAACGTCCTGACCCAGGGCGCACCCAATCTGGACTTCAAGGCAGCGACTACGCAGGAGTCGAACGCCTGCGCAACGCAGACGTACCAAAGCGTCACAACCTGCACGGTGACCGTGAGCTTCGCTCCCGAACACCCTGGCCAACGGCTGGGCGCTGTGGTCATCCAGGACAGCACAGACGATCCGCCGGCCACCACCTACGTCTTCGGTACGGGACAGGGTCCGCAGATAGCCTTCAGCCCGCCTACGCAGAGCACGATTCCTGTCACCGGCCTGCTTCATCCCCAAGGCCTGGCGGTGGACAGCAGCGGCAACATCTATATCACGGATACAAACAATAACAGAGTGCTGAAGGAGACGCTGTCGGGCGGCAGTTACACGCAGAGCACGATTCCTGCCACCGGCCTGGCAGGTCCCGAAGGCGTGGCAGTGGACGGCAGCGGCAACGTCTATATCGCCAATACTGAGGGCGGTAGCGGCGGAACCGGGAATGTACTGCTGGAGACGCTCGCCGGCGGCAGCTACACGCAGAGCACGATTGCTGCCACCGGCCTGGCTGATCCCATAGGCGTGGCGGTGGACGGCAGTGGCAACGTCTATATCGCCAATTTTAATGGCGGTAGCGGCGGAACCGGGAATGTACTGAAGGAGACCTTGTCCGGCGGCAGTTACACGCAGAGCACGATTCCCGCCACCGGCCTGGCAGGTCCCATAGGCGTGGCGGTGGACAGCAGCGGCAACGTCTATATCGCCAATATTGAGGGCGGTAGCAGCGGGCCCGGGAATGTACTGCTGGAGACGCTCGCCGGCGGCAGCTACACGCAGAGCACGATACCCGCCACCGGCCTGATGGGTCCCGAAGGCGTGACGGTGGATAGCAATGGCAACGTCTATATCGCCAATACTTCTGGCGGCAGCGGAACCGGTAATGTGCTGAAGGAGACGCTCGCCGGCGGCAGCTACACGCAGAGCACGATTCCTGCCACCGGCCTGGATTTCCCGGCTGGCGTAGCGGTTGACGGCAGTGGCAACGTCTATATTGCTAATTTTGGGGACGGGAGCAGCGAACCCGGTAATGTGCTGATGGAGGACTACGCAGACGCACCGACGCTGAGGTTTACGACGGCGACGAACGATGGCACGACGGATACAGCCGATGGGGCGCTTTCGGTGACGATTACCAACGGCGGCAATGAGCCGCTGACGGCGGTCTCACCCGGCCTGAGCGTGGCTCCGGATTTCGCGCAGACGGGCGGCAGTTGCACGACGGGCTTCTCGCTTGCGGCGAACGTCTCCTGTAGCCTGAGTGTGGAGTTTGAACCCGTTACACCGGCCAGCGGCCCGGTGGATGGCTCGGTGATGCTGACCGACAACAACCTGAATGCAACGCCGAGCACGGCCCAGGCGATCTCGCTTGTGGGGACTGCAGTGCTCGGGAATGCGGCAACGCACTATTCCATCAGCGCACCTGCAACGGTAGTTTCCTCTAGTCCGGTTTTCCAGACAACCATAACGGCGTTGGATGCGAGCAATCATACTGCGACTGGGTATAACGGCACCGCAGTGCTCAGCAGTTCAGATCCTGGGGCCGATTTCTTTCCAAGAGCCGTTACTTTTATAGACGGGATTGCGCAACCCGGTATAGGGTTGAGGACCGCGGGCATACAGACTGTGACTGCGACGGATACCACCACCTCTTCCATCACCGGTAGTACTTCTATTCTGGTTACCCCAGGGCCAACCACGCGATTTGCAGTTTCCGCACCGGCAACAGCTACTTCGGGAACTGCTTTCAATTTCACAGTTACAGCAGCTGATTTATCGGGCAACACGACGCCTGCCTATTCCGGCACGATTCAATTCAGCAGTACAGATGGATTAGCTATGCTGCCTGCCAATAGCACTTTGACGAACGGTGCTGCGACATTTTCTGCCAAGCTGAACACTGAAGGTAACCGGACCATCACTGCGACCGACACGGTGACGAATTCCATTGCGGGCACTTCGGGCACAATCGCGGTCTCCAAGCCAAGCACGATTACCAATCTGGCTTTATCTGCAGGCACTGTGGCAAGCGGCACGCCGGTGACGCTAACAGCAACAGTGACTGCCGGCGGCAATCCGGTAATAAATGGAATTGTCAGCTTCTACGAACAGATAGGCAGCGAGTTAGTCCCCTTAGGGGATGCCCAGATTGTGGCAGCAAACTCGAACAGCGCCGTGCTGAAATACATCTTTGGGCCGGGAACAACTGCAGTTGTTGCGAAATTTCACACCACTGCGTCTTTGCAAAGCAGTGTGTCCGTAGCGCAAACCGTAAAAGTAACGGGATTGGATGCGACCGCAACGACGATCGCCTCGTCTGGGACCGTGGGCAACTATACGCTGACGGGAACTGTGGCTGCGTTCGGCGTTTCGGCGCCACAGGGAAGCGTGTCCTTTGAAGACCAGAGCAGCGGCAACACTGTTCTTTCCGCAATTCCGCTGGATAGCGCAACGCTAACAAACAGCTTTGCAGCCGCGCAGAATTATGCCACCGGCACTAACCCTTATGGTGTTGCAACAGCGGACCTGAACGGCGACGGCATTCCTGATTTGGCAGTAGCAAACAACAGCAGCGGGAATGTGAGTGTGTTACTAGGACATGGCGACGGAACATTCGCAACTGCAGTGTCCTACCTTGTTGGCGCCGCTCCAAGCGCGATCGTCATAGGGGACTTCAATCGCGACGGAATTCCTGATCTGGCGGTCACAAACTATGGCAGTAATACGTTGAGCATATTGCTGGGCAACGGCAACGGCACATTCCAGGCACAGCAGACATTTGCAGTCGGGAGCTTGCCAAGCAGCATTGCAATTGGCGATTTCAACAAAGACGGAATTCCCGATCTTGCCGTGACCAACTACAGTGGCGGGGCGGGCACTGTGAGCATATTGTTGGGCAATGGTAACGGTACATTCCAGACACAGCAGACATTTGCGGTGGGTAACAGTCCATTCGGAATCGCTGTAGCGGACCTGGCAAACAACGGTAAGCAGGACCTGATCGTAGCGAACACGGGCAGTGACAACATAAGCATATTGCTGGGGAATGGCGACGGCACATTCCAGCCGCAGGTCACTTATCCCGTGAGTGTTGCGAACAACAGTGCATGGGCCGTCACTGTGGGAGATTTCAACGGAGACGGTTTCCCCGACGTGGCAGCAGCGACGGGGGCAAATGTAAGCGTGTGGCTTGGTACAGGGAACGGCACGCTGAATGCGGCTGTTGGCTATAACGCGGGAAACACAGCGTATGCGATTGTAACCCACGACTTGTATGGGAACGGCAAACTGGATCTGGTTGTTGCCAATACCAACGGAGGCAATGTAAGCATTTTGGCGGGGAATGGCGATGGAACGTTCGGCAGTCCCGTCAATTACTCAACCAGCGGCGTTCCCCAGGCCGTTGTAGTCGGCGATTTCAATAGCGACGGCAGACCCGACCTTGCTGTTGTAACAGGAGTCGGAAACAACGCGAATATTCTTCTCGGCGAACAGACCGAATCCGCAACTGCAACTGGTATCAGTGTGGCCGGATCAAGCACTCAAAATGTATTTGCGAGCTATCCGGGTGACACTGACTACGCTTCCAGCATCTCCGGCACGATACCGCTGAACGGTTCACAGGCAACACAGACGATCACCTTCCCAGCGCCGACGAGCCCTCTGACGTATGGCGTGAGTACAATCACGCTGACAGCAACAACGAGCAGCGGGCTGCCTGTGAGCTATACAGTGACTGGGCCAGCTACTGTGAGTGGTAGCGCCTTGACGGTTACGGGTGCGGGTTCAGTGGTTGTAACAGCGACCCAGACCGGAGATACGAGCTACTTAGCCGCGACGCCTGTTTCACGAAGCATCACGGTAAACAAAGCTGTCCCTGTATTGACCTGGCCTACACCGGCTCCAATTGGGTATGGGACAGCGCTGTCGAATGCACAATTAGATGCAACTGCAACTGGCTTAAGCGGAGCCAGTTTAGGAGGAAGCTTTACATACAATCCGTTGGCCGGCACAGTGCCGGCTGCCGGACCACAATCATTGCAAGTATCGTTTGCACCGACAGACACAACCGACTACACGACAGCAACTTCCTCGGTAACTTTGACTGTCAATGGGGCAACGCTGCAAGTGACGGCGAACAATGCGACCAAGGTGTATGGAACGGCGAACCCGACATTCACCGGAACGGTAAGCGGGGAGCTGCCCGGGAAGAGCTTTACCGAGAGCTTCACGTCCACAGCGACGACAGGCTCTCCGGCAGGAAGCTACGCAATCGTTCCCTCGGTGACGGGAGCGACGGTGGCCGACTATACGCAGACCATCACCAATGGAACACTGGCGGTGACGAAGGCAGGAAGTACGACGACGGTGAGCGCGTCGCCGACGGCGGTGAGTCTGGTGCAGACCGTGACACTGACGGCGGCGGTGATCTCGCAGACGAGTGGAACGCCGACGGGCACGGTAACGTTCTACGACAACGGAACGGCGTTGATGCGCGAGCCGGTGACAGCGGGTATGGCGCAACTGACGACGTTGCTTCCTGCGGGTGCGACGGCGGTAATCACGGCAACCTATCAGGGCGATAACAACTTCCTGGGCAGCACGTCGAGCAACAGCGCGAGCGTGGTGGTGGCGTCGTTCGACTTCACCTTCACCAACACTGGGACATCTGCCTACACAGCGGCTCCGGGAGCGGTGGCGAGCTACAACTTTGCATTGGCACCGCTCTACGGCAACTACGCCGGTACCGTAAGCTTCAGCGTCACGGGTCTGCCAACGGGTTCGACGGCGAATTTTACCCCAAGCGCGGTAGCGGTGAACGGCGGAGCGACACCGGTCGTACTGACGGTGCTGACAGCCTCGGCGATCGCGCACAACAATAGCAACAACCCCTTCGGTCGCGGCATCGTGCTGGCACTGTTGTTCTCGCCCTTCGCTGCGAAGCGTCGCGTGCGGGAGAAGTTGAAGGGACGCATGCTACTGCTACTGCTGGTGCCGCTGATGGCCGGACTGACGGCGACGCTGACCGGCTGCGGCTCACAAAACGGCTTCCTGCTGCACAGCCCACAGACCTATACGCTGACCGTCACCGCGACCAGCGGAACGTTCCAGCACAGCCAAACTGTCACGCTGATCGTGCAGTAAGCCGAGATCGATAGGAGAGCAACGATGAAGGGTATGAGACGCGCAATACTATCGATGGCTGTGCTGCTGATCGCGGGCGCGGCCGCAGCACAAGGGGTGCAGAGCGCTCCGATCGATCTTGCGGTCACCTACGATGCGCTGCACACCAACCACATCACAGCGCAGAGCTTCTGGATGCAGGGCGGAGCGGTGGAACTGGGAGCGCGGATGTACCGCGGCCTGGGCATCGTGGCGCGCGTGGAGGGGGATCATGCCGGAGCCAACAACACCACGGACGAGCCGCTGAGCTTGGTTACCACGGTCTTTGGCCCACGCTACACGCTGGAGACCCGCAGCCACCGCTATGCAATCTTCGGCGAAGGGCTGTTAGGAATCTCGAACGGCTTCAAAAGCCTGTTTTCGGAGGGCTCAGGCCCGGTCGGCTCCTCAAACGCCGGCACGACATCCAGTTCCAACGCGCTGGCGGCAGACGTTGGCGGCGGCCTCGATGTGCGCCTCAATCGTCGCTTCGCCCTCCGCGCCGTCCGCGCGAGCTATCTCTACACCCAATTTCCCAATACCACCACCAATGTCCAAAACAGCCTGAGCCTAAGTGCAGGGCTCGTGGTGCGATTAGGAAAATAGGACGTGTCTATCGGACAGACACCTTCGCTTGAACAGCCTGAAGTCATCCTGGCGGCGCCTTTACTTTCGGCGCGTTCCGCAACGGTCTCAAGGAATGACATAACAGATTCTCGTCAAGGAACGAGCCTACCTTGGGATAGCTCCGGCGGGTAAATGACCACTATCGCACCAAAATATAAAATGGTGTAGGTCGTGAGCATGAGAATGACTGTCAATCTAGATCCAGACGTATATAGCTTTACCTCCACGTATGCAGGGGCAAAGGGAATCACGTTGTCCGCCGCGCTCAGTGAACTGGTCCGCCGTGCCGAGAAAGTGCCAGAGCCGGGAAGTGATTCGCCCGGGCTGAAGACAAGCCCGCATGGGTATCTCGTGATCGCCGGCACGGGCGATGTGCTCACCCCGGAGATGTTGAAAGAAGCTGTGGAGGATGAGCTTATCTAAGGAGGATGAGCTTGTCTAAGGCCCCTCGATACCTGCTCGATGTGAGCTGGTTTCCTTCGCAACGCGACCGCACCCCGTTCAGGCCAGATAACCATGAGCGAGGCCACGGCAGTTCTCGCGAGAATGGCGCAGCAGCCGGGGTATCACTACCTGCCCATCGCTGCCGGCTGGCAGACGCTATGCAGCCCCTTCTTTACGCGGCTATACGGCACCAAGCAGGTCACGGACGCCTACCTGTTG
>DATDLS010000146.1:0-5583 GCA_036519195.1 Occallatibacter sp. | reverse complement strand
GCGCTGTTGATTGCGCTGTTCATTGGCCCGTGGGTTATCCAGAAGCTGCGTGAATTCCAGATCGGTCAGTTCGTCCGCGAAGACGGACCGCAATCGCACTTGAAGAAGTCCGGCACGCCTACCATGGGCGGCATTCTCATTGTGATTGCGATACTGATGCCGACGATTTTGTGGTCTGACCCTTCGAACCCCTACGTGTGGATAGCCGTATTTTCGACCCTGGCCTTCGGTGCGATTGGATTCGCGGACGACTATATCAAGGTGGTGCAGCGCCGCAGCCTGGGGCTCACGGTAAGGGCCAAGCTCCTGTGGCAGTTTTTGGCTGGGGCCGGCGTGGCCTTTGCGCTGGTCGCGCTTGATCAGTTCAGGATGTTTTCCACGCAGATGATGGTGCCCTTTGTGAAGAGCCTGCGACCGGACTTGCTCTGGCACTGGTGGCCGGCTACGCTGCCGCATATGGCATTGCTGGCGTTTGTACCGTTTGTCGCGGTGGTTATTTTCGTGCTCACGCTTTCCTCAAACGCGGTCAACCTGACCGATGGCCTCGACGGGCTGGCCATTGGCTGCACGATCATTGCTTCGGCGGCGCTGGCGGTGTTGACCTATGTGAGCGGCCACGTGGTGTTTGCCGACTACCTGGAACTCCAACGCATGCCGATGGTGGGCGAACTGGCGGTGTTTTGCGGATCGATGGTGGGAGCCTCGATCGGTTTTCTCTGGTACAACGCGCACCCGGCCGAAGTGTTCATGGGCGATGTGGGGTCGCTGGCGCTGGGCGGAGCGATCGGCACGGTTGCGGTCATCATTCGCCAGGAGTTGCTGCTGCCGTTTATCGGCGGCATCTTCCTGCTCGAGGCGGCGTCGGTTCTTTTGCAGGTGGGCAGTTACAAACTGCGCAATGGAAAGCGTATCTTCAAGATGGCGCCACTGCATCATCACTTCGAACAATTGGGTTGGAGCGAATCGAAAGTAATCGTTCGCTTCTGGATTGGCGCGCTGGTGTTTGCATTGTTTGCACTCACTACGCTGAAACTGCGTTAGATCGGGTCCGCGCACGCCTGTCGACAGTGCACAATGAAGGTAGTCGCGAGGCTTGAAGGAACAACCATCATGATGGAACTCAAAGGCAAGAAGGTCCTGGTTGTGGGTCTGGGGAAATCCGGCCTGGCGGCGGCTTTGTTTCTGCGCCATCGCGGCGCCCAAGTGACGGTATCGGATGTGCGCAGTGCCGAGGCGTTGGCCAAGGATATTCCCGCACTGCTGGACGAAGGCATTATGGTTGAGACCGGCGGGCACGGGCTGCTGACGTTTCGCCGCCAGGACCTGATCGTGGTGAGCCCGGGCGTGCCGCTCAATACGCCCGAATTGGCGCAGGTGAAGAGCTTTGGGCTGCCGGTGATCGGCGAACTGGAGCTGGCGGCGCGGTTCCTCAAGGGACGCACGCTGGCCATTACCGGATCGAACGGCAAGACCACCACGACAGCGCTGGTGGGCGAGATTCTTCAGAAGGCCGGCATGCCGACGCTGGTGGGCGGAAACATTGGTGTTCCGGTGGTCGAGCTGATCGACCAGAGCACGGATGAGACCTGGTCCGTGCTGGAGGTGTCCAGCTTTCAGCTGGAAAGCACGGAGCGCTTTCATCCGCGCATTGCCGTCATTCTGAACATTACGCCGGACCATCTGGACCGGCACGGCAGCTTTGAGAATTATGCGCTGGCCAAGGAGCGCATCTTCGCGGCGCAGGATGAAAGCGATGTGGTGGTGCTCAATGCCGACAATGCGCGCGCGGCGCAGGCGGCGGTTCGGTCGGTGGGCAAGGTTTACTTCTTCTCTGCTGAGCATTCGGTGATGCAGGGCGCGTGGGTCGAAGACGGGTTGCTCGTGTATCGCGCTGGCAAAGACGAGCCTCGGGAAGAGATCATGCCGCTGAGCGGCATTCCGCTGCAGGGCGCGCACAACGTGGAGAATGTGCTGGCTGCTGTGTGCGCGTCCAGGCAGGCAGGCGTGTCGCGAGAGCAGATTCGCAGCGGTGTGGAGGCCTTCAAGGCAGTCGAGCACCGGCTGGAGTTTGTTGCCCAAGTGGACGGCGTGGACTTCTACAACGATTCGAAGGCGACCAATGTGGATGCGACGGCCAAGGCGGTAGCTTCCTTCTCGTCGGGCATTCATTTGATTCTGGGCGGAAAGGACAAGGATTCCGACTACCGGCAACTGGCGGAGCTGCTGCGGGCGAGGGTGAGGGCGATTTATACGATTGGCTCGGCGGCGACAAAGATCGAGAGCCAGCTGCGCGGCGTGGTGCCGATTCTTTCCTCAGAGACACTGGACAACGCCGTGAACGCGGCGGCTTCGGCGGCGCGGCCGGGCGAGGTGGTGTTGCTGGCGCCGGCCTGTTCCAGCTTTGACCAGTTTGAGAACTACGAGCAGCGTGGCAGGGTATTCAAGGAACTGGTCAGTCAACGGCTGGGGGGCAAGGCATGGCAGCACGCGTAGGCGTGGACAAATGGCTCTTCTTTACCACGCTGCTGCTGGTGGTGGTGGGGCTGGCCATGGTGTTTTCAGCCTCCGCGGTAGTGGCGCAGGAGCGGTTCAACTCCCAATATGCGTTTGTAGGCCGGCAGGCTGGCTGGGCCGTGGCCGGGGTGCTGGTCATGCTGGTGCTGATGCAGGTCGACTCCAATTTCTACAAGTCGCGGCAATTCATCTATGCAGCCCTGGGCATTACCACGCTCCTCCTGTTGGCGGTGTTCTTCTTTCCCGGATCGCACGCCGTACATCGCTGGATTCGCTTCGGCGGCTCCTTTACATTTCAACCATCGGAGCTGGCCAAGCCGGTGTCGGTCTTGTTTCTGGCCTGGTTTTTGCATACCCGGCTTGACGCCATGCACGACTGGAAGCACACGCTCTTGAAGGCTGTGGCCATTCCCGTGTTTTTCATCTTGCTGATTGTGAAAGAGCCTGATCTGGGCACGGCCCTGGTCGTGCTCGGAGTCACCGGGCTGATGATGGTGCTGGCGGGGATGGAATGGAAGTATCTGCTCGTGGGGCTGGGCGTGTCGTTGCCGCCTCTGGCGGCATTGCTGCTGCTGGTTTCCTGGCGTCTGAAGCGCGTGCTGGTGTTTCTGAATCCGGACTCAGATCCGCAAGGCGCGGGGTTCCACATCAACCAGTCGCTGATCGCCGTCGGCACCGGCGGGCTGACCGGCCGCGGCTACATGGAGGGCATGCAGAAGCTCTTCTACCTGCCCGAAGCCTGGACCGATTTCATCTTCGCCAATATTGCCGAGGAGCTTGGATTCATTGGCTCGATTCTGATTGTGCTGCTGTTTGTCGTGCTTGGTGCGCGCGGGTTGCGGGCTTCTTTCCGCTCGCAGGATCCGTTTGCAAGACTGGTGGCTTTCGGCATTACCACGACCATCTTGCTGCAGGCGTTTTTCAACATCAGCGTGGTGCTTTCGCTGCTGCCGACCAAGGGCATTCCGCTGCCTCTCATTTCATCGGGTGGGACTTCGGTATTCGTCACGCTGGCAAGCATTGGCATTCTGCTCAATATCACGCGCAAGGCGGAGTGATACGGCTGGGACAAGGGGCTGAGGACTTGTTCGGCGCATGGTAAGGCAAAGATCGATCACCGAATCGGATCACGGGTTCGACGCACTCATCGAAAGGCATCGGCTGTGTCGAATCTGCGCGTACTGATCGCCGGCGGCGGCACTGGCGGACATATCATTCCGGCGCTGGCAGTGGCGCGCGAGCTGGGCAAGCGGCACGGTGCGGAAGTTCTCTTTGTAGGTACGTCGCGGGGGATGGAAGGGCGGCTGGTTCCGGACGCGGGTTTTAGACTGCGCCTGATCGAAGTCGGCCAGCTAAAAAATGTCTCGATGATGACGCGGCTGCACACGTTGATGGACCTGCCGCGGAGCATTGTCGCTTGCCGCCAGCTGATTCGCGAGTTCAAGCCGGGCGTGGTTTTTGGGGTGGGCGGCTACGCTTCGGGGCCGGGGATGGCGGCGGCACTGTGGACGCATACTCCTGCCATGGCCTTTGAGCCCAATGCCATGCCAGGTTTGGCGAATCGTTTGGTGGGCAAGCGCGTGCAGGCTGCGGCGGTGAATTTTCCCGAGGCGGCCGAGTGGTTTGCGCATTGCGAGGTCACCGGGATTCCAGTGCGACCGGAATTCTTCAAGCTGGAGCGACCGCGGGGAACCGCACCTCACCTGCTGGTCTTCGGTGGTTCGCAAGGGGCGCGGATCTTCAATACCCATGTTGCGCCGGCGGTTCGGGCGCTGCTCGATCGAGTTGCTGGCCTTACGGTCCTGCACCAAAGCGGAGCCCGGGGCCTCGAAGAGACGCAGGCAGCTTATGCCGCCTCGGGCGCTGACCCTGGGCGATGGCAGGTGCAGGCGTTTCTCGATGACATGCCGGCGCGATTCGCCGAGGCGCACCTGGTGATGGCGCGCGGAGGTGCTTCTTCTGTTGCAGAACTGGCGGCCGCCGGCAAGCCGAGCCTGCTGGTTCCGTTTGCCGCTGCCGCCGATGAACACCAGAAGCGCAATGCGGAGGCGATGGTGACCTCAGGCGCGGCGGTGATGCTGGAAGAAGCCGAGCTCAAGATTCCTGGCAAGCTCCTGGAGACCTTGGGTACTCTGCTCTCCGATCAGGTGCGGCTGGCAAGGATGGGAGAACGGGCGCGTATGCAGGCGCATCCGGATGCAGCGGAACGGATTGCGGATCGGCTGGCGAAGTTGGCGGTAGCGGGTAATTCTCGCTGAGCGGAAGCTTCGCTCGGATTTTCGAAGGCCGGGTGAGATGCGTGGCGGCTCATCCTGGCTGCAGAAGGAAAGGCGCGCGGGGAGCGCACCCGCATCCGGCCGGGCCAGGGCATTGTCTGCCAAGGGCCGGTTTTTGGATTTGCCCGGGCAAGGAGTTCTCATGAAGCAAAGGCGCCCACAAACACAAAGCCCACTCGCCATAAGCGAATGGGCTTTGCCGGTGTGCCAGAGCGATCTGGGTTAGCCGCGGAGGTCAATCTTAGCGGTGTCCGCCACCGCCACCATGTCCGCCGCCACCGAATCCACCGCGAGCTCCGCCGCCACCGAATCCACCACGAGCTCCGCCGCCGAATCCACCACGTGCTGCGGGTGCTGCCCCACGGGCTCCGCCTGCGAAACCGCGCCCGGCGAATCCACGTCCATCGAACCCACGCCCGGCGAATCCGCGCCCGCCAAAGCCACGCCCGAATCCGCGATCAAATCCGAAACCGCGCCCGAATCCAAAGCCGCGACCCCAGCCCCAGCCCCACCAGGGGCCTACGCCGAGAAAGATGCCGCCGGAGAACCAGCCCGGTCCGTAATAGCCATAGGGCGCGCAGGAATAGGGGTAGTAGGAGTAATAACCCCATTCGCAGGCCGGAGGACCGTAGTCCACTGGAGCGGCAACCACTGCGGGGCCAATTCCAACCCCGACAGCTACTTGAGCACTTGCTGCCGTTGCCGCGAACGGCAGAGCCAGGAGCATTGCAAACAGAACCAGGCGAAATCCCTTCATAAATCCTCCTCGTGCTGCCCTGTCCTGCTCAACCTT
>DATDLS010000145.1:0-32240 GCA_036519195.1 Occallatibacter sp. | reverse complement strand
ACCAGCGTGCAGTTCATGGCGGACAGCACGCCGGTGACGGCGGCGCAGACAGCTACGCTGACGGCGAGTGCCGGAGGCGTCACCGAGACGTTTGCCCTCCAGTTGAATGTGCCGGTAGCGACGCTGAGCCTCAGTCCGTCGAGCGTGACCTTTGGCAGCGTGGGAGTGAATACTCCCACGACCCAATCGATCACTCTCAGCTCGACGGGCACAGCCGCGGTAACCATCAGCGGGGCAACGGTGAGCGGCGCGGGCTTTACGCTGGCGCAAGGGACGTTCCCAATCACTTTGACTCCTGGCCAGACGGCTACGGTTGGCGTCGAGTTCGATCCCACGGTGGAAGGCGCGCTGGCGGGACAGTTGACCGTAACCAGCAATTCGACGACCAACAGCACTGCCGTCGTGGCACTGAGCGGAACTGGCTTGCCAGTACTGACTGGTATCTCCTGCAGCAACCCGTCGGTGGTCGGCACCGCGACGGACCTTTGCACGGCGACCATCAGCGGGCCAGCGCCTGCTGCCGGCTTCCGGGTTGCTTTGTCGAGCAGCAATGCGGCGGTGACGGTGTCCCCAGCGGGGTTGGTCAACGCAAACATGACGAGCGTGCAGTTCATGGCGTATGCGACGCCACTTCCGACCGCGCAGACGGTTACGCTCACGGCAAGTGCGGGATCCGTTACGCAGACCTTTGCGCTGCAGTTGAATGCGACAGTCCCTGCACTGGGCGTCAGTTCGGCGAGCGTAGCCTTCGGAAATGTTCCACTGAATGTGACGGCGACGCGGACGGTGACCTTAACGTCAGCGGGCGCAGCAAGCCTGACAATCAATGCGGCGGCGGTGAGCGGGACTGGCTTCAACCTGACGCAAGTCGCGTTCCCGATTACGCTGAGCCCCGGCCAATCAACAACGCTCAGTGTGCAATTCGAAACTTCCACGCTGGGAGCGGCAGCCGGTCAGCTGACGATTGCCAGCAACTCTTCGACCAACGGCACGGCGACGATCGCCCTGAGCGGAACAGGGTCGTCGCCAGGATCGTTCACCTACAACGGAAGCGAGCTTGAAAACACGCTGGTCCCACCAAATCCAACGGCTCCCATTTCAAGCAACTTATTCGGCATGTCGATTCATCACACCGCGACGCCGTTTCCCGCCTTCCCGGTATCCACCTTCCGGTTCTGGGACGCGGCCGCGTGGTCAACACTCGAGACGGCCAGCGGGCAATATGACTGGACGCACATGGATCAGGCGATTTCCATCGGCAGCGCCAATGGCGTCAGCGATTACATCTTTACCTTTGGAAGCGTGCCGGTGTGGGCATCGACCAACCCGACGGATCAATGCATCGGCGGAGATGGCCTTGGATCCTGCGATCCTCCGGACATGGCCGCCTTGACCGAGTTTGCGACAACGACGGTTCAGCGCTACTGCGGAACAGTCAAATACTACGAAACGTGGAATGAACCGAACAATGCGCAGTACTGGGATGGGACCAACGCTCAGCTGCTTGCCGTCGCCCAGCAGATTTATTCGATCGCCAAAGACCCGGCCAATTGCGGCTGCACAAACGGCGTGTGCCGTCCGAACGGGGGCGTGAATCCAAACCAGGTGCTGCTTCCGCCGATCAGCGATATCAACCCAACCAACCTTGCCTGGCTCGATACCTACCTGGGGAGCACCGGCGCGCAATACCCTTATGCGGACGTGGCGACGTTTCACGGATACGACGAAACCAATCCGGAGAACATTGCGACCGATGTTCAGTCGCTCAATCAGGTCTTGGCCAATCACGGGCTGGCTAACCTTCAGTTGTGGAACACGGAAGCCTCCTGGGGATCGACCACAGCAGCGCTCGGCGAGCAGCAGGCGTCGTGGCTGATGCGTTACCACGTGGTCCAGGCCGTGGCCGGGGTGTCACGCTTTGTCTGGTACGCTTACGATGACTGCTCGTGGGGAACATTGTGGGTAGGTTCCTGGTGCGCCAACCCGCAGATGCCCGTCGGACAGGTCACGCCACCGGGACAAGCTTATCCGGTGGTTCAAAGCTGGCTCAGTGGAGCGACTCTTCCCGATTGCCGAGAGTATGAAAACGGGCTGTGGGCCTGTGAACTCGAACGCGCGGGCGGTTACGATGCATGGATGCTCTGGAGCAGCACTGGGAACAGCATCTCCGTGCCGATCGATGCCGGCTCCTCGCTCATCCTCTACCGTGACTGGCAGAACAATGTGAACCAGCTGCCTTCGGAATTGATGGTGGATCAGATGCCGGTGTTGCTTGAAAATCAGGATCTCTAGCCGCCGTTCGCGATGGGCGCGGAAGCCAATTCCGCGCATGCCTTCTTCCGCCAGCCGAAGGCGAGAATTCCGCAGTGGAAGGACAACAGGTTGACGTCACACCGCCTGACTCAGGCGACTCGATTGCTGAACAAAACCCGTGGGAGACGAGCACCAGGATCAGTACCCGGCCCTTCCATTGCTCCCGGCGGATGGAGCCTCTCCCCGACGCCAATTGAGCGAGGAACCGCGCTGGGGACGGAAACTGATTCCACCGCTACCAAGACCGACGCGGACTGAAGCAAGATTGCCTCCTCTCGAGGTTTAGGGCGAAGCTCAGAAAGTTTTAGCCTTGCTCTATGGGGGCGGCGCTCGAAGCCATGGCGGGGACGAGGTCGAGTGCTTGCTGCTCGGCCGTTGCGGCGCTCTGAGCAGCGATGCGGCTGGAGTTGCTTTCGGCCGGGTGCGCGCTGAACCACTTCTTGGCGCGCAGAATCCGGCTTTCGAACAGAAACCAGGAGAGCGATGCAGCGCCATAGGACAGCACGAGCCCAACCGAGAGGTAGGTCAGATCGTTCAGTACCGGAGCGTGCGGATAATGACGGCGAAGCTCAGGCTTTGTGGCCATGCCGAATGTGGCCAGGTGCAGCAGGTAGAGTCCGTAGCTGATGCGCCCCGTATAGAGCAGGAAGGGGTTGCGGATCGTTACGAAGAACGAAAGGGAGACGATGGCTCCGGCGGCGATGGCGATGGCCGAGAAGCGAATCCAGTTCTGTGCAACGAAGATGGCAACGCCCAGCGCGACGGGCAATGCGGCCAGCGCCCAGCGCTTGACAGTGGCAGGTTGCGCGTCGCGCAGCCAAATGGCCAGGAAGCTGCCCGCGGCGAGGCCATCGAGGCGCGTCCAGGTATTGAAGTACATGGCAACGTGAACGTCGCTCAATGTGAGGCCGAGACGCAGAAGGGGAGAGCATATCACGATTGCAACTGCGAGCCATTGAATCGATTTGCGGGGCAGCAGCCAGATCAGCAATGGCCACGCGAAATAGAATTGCTCTTCAATGGCCAGTGACCAGGTCGCGCTGAGCGGCCCGGTGATGGCGTGGGGAATGGCGAGGTTCTGGATGAACAGTACAAAGGTCCAGGCCGGCTTGGCACTCGCCATCGCGGCTGCGCCCCAAAGCGGAGCAACGAGGGGGACTGCCACGAACATGACGCCTAGCAGCGCGAAGTAGAGCGGCCAGATGCGCAGAATGCGCCGCGCATAAAAGTTAACGAAGTAACCTTTCTCTTCGCGCGTATCGACGAGAATACCGGTGATCAGAAAACCTGAGAGCACGAAGAACAGGTCGACGCCCGTCCAGCCGAATTCGACGTATCGTGCCATGGGGAATGACTGCACATCGTGGCTGGCATGAAACAGCATCACCACCAGCACCGCGATGCCGCGCAGGAAGTCAAACTGCGGGATATATTTTGGCATTTGCATGCAGGAATCTCCGCGTGTTGCGAAATCCGTGTTACGGAGTCAAAGTCCGGACGAGAAAAAGTTGAGGGGGGGAGAGCCGGTGGCTATTGGAGACGAAGCACTTCCATGTCTCCGATCAGTTGAACCTGAGGGCACCCGGTCTTAGGAGTTCGGCTGACCATTTTCATCACATAGGTAACTCTCCAGCCATAATGAGTTTTTGCACAACCGATACCGAACCAGCATTGGACAAGTGGTTGTCATCACCCATGAGGGCTAACGCACTCCGGGTATCCGCGTACCGAATGCACCTACCTTTCTGGCACTCGGCATCAATAATGGAAACATAGTGCACTTTCCAGACGCCTTCCGCCTTGGCTCTCATAGCGGCGTCCAAATCAAAAAAACGTTTAACCATATGGCGCTCGGGCAGGTCCGGGTCATTGAATGCGATCGAATAGGCCAGGAGTTTTGGCAGAGGAGCATCGTACTCCAAGACGGGACCCAGAACATACACCGCAAGATTATGCCCTCTGCACCAGCCGACTGTCCCTCGAACGTCTTCAAAGCCCGCCTCAGTCGACCAGCGGGCGGCGAGAAAAACTGCCTGAATGGCATGGGAGGGCAGAAACTCGTTGAAGATGTATCGCATCATTTGCCCGCAGTTATCACGTATCGGAGAATTGAAGATTGGGTTACATCCCGAGACGCTGGCTTGAAGAATATTCGCGTTGGGCATCTGCTTGGTGATGCCGTACCAGAGCATGGCGGAATGGCTGTCCCCGAGCAACAGGTAGTTTTTCTTTGCCGGATCTATCTTCATGCAAAGATCCGGCCTGAATTCGTCGAAGCGGTGTTTGGTGGTGATAAAGCAAGTGCCGATCCGCATCTCCTGCGGTGTATCAAGCATCTCCGCAACCTCGATAGCATTGGCCGGAAAGCGTGACTTCAGGCCATTCAGCGACAGTAGAACCACAGCCGCGCAGGCAGAGCAGGCAATTGCAACGGCTGCGATTCCGAAGACCTTGGAACTTGAAGTCTTCTGCGGCTGCCGAACTCGAAAAGGTTGTTCAATAATGCGCCAGGACAAGGCGCCGAGTCCCAGAGAGAGAACGATAATACTGAGCGCATAGGCCAGATGTCCTTGAGGAAGAGGAAAGAAAAGCTCCATTTTTGTAAAGACGATCAAGGGCCAATGCCAAAGGTAAATTGAATACGAAGCCAATCCGATAAAGACGATCGGCGGGAAGGATAACACCTTACCGACAATCGATGTCCCAAACCTTCCCGCCGCAATAATGAGGGCCGAGCCGGCACAGGGCAGCAGGGCGGCAAAGCCAGGAAACGAGGTGCTTGCCGAGTAGGTCATCGATGCGAACAGAATCGAACCCAGTCCAACCATAGATGCGGTCTCACGCAACCACCGGCTTCTGATCGCCGGCGCTATATTCAGCGCCAGTATAGCGCCGGTGAGAAGTTCCCAGGCACGCGAGAACGGCAGGTAGAAGGCGCTGTCATGCGCGTGCTTGGTCGTCCAGACTGACCCAGCAAAAGAAACAGCGAATAATCCGATAACGATTAACATCCGGCCATTTGGCCATCGCCGCGAAAACAGCAGAAGGAAAAGCGGCCAGATAAGATAGAACTGTTCTTCTACCGCAAGTGACCAGGTATGCAGCAGAGGCTTGGTGAGCGCGGGCGCGTCGAAATAGTCTGCTGTGGACCAGAAATAGATGTTCGAATATGAGAACGTGGCACCGAGCAGCGACTTGGCGTAAGAAATCAATTCGCCGGGGAGAAAACAACGAAGTGCCGCGAGGGTGGATACCAGCAACACGGCAAAAAGAGCCGGCAGTATTCGCCGCGCACGACGCTCGTAAAATCGGGCGACAGAAAAGCTCGACGATTGAATCTCTTTCGCGATGATTCCCGTAATTAGATAACCAGAAATCACAAAGAATACGTCGACTCCGACGAACCCTCCTGTGAACTTGTTAAGTTGTAGATGAAAGACAAGCACGAGCAAGACAGCCACTGCTCGTAACCCGTCAATGTCAGGTCGGTATTTCAATTCAACGTCTTGCAAGCGACCCTCCAAACGTGAGATATCTAATTCTTATTGAGTGCGACGTGAGACCTTTGAGAGAAAGACGTTCCGATCAAGCGCCGGATTCCCTAGCGGAAGCTCGGAACCGACCGGAGGACCTTCAAGGCGGTTACTGGACCCGGACAACCTCCGCGGAGATCACGTATCGAGGAGCCCCGCCAGGATTCGATACATTCAATGCGTATCCAAGCCCAACCCCGGGGCCTTCGTCGTTCGTGACGCTCGCCGTTGAGATACCGTCTGCGCCCGCGCTCGTCATTGATGCCGCAGCGCCCGGCACGCTTAACTGGCCCACCACCGCCATCGGCGTTGCGGTTCCGCCAGTAGCTCCCCCCAAGCTGCGAAAAGTTACGATAACCTGATATACGCCCGTCGATGCAACCGTCGTGAACGCGGTTGTCGGAGACAGGGAATTGGGCAAGGTCATTGTTTTGGGCAAAAGCTTGGCTACGGTGCAGGGTAGATGATCCCAACCGTCGAGGCAGCCCATTTCGTTGGTGCCGAACACGCGGTCTGCCTTGCCACTAAACCTTAATGGCACCCCCAGGTTCAACGTGCCTTCCACGGTGGCGTTGCTGAAGTGCGCCGTCATGGAGCGGGACTTCACTACGTTCGCAATTGTGGAGTTTCCCAGCATCTCAATCTGAGAATAGTTGTCGCTGGCAACGGCGACATCGCTCGCCAGGCGATGGCTCTTCTTGCCTTGAAAGATGGAATTCATCACGCTTGCATAAGGCTTGGGAAGATCGAACTGGATGCAGTTGACCACGTTGTCGGTGCCCCAGATCTCATTGTTGTAGCAGCTGAAGCCGGTGATTTGGTCGTTGTAGCCGTGGGCTTCGAGACCGATCAGTGTCGGCGTGTCGCACTCGTCGCTGGACCACTGCGCGTCTCCGGCCACGTCATCAAAGCAGACGGAGGGAAGATTGCTGACGTTGTTCCATCCGGGGTTGGGTCCAAAGCCCCACACATGGATGTTGGCAAACGGCTGGTTGTTGTGGATACTGTTGCGGACACCGATATCGTAGCCAACAATCGCAATGTTGTAGACCGAGGAATCGGTTCCCTTGTCGGCCCAGATCCCGGCGCTGGCCGGGATGCGCGCCACCCCGTGCGGGACGAACAGGTTGATGTCGTGGATGTAGGCTTCGTAGCCACCTTTGGATCCTTGCGGTCCAATGTCGATGCCCGCGATCGATGCGCCATTGAGCAGCGTAATCCCGGTGATTTCGAAATGTCCGTAGTTGGCGAGCGCTATGTGACGCTTGGCCAGGTTGGCCGAATCGATGCTACCGAGGCCGAATATCCGGTGGCGATATGCGGTTCCATTTGCGCCCACTGTCACGACCGCCTCCATGGGCGCGGTGGCCTTGAGCACGCCGTCGATTTTCAGATCGCAGTTGGCGGGCAGCTCGACGCTCTTGGTGGTGGTATATGCCGCGCGCGTGTAAGGCAGATAGAGTAGGCCGCCGTTTTGGGCGCAGGATCCTGCGGCCGCAGCAATGAGCTCGGTGTCGTCGCTTCTACCGTCTCCCACCGCACTTGAGGAACGCACGTCGATCGAAGGTTCGGCGCGATCGGAGGTGCGGGCCTGTCGCGCGAAGCCGTGGACGGCCGCTAGCAGGGAAGCCAAACATAGGATCAAGGTACGTCGGGGCATCGCATCCTTTTCCTGTAGGGCGATTGACCGTGTGGGTGAAGGCGTCGATCGCATGCGGCTAAGCGAGGTTCGAGTTTACAGGCCAGGCAGCTCGACGCCGCGCAGCGCGTAGAACGATCCGGCCGCGGTGAGGTGCTGGCCATCGGAGTAGAGAAGCCGGCCCGCATGCATGTAAGCGCACAGACCGGTTCGATCACAGAGCTTGGGGCGCAGGTCGATTAACTCGACATCCTGAAACCGGTTGTGAACCGACTCCAGCGCCTCATCGGACCGGCCAGCCGCATCGAGGAACGAAGCCTGCGCCAGGCCCGGTTGGAAGTTGCCGTGAATCATCCACGAGGCGAGCATGCGGCGTATGGGGATTTGCGCGGTGAGCATGCTGCACAGCGGATCGAAGTCGAAGTTCGGAACATCTTCAACCAGCACGACGCGCTTGCCTGAGGCTTCGAGCGCGGTTATGTTTTTCGTCAGCGCGGCAACGAAGATGGCGGTCATTGCGGACGCGGGTGAGCGGCGATGGGCTCGCGCAAGGTCCACGTCAAGCAGCGGTTCCACGTTGCCGTCGGCGAACGGGTCGGCCCACCGACCAGCCAGGACGACGGTGCGGATTCTGGCGTCCGCGAGGATTGTTTTCAGCACAATCTGGTTGAATTGGACGCACTCTTCGACGACCGATGGATGCGACGGCACGTACTTGGCGACACCTGCCAGAGGCAGGCAGGAAGACTTGCTGAACTGGACGAAGTGATATCCGCGCGATGTGACTTCGGACCGGAGTGCGGGCGCCAGAGCGGCGGAGTGGCTGTCCCCCCAAAGTGCGACCGAGGCCGTGGCATCGACGGAGTTATAGCAGTGCGTGGAGAGATCCGGGGCGCTTATGCCGTAGTCGACGATGCAATTGGAGGGGGCCTCTGCCTGCTCCTGGTGCAGACCAGGGAATCGGCCGCGCAGGCCGCCGTCTTTCCAGACGATCGCGAGCACAACGGCGAGCGCAATGCCGACGCCGGCGTAGCGGGCGATCAAGGGCAACGGGGCGAGCGAGGATTTACGGAACGGCTGTTCGATGAGGTAATAGGACAGGACCGCGAGTGCAAAGGAAAGCAGGACGGCTGTGATGCGAGCCGGTACGGGAAGCGGACCGCCGGATGCAACGCGGAGAAACGCCATCAACGGCCAGTGCCACAGGTACCACGAGTAAGAGACGCTTCCGATGAACACCAGCCACGGCATGGAAAGGATGGAGCGGTTGATCCAGCTGGTGGGAGATGAAATGACGAGCGCCGTGCCCAGGACAGAAGCGGCGGCGGAGGGACCCGGAAAGGGCACGGAAGGTTTGAGCAGCAAGAAGGGCGCGAGCATAGCCGCGAAGCCGCAGACACTGGCGGGCCAGGCCCATTGCGGGGGAACAAGCAAGCGCTTGCGCATGAGCTCGGTAACGCCCAAGGCCACGCCTGCTCCCAGTTCCCAGGCGCGGCTTGGCAGAAGATAGAAGGCTTTGTCGGGCGCAACGTGTACCTGGCGCCACGCAAACAGAAATGAAATCACGCAACCGACAAGGATGGCCGGTAGCAACACGCTGCGGCGGATCTTGATTGCCCCCAGCATGAGCAGTGGAATCACCAGGTAAAACTGCTCCTCGACCGCCAGCGACCAGGTCATCAGCAGCGGGTTCAACTCGCTTGATTGTTGAAAGTAATTCGAGTAGCGCAGGAAGTGAATGTTCGATGCGGAGAACACGGCGGCAATCGCGCTGGTACTGTATTCGGTGAGCTCGAACGGGGAAAACAGGAGCAGGCTGAAAACAAACGTGACGCAGATGATCACGTAAAATGCGGGCAGAATTCTCTTGGCGCGGCGCTGATAAAAACGCGCGAAGCTGAACCTGCCTTCGCGAATCTCAGAGAAAATATGTCCGCCGATCAGGTAGCCGGAGATGACGAAGAAGATATCGACGCCGGTGAACCCGCCGGAAAGCAGCGGCGCCCCGGCGTGATACATGACCACGCTGAGAATCGCAAGTGCACGGATGCCGTCGATGTCTTTCCGATAAGGAGACGATGCTGAAGCCGTTGCGTTGACAACGGGCGCGGCCCTTTTTTGCGTTTCCGAATATGAGACCGGCATCGGAGTGAATCTCCATTCTGACAGACAGCGAATTGTTTTCACTACCTACGAGAGTTGAGCAGAATGCCTCAGATCAGAGAGCCCGATAACACGACGAGCAAGTGGACGCCCCGCCCACCGGAGCGATCGATACCGCGCCATCAGCTGTTCATGCGTGCTTCCCGTCGAATTTGCGAACGGCAACAGGAGGTTTCCGCTCAGTGACGTTCCATCGATTTAAAGAAAAGAGGCATGATTCTCATCGCGCCTACATCACTCAAATGATCTCCATCGAAATAGTAGAGATCCGCTTGATTGGCGAAGTAGCACCGGCCGCCCCGGCAGAAATCGTCTTTCAGTGTGACAAGCGACAGTCGGGGATCTGACTTCGCAATGTCGGCAAACCCCGCCGATGCCGCACGCTTGGCTGGTATCAGCTCGAGAGCGGCATCCTGGCTAGTGCTCTGCCACTGCTCGGGTTCGTCCGACAAGAAGAGTCTGTTAAGTGCACGTCGCAACGGCATTTGCCGGTAACGAATGGATTGGACGGGGTCGAAGGAAAACTCCGGAAAATCGTCGACCAGGACGACGCGCTTTCCCTCAGTTTCGAGAGCAGCGATCTCACTCTTGACCCCGACCTTCAGGTTTGCTGCGTTCTGGTCGGCACTTTGCGCCGAGGGCGACCGATTCAAATGATCGGGGGCGTAAATCCGGCCACCCCATCCTGCCAACAGCGCAACCACTTGGATGTCCGGACGGCTGAGTACATACTTCAACGCAGTCTGATTGAATTCCCGGCAGGAGTCTGCATCCTTGCTCGAAATCCAGCGGGTCACCCCCTTGGTGGGAGGGCAACTCCCATGGGCGAGAATTACCAGTTGCCAGCCCTTGTTCGCCAGTTCGCCCCGCATGCTATTGGAGATTGCTTCTGCATGGCTGTCGCCCAGGAGGGCGAAAGATGGCCTCGTATGATCGGGTGGTGGAATACAGACGCCGCTTAATGCCCGAAAGCTGTTGACCAGGCAGGGATGATCGCGGTCAATGTTTGCCTGAAACTCAACTTGAGCCAATTCCGGCGCCCGGCCGGGCAATCCATGGGAAAGAGAGAATATGCTGCTCACTGCGACGAGGACGAGCAGGAGACCCGCGTACGAGAGAAGAACAGTGGAGGTGCCCCTGGTCGTCTTTGCCCTGAATGGTTTCTCGATAAAAAAGTAGGAAGCAGTTGCAGCCGCGAAAGCGATCGCCATCAAAATGATCGTTGTGCGAGGATGCAGCGGATGAGCGCTTACGATTCGCGCAAAGCTGAGGAGCGGCCAATGCCAAAGATAAAGCGAGTAGGAGATCAGGCCTACAGCGGCGAGCGGAGGAATTCCGAGGATTTGGTTCACACGGCCTTGTGAGGCGATGATCAGGACTGCCCCAAGCACCGGCGGGATGGCTTCGTACCCTGGGAAACGGGTCTGGGGGAGATACCGCAATATGGGCACAACGATCAGCAGGAGGCCAATCACCCCCGCTGCCTCCGATTTCCACGAAGTTCCATATGCAACCTTGGGTCTTCGTGTCTGCCAGATTGCCAGCAGAGTGCCCGCGCCCAGCTCCCATGCCCTTGTGAGGGGCGAATAAAAGTTCAACGAGGGTGAAGTAAACTCCGCGATCAAAGATACAGAGAACGACAGAGCGCAGAGTATGCCGAGTATTGCCAGCAGACTCCGTCTGGACCTTCCGCGCAACAGGAGCATGATGAGCGGAAAGGCCAGGTAGAACTGCTCTTCGACCGCAAGAGACCACGTCATCAGTAAAGGCTTCATGCCTGACCCGGCATCGAAGTATCCGCTCTGACGCCAGAACAGAAAGTTTGACGCCGACAGCGTCGTCGCAAGGGCGCTTCTCCCCAGCAGGCTCGCCTCCACAGGCGACATCACGAGCGCGGCTAAAATCAGGCAACAAAACAAGACCACAGAGAGAGCAGGAAGAATGCGCTTGAAGCGACGCTCGTAGAAGCGGGCAATGCTGAATGTGCCTGCCTGCAGATCTCTATAAATGATCGAGCAGATCAAGTAGCCAGAGATGACGAAGAAGATGTCGACGCCGATGAATCCACCTGGAAGCCAAGGTATTCCGCAATGAAAACCGAGGACGGCGAGCACAGCAATGGCGCGAAGTCCGTCGATGTCCTTGCGATGGGCGGACGATGTTCCAGGCGCCGCACTGAAATCCGGTACGGTCTCCTCTCGCGTTAGGGAATTTGGGGCCGACATCTCGGTGAATCTCCAATCTGAGAAAAGAGCGACTTGTTTCCATCATCATGTCCGTCCCGCCAACATGCGGCCGGTGGTCGTCCAGGGCGGTTCCACAATTCAAGTGCCCTTTGTGGAGAATGCGAAGCAAGCCTCCTGTTGAGGAAAAACGACATGAGTTCACCTGATCCGGAGGATAGAACTTAGGCAACCGCCTAGGCATGGAATGCAAACGCGCTGCTTTCGAATAATTCCAAATCGCGAGCCTCGTAAGTGACAGCCAGTTGCCTGTCGTTGCCGTCGTCCAGCGCGCAGTTCTCCGCATAGAGCGACGATTCCTGGCTTCCAGGAATCATCGGGAAGTGAATCGGTTCGGGCTGAATTTGCCGGATTTGGAATCCGGAGCGGATAGCTTGAACGTGAAGCCACAGATCGTCGGCCTTGGGGCAACGGGCTTCAAACGCGGTGCCCGCGGACTTCAAATCTGCGAGCAGCGCGCTTGGGTAAATCACGCCTGAAACACCGGTTGCCACGGTCGTCGGGGCAGGCCTGATTGAGTCGCATAGCGGCCACTCGCGATAGGGCGCGATCTTGCCGCCACGCAGGGTCATGACGCGCGCGCGATAGCAGTTGACGCAGCCAGGAAACTGCTGGTGAGCCGCCCGCAATCCGGCCAGCCAGGAGCGCGGATAGATCACGTCGTCGTCGGCTGTTACCAGCGGAGCATTGAATGCCTTTTGGCTTTCAACGTAGGGATAATACTTTTTGTGCGGACCGTAGTTCTTGCAGTACCTGATTTCGAGCCCGCGGCGCTTGAGGCGAAGCAGGGGACCGGGAAGATTTGCATATAAAGCCGCATCATCGATCCAAAGGATAAGCCGCGAAGGCAAGACGCTGCCCCGAGCGATCGACTCAATAGCGAGGTACACGGCCTGAACCCTCTTGCCGTATGTTGTCAGCGAGACCACGGGGCCCGGGTTACCGGCCGCGACAGCGGACCATGCGAAGCGATTTGACAGCATCAGCCAGCGCATATCCGCACGCAGCCTGAGTGCGCGGAATGTGTCTCCGGGGTGCAGCAGTTTGCGGACGATGTATCGGACGATTTCAGGCATAAGCAGTCTGCCTCAACTGGTACTGAAGAATTCCGGAATTCATTGCGGCCAGTGCGGCGTCGGTACACAGGCTCGACCAGGCGGCGCCGTGCCAGCCCCATTTGGGAATGAGCCATAGATTCAAGAAGAAATTCAGCGTGGCGGCAAGCAACTGTGTCGCAGTGCGATATCTCTGCATGCCTGCGCCGGTGAGCGCGCAGCCGGTCATCTGGTGAACGCTGCGGAAGAGCGGTATCAGGCATAGCCACCGCAGCGCCGCTGCGCCTTCAATGAACCCATGTCCCACCACGATTGGAATCAGCGGTGCGGCCAGAAACATGGCGGCCGTGCCCAACCCTCCGAGCGCCAGAGTCCGCCGCAGCAGACGATGCGCTAGCTCAGCCGACGATGCGATGCCTTCCCGCCCGAGTTTGAAGAAGCGCGGCATGGCGGCGTCGCGAATGGAAAAGATGGGGATGGTGGCAATGTCGACGATGCGATATGCCATGCTGTAGACGCCGTTGTCATGATTCATGCCGTAGTGGCTGAGCATGGTTTTGTCCAGATCGTTGTAGAGCGACGAAGTGGACATGGCGACTGCAAATCCGACCCCCTCGGCGCCCCGCTTGAGGAAGAGCTTGGAGTCAAACCTGGGCATGCCGAAGCGGACCGTGATGGTAGTCACGATGGCTGCCGCGGCGAGACCAGAAACCAGCGTTGAAATCAGCGCCCACTGCCATGCCGTGCACCAGTGCATGGTGATCAGCATGACTGCTGCTGCGATGGTCCTGACCAGGTTGGTGAGCAGGTTGATCAGGGCAGTCAACCGCATTTTTTCAAATGTCTGGAAGACGCGGCTGGACTCGATTGTCAGCTGGGAGAAGACGCAGTTGCCAATGGCGGCCAGCAACACCAGTGCGGCGCTTGCGGGGTTCAACAAGCGTGGACCCAGCAGATCGAGTGCAACGACGAGGCCGCCTCCGACCACAGAAGTCACAACCAGGATATTGCCCCAGTAGACGGCGAAGGCGGAGTGTTCTGAGGAGACGTAGCGAAGAAAGACAGTTCCTGTTCCGAGAGCGCTGTACTGCGCCACCAGGCTCGCGAACGCAAAGGCCCCGGCATAGACGCCGTATTGGAGTGGCCCGAGCAGGCGAGCGAGAATGACGAAATATGCAGCCTGTAGAATGAGGCCGAGTCCCTGCCCGGCAAACAGCCAGGTGGCGTTTTTCGCCATGGGGCTGGTGCGGAACTTGGCGATCTCAGCGGCTACAACGCTCATGCGGTCCTCGTCTGGCGCATCCGCCGCGCTTCGCGCCTCAAGCCGACAAATGCAACAAAGGGCAAAATGCAGGCAAGATTCGATGGCGCCAGCAAAAGGCCGCCTTCAATATTGGTAGCGACGACGTAGAACAATATCGAAACGTACCACAGAACGGCCGGAGAAGCTCCTCGCCCAATGCAGTAAAGGCCGTCCTTGACTGCGCGCAGGAATATCGCCACATAAAGAAGCACTCCGACAATGCCTAGCTCCAGCCACATTTCGAGCACGCCGTTTTCAGCGCCCGCCAGGCCAAGCCACCCCATTTCTAACGCCAGGCTGCGGCTCGGGCCCTTGGTGATTCCCTGCCAGAAGGCCGTGTAGCCGTATCCGATTACCGGACGCCTCATGGCCAGATGCGAGAGTCCTGCCCACAACGCGGTGCGCCCGGTCATGGTGGGGTCTTTACCGAGCGCGTACATGAGTGTGTCGTAGTTAGAGTAGGCCAGGACTCCGATCAGTGCTCCCGCGCCGGCGAGCACGATCACCACTGCGACCGCGTCTTTTCTGGGCATGTGTACGACAAGTTTTAAAAAGGCGACAAAAGCGAGACAGAGGCTGCCCACAACCCATGCCCCGGCCGAATGGGTCATGGCGATGATGACCAGTACCGTGGCTATGTAGCTGCCGCGCAGCACTCTGGCGTATGGGCCGGTCAGTTTGACGAAGAACGCCGGTAGCAGCAGGATCAGCATCTCCAGGCCACAAAGGTTCTTTTGGCCGAAGATTCCCTCCCAGGCGCCGAGCGCTTGAACGCCTCGCGATTGAAGGCCGTACTGCGGAAGCACGAACACCAGGAAGACACTTCCCGTTGCCGCGATCGATCCGACCAGCATGATCAGCTTTTGAATATCGTTGGCCGAGTATCGCTCAAATAGAAAAATCACAAGTGCCAGATTAATGGCCATGCGCAGGGAATTGAAGGCGCTTGTCGATGGCATGTCCGACCAGAGCACAGACAGGATGGCCCAGCCGAGCACCGAGAAGATCAGTGCGTTCCGCTTCACCTGTTTCCAAACCGGCTTGATGAAGGGCACAATGCACGCCACGCTCAATAGATACATAATCGAAGCTTGAGCTTTGATCAAGGTATCCCGGCCCGTATCGTCCGCTTGGAGTGCTTGCGCGTCGACGCCGGTAAATGAATTCAGGCTGCCGCGTTCAAACGAGAACCCGTAGAGAGAAGCGAATACCAGCAGAATGGCGCAAAGCATCCACGTATTTGTCAGGCTGAGAAAATTCGGCCTGTTCATCTTCTCGACCATTTCCATGGGGTCGGCTTCTCCTGTTCGATTACGATCTCAATGGATTCAAGGCCAGTCACTCAACGCCCGGTCGAGGCCGCCCGGAGCCTCGAGGCATCATCTGCGCCTGTGAGGATCCTGGCTTACCGTCCGAAGAGTGTAGCGAAAACCGCAGATCGATTCTGCCGGTTAGCTGCATGCCATCAGTTTCTCCTGGCTCATCACTTTGTCGACGAACTGACCGAAACGGCCAACGAACTCCTCGATGGCGAAGGTTTGCGCGTGCTGTTGAATCGCCTTCGCGCTAAACGAATCTTCTCTGGCTTCAAATCGCAGAATGCCGTCGGCCACCGATTCCGGCGTCTGCTCGGGAAAGAAGACGCCCGTGTCGGGGCCGATGTGCGGTTGCTCCACCCGAACGGTCTCAAGCGACCCGCCGTGACCATAGGCAATCACCGGCCGGCCGTAGGATTGCGCCTCGATTGGAACAATGCCGAAGTCCTCATCGGCGGCAAACAGCAGCGCGCGGCAGTTGGCATAAAGCTCACCCAACTCGCTGTCCGGGACGCGGCCTACGAATTCGATCGTGTCGCCAGCGATCTTTTTTAAGGCAGCCTCCTCGGGACCCCATCCGGAGACAATCAGTTTTCTTCCGAGGCGGTTGCACGCATGGATGAGAAGATCGATTCGCTTGGTCCGATTCAACCGGCTCACGGAAAGGTAGTAGTCTCCGGTGGAGGACGAAATGTAGCCCTTGCTCGTATCTACGGCCGGATAGATCACCGGCGAAATGCGCCCGTAGTACTTCTCAATCCGGCGCTGAATGTAAATGGAATTCGCTACGAAATGATCGACCCGCTGCGCTGCCTGATAATCCCACTGCCGCAGCGACTTGGTCGTCCAGGCATAGGCGGCCCGTTGCCAAGGCGCCGCATCGGCCAGATAGGTGCGGTACAGGTCCCATATGTGGCGCATCGGAGTGTGGCAGTAGCAGACATGGACGGTTTTCGGATCTGTCACCACACCCTTAATGCACGCCCAGTCCGAAGTGATGACCAGGTCATAGCCAGTCATATCGAACGACTCGACCGCGTAGGGGAATAGTGTGAGTAGCGGCCGGTAGACCCGGTCGATGGCCGGAATCCGCTGCAGGAATGATCCCTGAATGTGGCGGCCCTTGAGTCTTGGGGGAATTCCTCCTTCCCGAAAAAACAGCGCATAGAAGTCCGCATCCGGATACATGCCGCCGAGAATTCCATCGACCTTTTCAGCCCCGCCGTTGGCTGTGTACCAGGGCACTACAATGGCAACTCGCATTCAGTTTCTCCTTTTTATAATCCAAGTTCCTGGACGTAGCGCAGACGCGCCGTCTCGGCGCGATGATTGGCTTCTACTGTCATCCTTGCCAAACGGCCGTAGCGATTGATCAACTGCGGCGCTCCCAAAAGAAATTCGATACTGTCTTTCAGGCTTTCCGGGTTTCCGCTTTCAAACAACAGGGCCGCCTGACCGCCGAGGCTGATTTCCTTATGTACCGGAAGGTCACTCAGGATGCAGGGAAGTCCATAGGACATCGCATCGAGCGAAACCAGTGGCAGACCTTCCGGCCCAAGTGTGGGATTCACAAAGACATCAGCCCATTTGTAGAACGACGACGTGTCGCTGCGAAAGCCGGCAAATTCCACGTTCAAGCCCGCCGCAGCTTTCTCCAGATCCGCGCGATCTTCTCCCTCGCCCACTATGGTCAACGACAGCTCACCTGAGCCGTCGTGGGCCTGGATTTGCCGCATCGCATCGAGAATCAGGAACACGCCTTTGTGGCGGATAAGCCGGCCTACAAACAGGAGTCGGAGCGGTCTCAGCTCTCCTCTCTTGGGTGGGACGGGTTCGGGAAGAACCGGAATCCAGTTCTGAATTACCGCTAATTTGTCCGAACCTACGCACATTCTCAGGCTGTCGGCAACGGCTTCGGACACACAGACGATTTTGTTGGCCGCCGACGCCATGTGCTCATAGAGAAAATGGACGCGCCAGCCGCTTCGAATCCAATGCCATTTCGGTTTGTCGGTCAGCAGCGTCAAGTGGCGCGTTGCAATCGCCCGGCACCCCAAGATTCGCGCCCACGGCATCAGTGTGATCTCCGGATAGCCATTGACCCAGACAGCGTCGAGCCCGTGCCTGATTCGCAGCCAAGCCAGTACCATCATGCAGATCGGGATCTGGAACGGCCTTCCCCATTTGATCGCGAAGCCCAGATCAACAGTCTTCACGCCGGTCTGTTGCGGAGATACGGTGAGGCGCGGACTCAGTTTGAGGAGCCATAGTTCGACGTCTCCGCCGAGAAGAGAGATCAGATTTCGCAGATAGGACTGGCCTCCGGTGAACTCGGTGCCCAGGTCGACCAGAGCGATCTTTTGTGGACGATTCAATCGTGCACCTCCTGCCTGCTTGGCGCCCTTTTTAGTGCCCGGGTGCCTGTGGCGACGCCCCGCAGACTTGCTTTGATTTGTCGTTGGTAGCGTCGGATGCCCATGCGCACGGACGGTCGGAACAAGTACCACTTCGCAGCCGCCAACAGATCTTCGCTTCGAAGCTTGCCGCTACTCCGGCACAGCGAGAGCAGTTTTTTAAAGGTCTGAGCTCTATGAGTTGTATCCTCACAGCGGAACATGCATTCGTTGATGAGGACAGATCTGTATGCCCGGGAAGTAAAAAGGCTCTTGCGAGCCTCAACCCAATCCAGGGAAAATTGCCACCTTGCGATCTGCGTCATGCGTGGCCTTTCCGGTTCGACATCCATGACATAAAGCGGTTCATCCACCATGACGGCTACGGTCGCCTCGTTGTGCATCGCGCGCAGATACCAGTCCCAATCCTGATGGCACTTGAGCCCTTTGCTGAAGGGCACGGCGAGGAAAAGTTCCTTGGTTGCCAGAAAACCGGAAGTCTGCGGACCACAAATGTGATGCTGCCTGTCTTCGGGATAGAACATGTATTCGCTCACGTCTTCGCCCGCGCGCAGTCCGCGTCGCGGCGCTAATACGTCGGGACGCCCCGGCTGTCTCTCGAGCCTTCGGCAGGTGACAAGAAAGTGGCGCACGGACATGTCGGCAACCGCCATTTGAGCCGCAAGCTTGTCGGGGAACCATTGATCGTCGTCGTCGAGCAGGGCAATCCAGTTTCCCCGCGCTGCGCGCACGCCGATGTTCCTTGCTTCGCTTCCACCCACGTTCTCAGCCAGAGCGATCACGCGGAGGCGAGGCTCATCGATGGCTTTTAGTGCCGCCACCGTGACCGGATCAGGGCCATCCACAACAACGATCGCCTCAACGCGCGGATAGGTCTGGTTGAGCGCGCTGCGAACGGCGCGCGCCACAATGTCGGCACGGCCCCGGGTTGGAATGACCGCCGTGATCAGGGGTAGATTCGCATCCGTCATCTTCGTTGTCTCCGGCGTCTATGAGTCTGATCGCGTTCTGAATGTGAATCCGGCTTCGCAAGGGACTCTTGTCCTGCTGGGCGACGATTCTTTTTTAGGTGCTGAGTCTCAGCTGTTTCGAAGCCAGCGAGTTCCAATCAAAAGAAGCAAACCCCACGGCTCCACAAGATAGCGCTTCCACAAGCGCCCCGGCTCGGCAACCAGTCGATAGAACCATTCCAGACCACAGCGGCCGGCCCACCGCGGCGGTGTAGGAATCTCGCCGGCGACATAGTCGATCGAAGCTCCGCATGGCAGCAGCACTGCAGGCGGGAGCCGATCCAGGTTGTCGATGATCCACCGTTCCTGGCGCGGCATTCCCATTCCCACCAGGACGATGTCGGGAGAAAATGCGCGAATTGTCTCAAGCACGTTTTCATTCTCGTCGCCGGCGGGATTAAAGTAGCCGTGTCTGGCAGTGATGCTCAATCCCGGAAATCTCTCACGCAGAATCGCGATTCCCTTGTCGGCCACGTGGGGTTTTGATCCGAGATAGAACACCCGCCAATTCCGTTGAGCGGCGCGTTCCATCAAAAGAGGAAGCCAATCAACGTAAGTCACCCGAATCGAGCGATCGACCTCCGCACCTGTGGCTCGAGCCAGCAAAACAACTCCCATCCCGTCGGCATGGATCCACTTTGCCTTGGAGTAAAACTCCCTCAGTCGTGAGTCGCGCTGAAAGAGATAGAGGCTGTGCAGATTATGATTGGCGACGATGCATGACTCGCTGGAACCCACTGCACGCTCCACGAGGTCAGTCAAGTCAGAGGCCGTTACGGCGTGGACTGTGCAGCCGAGAACGTCGAAGGATCGAACTCCGGAAATCGCTACCGGCACAAACGTGCTCATGGTTTGCCTCATTCTTTCAGGTTGAAACGGCGTCATCGCCGCTTCGATGGCCAAGTTCAATGCGCAGGCCGGATCCTGGTTGGATCGAGCCGAGCGCGCGATGCCAGTCCTTTACTGTTGACGCCCAATTCTGCGCACCAAGTAAGGGGAGCGAAAGCTATGCGGCGCCGGCTCCTCTGAATACAGCCGGAACCGTCTTGGCCAGAATCTTCAAATCGAGCCAGAGCGACCACTCATCCATGTATTGGAGATCAAGAAGCATCCACTGATTGAAGGAGATTCCGCTCCGTCCATTGACCTGCCACAGGCAGGTAATGCCTGGTTTGACGCTGAATCTCCGGCGCTGCCAGTCCTCATTGAATCCTTCGTAATCGCGCACCGGCAGCGGTCGTGGGCCAACAAGGCTCATATCGCCGTTCAACACGTTGAGGAGTTGCGGGAGCTCATCGATGCTGCTTCTGCGCAGGAATTTGCCGATGGTTGTAATCCGTGGGTCATTCTTTATCTTGAATACCGGGCCCGAGACTTCATTGCGCTTTTCCAAATCGGCCATCAGCCGCTCGGCATTGGGGACCATGGTGCGGAATTTAAAAATCTTGAAGCGGCGCTTGTTGATGCCGATCCGCTCCTGCAGGAATAATACCGGGCCTGGAGACGTAAGCTTGATGGCGGCTGCCGCGATTACCAGGATCGGCGAAAAAAGCATCAAAGCAGCCGAGGCCCCGATAATGTCAACCAGTCGCTTGGCCGTTCTGGGCCACAGTCCGCTCGATCCGGTGTAGGTCTCAATGTATTGGTCGCCGTCAAATTCTTCCGCGCGCCACCGGGTTGTCTTCAATCCCAATACATCGGAGCTGAAGCGCATGGTGATTCCATGCTGTTCGCAGAGGCTGGCGACTTCGGAGGCGAGCTTGTGGAAAGAATCAAACGGCAGATAGAAAGCTACTTCGTCAACCACGTTGCGGCGCAGGTATTCAGCCAGCCCAGCGTAATCACTGACCACCTTGAAGCTGGCACGCTTCAGCTCAGCCATTCCCGGCCAGTCGTCATCGACAAAGCCGAGCAGACGATAACCTCTCTCCGGGCTCGCCAGCAGTCTTTGGGCAAACTCGACCGCACGCGGATTGGTGCCGAGCACCAGCATGTAGCGAAGGTCTCTGCCTTGAACGCGAACATAGCCTGCAATGCGCCGTATCGACAGACGCGCAGCCAAGAGCAGCAGTGTGCTGATCAGCCAGAAAATCGCCAAAAACTGAATGGTGATCATCTGGATGGAGAAGAAGGAAGCGATGGGCACAAAGCATGCCGTATTGAGAGTCATCGCCTTCACTACGTCCAGTAGTTCCGAGCGGCCCATCGATAGCCTTCGGGACCGGTAGAGGCCGCAGATCTGGAACACGGCGTGGCAAATCAAAAGAGCGAAAATGAGGATGACAAAGTTGGCGACCCTGATCCTCATCGAAAGGAAGCGCATGAGCGAGAGTCTGTGCTCTACCTTGACGATCGAAAAGGTTGTAAGCACAAACGCCAGCAGCACGATTGCAAGATCGAACAGCCTAAGCAGGCCGATAGTGATACGATGCTTTTCATTCATGGCTTCTCTCCATCAACAAGGTTGGGGGAACTGTTGGTGATCGACCATAGAGTGCCCTCAAAACAGATCGAGGGCGATTGAGCTATCCAGTTGAGTTGCGAGCCCTCGGTTCGTACTTGATCGTGGGGCCGGCAAGACCGCTTGTTGGGACTCGTGCGACGCAACCTACGACAATCGACCGCGAACAAAGAAGCGGGATTGGGATGGATCAGGGTGTGGCGACGAAGCTCGGCCGCCACCTGGGTCTGTCGCGAGGCTGCGCATTGGCGGGCGAGAGAGACTCGCCCGCCGTGGGGCATGGGCACCAGAGAATATCAGAAGAATCGTTGCCGAAAGCTGCGATCCGGGGATCGCGCTACTTGGCGTAAATGGCTGCGGCGCCAGCGGCTCCGGCGATTCCGGATGAACTGGTAATAACCAGGTTCTTCGTATAACTGAAGGGGACGTAGAGGATATCCCCGGGGGCCATGGCAAAGTCGGGCAGCTTGCCCTTCTGGATGTCTCCCAGAGAGATTCGCGTTTCCGTGTGATCTGCTTTGTGGATCAGTCGGGCCTGGCCCATCTTGGCAGTTTTCGCAGCGCCGCCTGCGGTGGCTAGCGCTTCGAGCAGGGTCATTTTCGATTCATTATTGCTCATGGTGAAGCCGCCAGGGCGGTTCACATCGCCAAGCACGTAGACGATGCCGGCTTTTGCCACGACAACCGTGTCTCCCGGGTTGACCAGGACCTGCTCTTTGATCGCCTGTTCGGCATCGTTATTCACGTTGTAGTGGACCGGATGCGTCTGGTCTCCATGACGCTCCACAAGAATGTCACGATCCGCGTCCTCACTTAGGCCGCCCCCAAGTGCGATCACGTCGAGAATGGGCCGCGGAGTGGCAATCGGATAGGCGCCTGGCGTCTTCACTTCGCCAATCAGGGTCACTTCCTGCGTCGCATATTGGTCGACAACCACAGATACCTGGGGATGAATAAGATAGTGGGCGCTTATCAGGCGATCATGAATCGCCGTCGCAGCGTCGCCCGGCGTCATGTTCCCTACCTGCACGTTTCCGATACCTTGCACCGGCACTTCACCGGCATCGGTCACGCGAGGGTTTTGATCCATTTCGGGCATGTCAAGGATAGAAATGTGCAGTTCGTCTCCGGGGCTGATCAGGAGGCTGTTTCCCGGTAGAGATTGGGCGGCGGCCGCCCAGGACATGGCCACAAGCAATGCGGTTGCGGGATTGAACAATGTCTTCATCTCAGACCTCACTGTAGTAACTGGTGCTTTTGTAACCGTAAAATTCGTTGAAGGAGACGGAGTTGCGCTGCACACCGTTGACGACAACTCCGACGTTCCCATTTTCAATGCCATCGAGTGTCTTGTATGCGCGCTCCAGGCTCTTCTGCGTACTCCGTCCATGACGGGCAACCAGGAGCGTCGTGTCGGTCAGACGCGACAGAATGAGGGCATCGGCAACGGCCAGAACCGGTGGGCTATCGATCAGCATGTAGTCATAATGTGCGGACCACGCTTGGACCAGGTCGCGCATTTTGTCCGATCCCAACAGCTCAGCCGGATACGTCGGCATCGATCCGGCGGTGATCACCGACAGGTTCGGAATTTGACTGAACGGCGTGAGGATGTTGGGTTCGCCCGCGCCGGACAGGGCATCGCTCAAGCCCTTGATGTCGTGATCATGCGTGCCGGGGGCGTGACGATTGTAACCCATGTACCCGGAGAGCCCGGCGCTCCGCATGTCACCGTCGATCAACAGAACGCGCGATCCATTGAGCACCAGCAGTGCCGCCAGGTTTAGGCTTAACGTGCTCTTTCCTTCTTTGTCGGCGGCACTGGTAATCAGCATCGTCTTGGGTGGCGGCCCACTGCGTGAAAGTAAGAGCGAGGTCCGCAGACCGCGTAACGCTTCCACGTACGCCGTGTTTGGGCCGCCCAGCACCGCGACCCGGCTGCCATCGGTGTTCGCCGCAAGGGAGCGGCGAACCTTGGCAGGCACCTGCGTCATGGGAAGGATTGCGAGTATCGGGGTTTTGAGTGAGCGCTCAATGGTAGCCATCGTTTCGATGCGGTCGTTGGTCGCGTTGGCGAGCAGCGCTCCGGAGACGCCGACAAAGCAACCGGAAAACAGAGAGAGAGCCAGAACGATTGGCACATCGGGAACCGGTCTGGATGGGACTCTGCCTGCATCGACCACCGATACATTGGACGAGCGCAAGCCCTCAATCACTCCAGCCTCTTTCAGGTGGGAGTAGAGGGTTTGATACAGCGTGCCAGCGTCGGTGGCTTCCTGCCGGGCAATCAGGAGGGCGATTGCTTTACCGTTCTGCGTGTCGGCAGCCTGCCGTTCCTGTTCATAAACAGCGCGTACTTTGTCTTCTACGACCTGGGAGGCCTTGAAGTCGTTTCCTGCACGTTGACCAATCCTCTTTACCTCAGAGGCGATCTGCGCACTGATCGAGTCGAGGGCTGCCTTGTCATCGGCGAGTTTGGGATTTGCCGTGCCGTATTTGGAGCTATCGGATGCGACCTGTGTTGCCAAAGACGCCTGTTGGGTGCGCAGATTCTGGATCAGCAGAAACGAATTGTTTACCGCTGCAGACGTGCCCGCGAGAGAAGATCCAGCCAGACCTGAAATCAGCTCCGGATCACCATTCTCGACCGTTTTATAGAGCGCTCCTTTCAAGATGCGGTTGGACGTGGCGGCCGATAATTCCTGTGTCACCTGCTGCAGGCGATCCAGGGTTGCGCTATAAGCAATCTCTTTTCCTTGCGAGTCTGAAATTCCCAGGCTGTATACGCCGGACTCTCGTTGCAGTTGCTCAACTTTGCCCTGCTGCCTTTCGGCCTCTTTCTTGATGTCGCCAAGTTGCCCGGAAAGCCAGCTTGAGACTTGACTCGTGGCAGCATAGCGGCTGTTCAGGGTGTAATCGACAAGCGACTTGGCGACGTCGTTGACAACCGCGGCAGCCATTTTGGGGTCGGAGCTTGTGTACTGGATGTCGATCAGCCGGGTGCCGGACTGGGGAGTGATTTTCAAGCGCTTCTGAAAGACCTTAAGCGCATGATCTCTGCGATGTGGCGAGTCTTCCAGCCGTGCGCTTTGCGGGTCGGCGGCCACACCACTCGGGGTGAAAAGCGCCATCGCCCACCCAATCGGACTGAAGGTAGGTTTGAAGTCCTCAGTGCTGTCAAGATTCAGGTCTTCGATTACTTTCAGCGCCAGGCTCGATGATTGAAGGATCGTCGACTGGGTCTGCAACGTGATGCTGGCATCCAGGGCGTCCGACTGGTCTTCCTCCTGAAGAGGGTTGGTCAGATTCTGCAGGCCAACGCCGTCTGTCGCGGATTTCTGGATCTCGATTTCGCCCCGCGATTTGTAGCGAGGCTTCAGAAAAAAGCACGCGACGACACCCAGCAGGAAGCATGCGGACACTCCTAGCAAGATGATCGATCGCCGCCGTTTCAAAACCATCAATAGATCTCTAATGGTCAGTTCGTTGTTTTCCGGGATACTTTCGATCATCGTCAGTTGCTCGGCAGGTCTAGCGAAACGTTTCGACATGATACCTCCAGCACATCACGGACTCTCGAGCGATGCGGCAAGGCCAGGGAGATCGGGTTGGGGTTAACTCAAGTTGAATTCAGATGGGCGAGTCAGGCAGCAGGGCGGTCGAGTAATTCAACATCTTTGCTCGACAGGCTCACGGCAAGCGACTTGTGCAGCATTTCGATGGAGATCAACAGGCGCGATGAATAATTGCTTTGCAGAAGCCGGCCTTCAATTCCGGTCAGCGGCCCACGCACAACCCGGACGCGATCGCCTTCTTCAAGAATGGGAATTACAGTGCAGTCGACGCGGCGGTCAAGCAGGGTGCGAATATCTTCGATTTGTTGATCCGGGATCGGCAATGGGCCGGCGCTGTTTCCGACGAAGCCCGCAATTCCGGGCGCCTTCAACACTTCCAGGCGGCTGTCTTTGGTTGGATTCATGCGAACAAACAAATAGCCGCAGAATAGCGGCACGCTGACAGTCTGCTTGCGGTCGCTCCACTGCCGGAGTTCGGATTTCAGCGGAAGGAAATGATCGACACCGACCATGTTGAGCATGGCAGCTGCTACCTTTTCCTGCCGCGACCGGGTCCAGACTGCGAACCAACGAGTGTCGGTGGAATCGTTTTCGACCGTGTCGTTCATGATCAGTATTCTCCAGGCTGGTTGCTGAAATATTCATGGCTGCGGGCGTAGCTTCGCCCTTTCAGCCCCAGGACCGATTTCAAGCACGGTCAGGCGTCTAAACGGCTCAGCTTTCAGGTCTGATGTGGACTCGCATTGGCTCAATAGAGCCAGGGCTCCAAGATCCATCCAGGACAACGTGCATCGGACGGGCATCTTGCTTAGGAGATCGTTGATGGTTTTCCCGGACAGTTGTTCACTGCTGGGGGCGTGTCATCGTTCTCGGCCATGAATTGTGTATGTTTGGTAGGAGACAGGCACTACAATTCGTTCAATGCAAGACATGGCAAGTTAGGTGATCATCGTCAAAAAGGCCATGCACGCCAAAGCATCCATCTTTTTCGGCAACTCGCACTACGTTGCCGATGCACTCGATGCGTAATTCCGCACCGCTCTGGGCCGGGGAGGGAAGAAGAACCTCAATCCGAATGCTGGTCCCGACGGGAGGGCACTTACTGCTGAGGATCAGGGCTCCATCCAGAGCGACATCGTTGGTGAAGCCTGCCTCAGTGTGTTCCGTACCATCGTTCCAGTGGAAAATGGCAGGGAGCCGCAGTTTGTATCGGACTTTGGCTCGGCTCTCCATTGTGCGCTGTTTTACCAAGTGGAGGTGCATACGTGGATTCAGAATAGATTCTCGCCATGCACTTCACAAGTGACCGCTCGTTTGAAAAATCAGAAGGATGAAGTGGGCGGGGAGTGGGAATGCCAGAGGCGTTTACGGAGGAGTAGACATGACTAGATAGCTAGAGAAGAAAGTTCGTGTTACGAAAAAAACATTGCAAAATCGCCAACTCAAGGTAAAGTAGCTTTACGAGACGCCGCAATTCGAGGCGAAGAGCGATCGAAAAGTGCACCTCCTGACGCATGAAAAATCACCCCCCATGGCTTGTCTAACGGCCTGTCCCTAACGCGCATATCGTTTTCACGCTCAGCCATTTTATGCACGATAAACGAATTTAGTGACATCCAACGAACCAAAACCTGCTCCTGTGAAGATCGTTCCAGGCGGCAATGAGGAGTCGTCTCATGGCACAGTTCGCATCCGATCCACATGATTCATCTGAAACAAGTCAAATGCGGTCTCGCTGGGGGTCCTCGAAAGTAGGCAACTCAGAACGGGTGGTCGAAATCACGCAGCATCCGCAGGTTTCGACCCGAGTTCTCATCGTTGATGGGGATTCCATGAGTAGTGATCTGCTTGCAAACGCGCTTTCCCGTGAGGAGCGATTCGAAGGTGCGGCGGTTCAAGCGTCTGATCTGTTGCGGGCACTTTCAGCCACGGACGTGGACGTTGTTGTCATTGCCGTTGACGCCAACTCGAATCCGGGAAAAAGCTTCGATCTGGCCAACGAAGTGTGCCGTGCTCATCGGAATACTTACGTCATTATGCTTTTGAATCAAGTGACGCACGAACTCGTAATCAACGCATTCCGATCCGGGGCACGGGGAGTATTTTCAAGGCAACTGGCCATGAGCGAATTCCTCGAATGTGTCAAGCATGTCGCCAAAGGTATGATTTGGGCAGGAAAGCGAGAGACCGGCGCGCTTTTGGACGCATTCAAGTGCATTCCCGCCCCCAACGTTTTGTTCGCGAACGATGGGCCAGAACTTACCGTGCGTGAATTGCAAGTTGTGCAATGCGCATCAAAGGGCATGACGAATAAGTCGATCGCCAGCGAATTAAGACTGAGTGAGCACACGGTCAAAAATTACCTCTTCCGCGCATTCGATAAGTTGGGGGTTTCAAACCGCGTCGAGCTGCTCTTTTATCTGACGATTCGAGGCCATACATTCAGCGCCAAAGACGAGGGTCCGGATGCGGGTCTGAGCATCGAGTGAGTCCGCGCCTGCCGCCGTTTGCCGAGTCGCTCTCCGAAAAGTGAGCAACTCGGCAGAGCAACCCGATTGATCCGTGAATGGGAATTCTTCTCTCATTCCAGGGATCGACCTGAATCCGGGTTTTCTGGAGAAGAGGACTTGTCGGTGTCGTATGAAATCACTCCTGATCTACCTAGCTCTGTTCGCGGGTCAGATGAACACGCTGCAAAGTAAACCTGTGGTCCGACTGCATCCGCATCAAGACAACATCCCGGTTGAATTTGGCGGCGATATAGTGGTGCTGGCGAACGGGCCCGCCGTGCTCCATTTGCCCAGCATACCGCCGGTGCTGGATTCGCAAAGAAAGCCGTGGGCGGTTGAGGTGAAGAACCTGGGGCCCGGCGCGGTCACGATCGTCGGCAAAGCTCAGTTCACTGCCCAAGTCAACGTCGATCGAACGTTAGAGATTCAATCGAACGGCGTGATTTATTCAATCGTGCAATGACGTTGGCTACGGGCCGAGCGGGCTGGCAACGAAAAAATAGTTTGGCGCGATTTCAGAAGGCCGAACATGCTGGGGTTCTTCCCTGGGTGACCGGGGCTCAAAACGCGATCGAAATCATTGATTAAAATAGAGTTACATATTCAGTATGCCCGCGGGATATTGGCTCGCCTATAATAGCCAAAACAGGGTCTAACTGAGCCTGTAATGCCTTATTCATCAAACTGTGAGACTCTGTAATCGGCGCCTTAAAGGCCGAGTTTCCAAGCACGATAAGGTACCGTGGCGCGAGCCTGTTGGAGTGGCCCTCAAGCAAATGTATCGGGTTGCTCGCGTAGGCTTCCGGGGGACAGGTCCGCTGACGGAATAGACCAAACACAGATACGATCACAACCTCGGAGTCCCTAAATGTTGACTGGTTCCTTGATGGGCAGACAATCTGACTTTGCCCTTATCCATGGGTCCTGCTATGGGATTCGCCGGCATCGCACTTCGGAAGTGGAGAGCAGTGACTTCCTTTCGTGGATGACCGAAAAATAGATTCCGACTTTCCTGGCCGGGACTATGTGTCTGCATGCGCCTTGTACAAGGTGCGTGGCTGAACCATTGCTGAATGGCCTCATCCTCAACTAACCGCAAATTGAAATATCTCAGGAGAATCCAGATGTCGCTTAAGAAATCTCGATCGGTGTGGCTTGCCTTGCTGTTACTGAGCTTGGCGCTTGGTTTGTCAAACCGTCAGGGAAGTGCTCAAACATCCACACAAGGTGCGATCGCCGGAACGAGCGTGGATGCCTCGGGTGGCTCAGTGCCTGCCGCAAAGGTGACCATCCACAATGAAGCAACCGGCTTTACCCTCGACCTGATCTCGGACAGCAGCGGATTCTTCAAGGCACCTCTGCTCGAGCCGGGTACTTATACCGTCTCGGTAACTGCGTCCGGTTTTGCAACTTTTCGTGCGAGCACGGTGACTGTGCAGGTTGGCCAGGTGACTGAGATCAACCCTACCCTCTCGGTTTCCTCCGCTTCGGCTACGGTGGAAGTTGCCGACCAGGTTCCGGTCCTCAACCTCGACTCGCCTGATTTCAGCAACACGCTGAATCTGCGCTCACTCCAATCGATTCCGATCAACAATCGCCGCTGGTCCAGCCTCGCCATGACCACGCCCGGCGTTGTCTCCGATAGCAGTGGATTCGGCCTGGTCAGCGTCCGAGGCATCAGCACAGTGCTGAACAACGTCGAAATCGATGGTGCCGACGACAACCAGGCGTTTTTCTCCGAGGAGCGCGGCCGCACGCGCGAAGCGTATTCGACCTCTGGGAGTGCGGTGCGCGAATTCGCAGTCAATACCGGTGTTTACTCTGCGGAGTATGGACGCGCAGCCGGTGGAGTGCTCACATCCGTCACCAAGAGCGGAACAAACCAAATCCACGGCCAGGCGTATTTCTGGGACCGGGAGAGCAACTGGGCTGCATTCAATGACTACGCCGCGGAATCCGTTCTGAATCCGACGACCAACACCTACACCTCTGAGCCGATCAAGCCCGAAGATCTGCGCAAGATCTACGGATTCACTGTCGGCGGAGCTCTGATCAAGAACAAGCTGTTCTGGATCTACACCTACGATCAACACACACACGTGTTTCCCGGCACGGCCGTGCCCGAGAACGCCAATGCCTTCTATTCGCTGCCCACGCCGTCGAGCAATTTTCCGGCTGGTGTGACCGCGGCCCAATGCAGCCTGACTACCGGCTACTTCAGTGCCACCAAGACCGACCCCAACTACACGCTTGATAGCCAGGCCTGTACGCTGGCGGCCCGTCAGCATGCCACCAGTTACGACACCGGCGTGACCGACTACGACAACGGTATTGCTGGTCTTGTGTCCGACATCGGCTCGGTGCCTCGCTTCGGATACCAGGAGATCAACACACCCAAGCTTGATTGGCAGATTAGCGACAAAGAGCACGTCAGCTTCCTTTACCATCGTCTGCGCTGGGATTCACCGGGCGGCGTGCAAACTTCCTCGACCGCCGACTACGGCCGTGACACCTGGGGCAACGACTTTGTCAAGCTGGACTATGGTGTGACCAAGCTGACCAGCCTGATTACGTCCAGCATCAGCAACGAACTTCTCTACCAGTACGGACGCGAGCTCAACGACGAAGGCCAGCAACCCTTCACGCCGTATACTCAAGCAAACCTGGTGGGAAAGGGTGCTTCGGCGGGCAACATTCCTGAGGTGGAGGTGGATACTGCTGAGGGCATGAACATTGGTTCGCCGTACTACTCATACCGCACGGCTTTTCCCGACGAGCGGAAGTGGCAGATCGGCGATACGCTTTACTGGAGCAAGGGCAACCACAGCTTCAAATTCGGCGTCGACGAAGTCCACAACTGGGACGAGGTCAACAACACTTTCGAAAGTAACGGCGAATTCACTTACAGCTTTCTCGGTAACTACTTCAACGATCAGTTGAACGCCAACAACGGAAAGCCGACTTCGTGCAACAGCAGCGCCTCCGGGGCGGCAACAGCTACCGGCACCGCCGTCGGAACGTCGAGCTGTTACTCGACCTTTAATCAGGGCTTCGGTAACCCGATCTATGCCATCACCACCATGGACAACGGCGTGTTTGCGCAGGACAACTGGAAGGTCTCGCCGCGGCTCATGCTGGAACTGGGGCTGCGGTGGGACTATGAAGCATTACCGCCGGCCGATCCCAATCTGACCTCCGCGGTGGGATCGTTCGTGCCCTATGCGCAGTTGAACAACAACCCCAGTGACAAGACCAATTTTGGCCCCCGCGTCGGATTTTCCTACGACCTGTACGGCAAAGGCGAAACCGTTTTGCGCGGCGGTTACGGCATCTACTACGGCCGCTTGAACAATGGCGAACTGCTGAACATTCGACTGAATACCGGCAGCCCAAACGGACAATACACGACCTCGTATAAGGCGACAGCCGCAGGCGCTCCGCAATTCCCGGATATCGTAACTGGTGCCGGCGCCGCGGCAGCTACGCCGACTTCCAACTTCCTGGCTTCGAACCTGCGCAACCCGGAAGTGCAGGAATTCGATCTTCAGCTGCAGCAAGCCGTTGGCAAGGGTACGGTGGCATCGTTCAGCTACCTTGGTGCACTGGGTCGCAGATTGCCGAACTTCCTTGATGTGAACCTGAACCCGACTGAAACTCCGGTAACGGTTACAGTCTCCGACAGCAGCAATAAGGGACCGCTGGGCCCGAACGGCACGACGTATCAGGTTCCGCAGTTTACCGGATACGGCAACACCGCCTTGTTCGGTTCGGTGGCCAACAACTACCAGGTCATTACGGAAATGATCAGCAACATCAACTCGAACTACAATGCATTCGTTGCCGAGATCACGAATCGGTCTCTGCGCAGCGTTCAATTCGACGCCAACTACACCTGGTCTCACGCATTGGACTTCGCGCAGAACGTCGATACGAGTACCGTCGCAACCAACAACTGGTTTAATCCGTACGGCGACTACCGGGTCAACTACGGCAACTCCAGCTTCAACGTGCCGAACCGCTTTGTGGCTTATGCAATGTACAACGCTCCCAATCTGAAGTCGGAAAGTCTGCTCAAGTGGATCGCGAACGATTGGAGCATCGACGACAACTTCCAGATGCAGAACGGTCTGCCCTATACGGTCGGCGTGAGCGGTTTCTTCAGCGCCGGTATTCTGAGCGATTGGAATGGAGGCTCCGGATCGTCCATGATCCCGATGATCGGGCCCAACACTGAGCGCTATCCGCGGCACATCGTTGACGACGCGCGCGTGCAGAAGCAATTCACGTTCCATGAGTCCAGGCCCTACCAGCTGCAGCTTATCGCCAACGTGTTCAACATCGCCAACCATCAGAACATCGATGGCCTGGGCACGACGGCGTACAAGCTGACGAGTTCGGGAACAACGAACCTGGCGACCTACCAGGGACAGGGCTCGTCGAACCCCTCCGCTAATACTTTCCAGGTCCCAACCAGCTCTAACAACAGCGGCTTCCTCTATACGCCGCGAGAGATCGAGATCAGCGCTCGCCTGGTGTTCTAACGCACGGCACTGCTTGAAAGCTCGGCGGCTTTGGCCGCCGAGCTTTTTTGTCGCCTCGATCCCTTGGTCGCCGTATATTCCAGTTAGTCCGAGTTCTAACTTATGGTTGCGGTTGGGTTGCCATTCGACTTCGCACTTAGAGTTTTTGCCCGGTGGATACGTAT
>DATDLS010000144.1:0-9226 GCA_036519195.1 Occallatibacter sp. | reverse complement strand
GACTAAGAGGAAAAACCGGCGTTCTGACGTTGTTCCAGGTAAACGCGGTGGTTGCTGCGCGTGAACGTGTTGAAAACACAGGGTTGGGCGTCGGTGGCGGGCGTACCCTCCGCTCCGTCGTCCGTCAAGGCTCTGCGCTCCGCCCGCTGGCGCGGCGCACAAAGAACGTGCGGCCCTGACCGACGCCTCCGCTGCGGGTGGTTGCCGGTTATGAGAAAGAAGTCTCTGTCCAGCGGCTGGCGGAGGCGCGGGGGATCAAGCTGAAGCGGTTGGGGGCCGACCTGCATGGCCTCTGCCCGTTTCACGACGACCGCAGCCCATCGCTCGTCATCACTCCGGCGAAGAACCTCTGGCACTGCCTGGGAGCTTGCAACGCGGGCGGGACGGCCATCGACTGGGTGATGCGGGCCGATGGGATCAGCTTCCGCCACGCGATCGAGCTGTTGCGGGCCGACCATCTGCCCTTACATACCTCGCCGATCCAGCCGGTGAAGGTCGGCACGGTTCGGAAGCTGCCGCCGCCCGTCGAGCGGGATGCGGACGACCGTGTACTGCTGATGCAGGTGTTGGACTACTACAGCGACACGTTGAAGCAGTCGCCGGAGGCCTTGAAGTATCTGTCCTCGCGCGGCCTCACGTCGCCGGAGATGATCGACCGGTTCAAGCTGGGCTTCGCCAACCGGACTCTTGGGTACAGACTGCCGGCGAAGAACCGCGCCGCCGGCGCGGAGATGCGTGGCCGGCTGCAAACGCTGGGCGTCCTTCGAGAGAGCGGCCATGAGCACTTCAACGGCTCGGTTGTAATCCCCGTCTTCAATAGCTCCGGTGAAGTGGTCGAGATGTATGGCCGGAAGATCACATCGAATCTCCGCGAGGGAACGCCCGACCATCTGTATCTGCCCGGAGCGCACAAAGGCGTATGGAACGAAGAGGCCCTGTCCGCGTCGAAGGAGATCATCTTGTGCGAATCGCTGATCGACGCGCTGAGCTTCTGGTGTGCGGGGTTCCGCAACGTGACGGCCAGCTACGGGGTCAACGGCTTCACAGCCGATCATCGCAGGGCCTTCGAGAAGCATGGCATCGAGCGCGTGTCCATCGCTTACGACCGGGACGAGGCGGGCGACAAAGCCGCCGCCGCGCTTGCCGGGGAGTTGATGGAGATGGGGATGGAGTGCTTCCGCATCCAGTTCCCGAAGGGCATGGACGCGAACGAATACTCGCTCAAAGTGCAGCCAGCAGCGAAGAGCCTGGGCGTGTTGTTGAACAAAGCCGAGTGGCTGGGCAAGGGCAAGCGGCCAGAGCCGTGCACGGTCGAGCCAGTGATCGAGCTTGAACCAGCAGTGATCGAAGCAGCGGCTAAGGAAGAAATGATCGACGAAGAATCCATCATGGCGGAGATCGAGGATGAGATCGAGAGCCAGGTCGAAGCCGCCGCCGATCCCATCGAAGAAGAGCCAGACCCAGACCCAGACCCAGCAGCATCCCCCGCCGACATCCCAAATCATGTTCTTCCCTTAGCCGCCCAGCCGGAGCCGGTTACGCCGATGCCTCCTGTGGAGGCCGTCGCCGTCTCGTCTCCCGCGCCCGCACCAACCATCGACGTGCCGGTCGAGATGCGCGGCGAAGACATCTTCCTGATGCAGGGCGACCGCCGCTATCACATCCGTGGCCTGAATAAAAACATGAGCTACGAGCTGCTGAAAGTGAATGTGCTTGTCTCCGGCCACACGCCGCGCAACGATGCGGCCTTCCACGTCGACACGCTCGATCTCTACTCCGCGCGACAGCGCGGCGTGTTCACCAAGCAAGCATCGGAGGAGCTGGGCATCAAGGAAGAGGTCATACGCCGCGACCTTGGCCGGTTGCTGTTGAAGCTGGAGGAGCTACAGGACGAGCAGATCAAACAGGCCCTTGCCCCGAAAGACCAGGCCGTGACGATCAGCGACGAGGACCGGGCGGCGGCGATGGAGCTGCTGCGCGATCCGCGCTTGCTGGAGCGCATCGTCGAGGACTTCGCGCGGTGCGGTGTGGTGGGCGAGGAAACAAACAAGCTCGTTGGCTATCTGGGCGTCGTCTCTCGTCATCTGGACTCGCCGCTTGCGGTGATCGTGCAGTCGTCATCGGCAGCCGGTAAAAGCTCGCTCATGGAGGCGGTGCTTGCGTTCCTGCCCGAAGAGCAGCGGGTGCAATACTCGGCGATGACGGGCCAGTCCCTCTTCTACATGGGCGAAACCGACCTCAAGCATAAGGTGCTTGCCATCGTCGAAGAAGAGGGAGCGCACAGCGCGTCCTATGCGTTGAAGCTGTTGCAGTCGGAGGGCGTGTTGACCATCGCATCGACCGGCAAAGACCCGGCGACGGGACGGCTGCTGACGCATCAGTACCGCGTCGAAGGCCCGGTGATGATCTTCCTGACGACGACGGCGATCCACTTGGACGAGGAGCTGTTGAACCGCTGCCTTGTTCTCTCCGTCAATGAAGAGCGCGAACAGACCCAGGCGATCCATCGCGTCCAGCGCGAGGCGCAAACGCTCGAAGGCTTGCTCAAACGGCGTGACCGCGATGCGATCCTGGCCGTCCACCGGAACGCGCAGCGTCTTCTCAAACCCGTCTTCGTGGCGAACCCTTACGCGCGAGAGCTGACGTTCCAGGACTCGCAGACCCGGACGCGGCGCGACCATATGAAGTACCTCACGCTCATCCGCACGATAGCGTTGCTCCATCAGCATCAGCGGCCATCGAAGATGATCGAGCATCGAGGCCGCGCGGTCGAGTACATCGAAGTGACTCTGGCCGACATCGCCACGGCCAACAAACTCGCGCATGAGGTGCTGGGCCGTTCGCTTGATGAGCTGCCGCCGCAGACGCGGCGGTTGCTTCTCGCCGTCGATGAGATGGTCACAGCCGAGTGCCAGCGGCAGAAGATGGAGCGCATGGACTATCGCTTCTCGCGCCGGGACGTACGGGCGCATACGGGCTGGGGCGATACGCAGTTGAAAGTCCATCTGCACCGGCTGGAGGAGATGGAGTACCTGTTGATCCATCGCGGCGGCCGAGGCCAGAGCATCGTGTACGAGCTGATGTTCGCGCGGCCGAGTGACGGCGGCCGCCCGGTGTTGGGCGGGCTGATCGACATGGATGTGCTCTCGAAACATCGCTACGACGAAAAGAAGTCGGGGCTGGAGGCGGAGCGGGCGGGGCCAAGTCGGCCCCAAGTCGGCGGGGTGTCGGGTGCGGTTAAAGCGGCCTCTCCCCCAATGCCCATAGGGCTTCCCGTCGATACCGCGTTCGCTCTGCCGGAAATCACTTATAGGGCGGTGAAGTCGAACGGCCACTACATCGCAGTCATAGCGGGAGGTGAGTGATGGCCCGCAAACCGAAGGCCCAGCCGGAGACTCCTCTGGAGATGCTGATGCGCGACTACATGCAAGCCCTGCTGATCCAGAACTACTCCGAGAACACGATCAGCAATCGCACGTTCCATCTGGTCGCGTTCATCCGGTGGTGTCAGGAGCGCGGCCTCGCCGATCCCGTCGAAGTCAAGCGGCCAGTGCTGGAGCGTTACCAGCGGTATCTCTTCCTCTATCGCAAAAAGAACGGGGAGCCGATGAGCTTCCGTACCCAGCACTCGCGCCTCGTCCCGTTGCGGATGTGGTTCCGATGGATGACCAGGCGGAACCATCTGCTGCATAACCCGGCATCCGAGCTGGAGCTGCCACGTCTCGGCCAGCCGCTTCCCAAGAACATCTTCTCCGCCCAGGAGGTCGAGCGCATCCTCCAGCTCTGCGACATCGACGACCCTATCGGGCTGCGCGACCGGGCCGTCATCGAGACGCTGTACTCGACCGGAGTCCGCCGCATGGAGGTGATCGCGCTGAAGCTCTACGACCTCTCCTTCGACCGGGGAGTGGTGCTGGTGTGTCAGGGCAAGGGCAAGAAAGACCGCTACGTTCCCATCGGCGAACGGGCTATCGCATGGGTGCAGAAGTATCTCAACGAAGCGCGTCCCCAACTCGTCTCAGAGCCGGACGATATGACCCTCTTCCTCACGGCCAGCGGGGAGCCGTTCAGCCGCGACCATATGACCTCGAATGTGAAGGCGCGGATCGACGCGGCGAAGCTCGGCAAGACCGGCGCGTGTCATCTCTTCCGCCACACGATGGCCACGCTGATGCACGAGAACGGAGCGGACATCCGGTTCATCCAGGAAATCCTCGGCCATGTGAAGCTGGAGACGACCCAAATCTATACCCACGTCTCCATCCGAACGCTGCAACAAGTCCACGCTTCGACGCATCCGGCGGCGATGCTTGGACACTCGGAAAAGCCCTCCCGAACCACTCACGATCCAGCCGCCGAAGACCTGTTCTCCGCCCTTGTGGCGGAGGCTGAGGACGACAAAGAATAGCAACCCTAGAAGGAGACAGAGGTATCATGGAAAACATGGCAACCATCCACATCTCGGAGACAGAGGCCGTCCGCGACTTCGCTGGCCTGATGGCCCGCGTCCGCGCCGGAGCCGATATCGTCATCGAAAATGGCAAGCTCCCGGTGGCGGTGCTCCACGCGCCCGTCCCGCCGCGCCGCTCCATCGAGGAGTGCATCGCGATGTTGCCGGAAGACTCTCCAGCGGTGATCGACGAGGACTTCGCCCGCGATGTTGCGGCGGCGGTTGAAGCGCACCGGGAGCCTCTGAATCCTCCGGCATGGGACTGAACCGGTGGGCCTAATACTGGACTCAAGCGTACTGATCGCGGCGGAGCGCAAGGGCAAGAATGCCCGTAACGCTCTGGCTGAAATCGCTCTCCGTGCAGCCGGTGAGGATGTCGCCGTGTCGGTCGTCACGCTGATCGAACTGACGCACGGAATCGTCCGCTCCGATACGCCGGAGAGAAAGGCTATGCGCCAACAGTTCCTCAACGAACTGGTGGACGCTCTGCCGGTGCATCCGGTGAGTGTTCCCATCGCTCTCCGGGCCGGTCGGATCGACGGCGAGAATGCCGCTCGGGGAGTTCGTCTGGCCCTCGCCGATCTGCTGATCGGAGTGACGGCGCTGGAGCATGGCTACGCCGTGGCGACCGTCAATCTCCGCCACTTCCAGATGATCCCCGGCCTCAAGATCGTCTCGCTATAGGCACGCGCAGTGTTCTTCTTTTAGTAGCTGTCTTTAGCTGCTAAAGAGGGTGACAATCCTGCCCGGAATCGACATCGGAACCCGCGCCGAATCCCTCCACAAACCCCGCCCCCAAACCGTACAATCGTAGGCACATGGAACTCAGCCTCAACTCGCGCGTCCCGGACGGACTTCTAGCGGCGATGACGCTGCTAAGTGAAAAACCGCATCAGGGGCTTCCGAGCTGGGAATCTGCACTGCATCCGGGCATCGACGAGCACAACTGCACGGCGGTCTTAGGCTTACCGTTCGGTTGGTCTGGAATCGTGTCGGGCACCGTTGTTGCAACAATAAACGTGCCTTCGCTTATCAACAATGCGAAAGGCCTCCTTAGCCAAAGGTGTAAAAGTAAATTCGGTCAGAAGATCCCGGGATACACAACCTCCCGCTTCTTCAACACGTTGAGTAACGCAACGATAAATCAATACCCCTTTGCTACGCCGCCACAGGACGCCTCTTCCTATGGTGCAGATGCCGTTACACATCCTCCGGGCGGCCCAATCGATCTGCTTCCCAACTTCTATGGCCGCGACCCAACTTCTCAGGCATTCGTTTTGATCCACGAAGGAATTCATCTTTTTGGGCGCGGCAACCTAGGTGACTCGGCTGTACAGAACCTCTTTGGACTTCCAGTCACAGGAAACACCGAGAACATTACTCAGTACATCGCTGCGGGGTGCTATCCATGATTAAACTGTTTGCTGTTTGGAATACGATTGTCACCGTGAGCTTGGTTGTGGTGCTGTTCGCTCTCCTTTCTAACCACCATGAGGTCAAAGCAGCTGATGCGACAGACACTGTGCGAACTAGCCGTCTTGAGATCATAGACCGGAGCGGCAAGACCAAGGCTGTGTTGGGACTTGACCAAGAAGAGTCAAATCCCAAGTTGGTTCTTTACAGTAATGACGGGCGGGAGGCTGCTTTCTTGACTTTGAACTCAAGCGGCTATGGAACGCTCTACTTCCAGAACAAACAAACAGAAGGGAAGGTTTCCGTTGGCTACCTCTGGGGTAGCGATACTCTAGGTATCAAAGAGGTTGAAGATCCGCTATCAAGCTGGGGCATTCGTGTTCGAGGACTGAATGGAGTTCAAACAAACTTCGGCCTGCTCAACAATGGTCAGCCGATACCGAGAACAAGATGACGAATCGCTCATGCAAACAATGCCCCAAGTAAAAGCTTCAATAAACAGACTTACAACACATGCCTAAACAATTTCAACCAGACGAGTGTTGGTAAGGGCGTGAACTTCTTCAGCTTGGCCTCCCCGCTTCTGGGACCTGAGCGACTCCAATCGACTATAGAGGATGTTGGTGGAACTGCTCTGAAATATGGCGCTTACACGGGCCTCAGATATTTGGAAAACAACAGCACTCAGGTCATCACTGCTCTGGGAAGCGGCGTAATAGCAGACATTATCCACTACGCGGTGGCAGACGTTGTCGCTCCTGCTGCGGCTCTCTCAACTGCCGTACAGGTTGGAGTTCATGCGGCATGTGCTGCTTACTCCACGCCAGGCCTGCAACCATATCTTCCGCCTACGTTTTAGGGACACAAGGAGAACTGATCAAATGGGTGGCCTAGTCCTCGATATCGTTGTGATGTTCATTTTCAAGAGTTCTGTGCGTGCTATAAGGTTCCTGAAGAGCTTGCGATGGAACCGCAGTATAGCCACCGTCTTGGATTCGACGTTAGTAGACCCGGATATGGGGTGTCCTAGCGTGAAGGTGCATTATCAAATTGCTTCCCATGGAGACACTCAGCAGGGAGTGGATGAAGTGCCATTCTTTCTGCGTGGGTCAGCCAAGAGCTATGTCCGGAATTTTTCAAGAAATCAAACTGTTGTTGTCCGAGTCAACCCCGGGAACCCCGATGAAATGCTTTTTGCTCCCTCTGATCAGCGTCGTTCATCTGCTGCAGCGACCGTATGATGGGGCCTCAATATGAGTACGATGTGACGTGGCCACATGCGCGTCTCGACTTCGTTGCTATCGCAACAAATAACGGGATGCCTTGGTACAAGTCATGTACTGCGCAAGCGCTCCTCAAAGGGGCTGGAACCACGGCTCTTGATGCGATAGGAATTCTGCCCGAAGGTGGTACTGTTTCAGCGGCATTCAGTCTGTTCCACGGAGCTGCAGGAGTCTCTAACGGAATAAAAATTCAGCAGAGAGTGGCATTTGCTGCGGGGATCGTTTCGACTGCGGCTGCAGGAAGTGATTTGCAGGGGCCACAAGAATCGACTTTCTCCACCACGGTTACTGGACTTCAAGCAACTGTGGGCGGGTTTGGAATTGCAAAAGGTCTTATCGAGGACATCCCTGTCGCCGGGCAAGCCATTGCTATTGGAGCGACCGCTCTGGACCTTGTTAGCACTGGTCTGGAGGTCGCTAAATGCTACTAGGCAAGGTCATAACGCAAGAAGACAAACAAATGCGCATGTCGTGGAAGGGAGGACTTTTCGTCTTCTTTGGAACGATCCTTCTGGCGCTTTTGCTTATATCTATCGGGAGATTTGAACTTGCGCGTCCGACGATGGTATCGGTTGCGATGGTTGGCCTCGTCATCACAATGAGATGGAAGCTGAGGAAGCATGTATGGTTTTGGATCACCGTGACCGTCCTCGCCGCTCTTCATCTTCCGTTGATCCTGTTTGTTCCTTGGACGACCAGGTGGATTCCAGCCATCCTGATTGCACCTATCGGTATCGCTGATCTGTACGCGATGCTCTGGGTTATCTCGGTCGTTGCAAAGTCCAAGGGGGAGCCGATTGCCCCTTCCGGCAACCATCCACGATCAAGAGCCGCCGAAGAACGAGATCATTCGTCATAAGGGTATGACGGAAATGTATGGTTGTACGACGGTGTTCGCCGTTGGTACATTTGGTATCGCCCCAAGTAACGCGGAGAATCCCCCGCCATGTCAGGCGAAGATTCTGAACGCCACTAACAATCAGTTTGGGACGAACTACACGGACGCCAATGTCAGCAGCACGTTCAACTACTCGACGGGAGCGGGCCCTGGCCAAGGTACGTTGAACCTGAATATAACTGGCTCAACAGCTGGCGTGTCCCCTGGTTACTATCCGGTTCATTGGTACACATACATTATTGGCTATGGGCCAACTCTGCACGTCGTAAGCGGTCCAGGAGGAAATGGCGGGCTGGATAGTCAGATGACCTCGCCGTTCGGGCCGAATCAGGGTACGTTCCACATCGACTCCGGCTTCCCGCATAACCCATTAGGTGCCATCTTCCATGGAATCCTGAATATGACAAAGTTAGGAGGGTACCCCAAATGCTGATCGGGCACCGTCAAGTATCGTTCCGCTTTGGATGGCTCAACCTGCTTGTAACCGTTTTGCTGGTCATGCCTGCTATGTCACTTGCTGCTCAAACGCTCGAAATCAAGTTGGTGGACGGTAGAAACGGACGCCCTATGGTTGGCACTTCCGCCTACGTGAATATCTGGGTGGGCGGAGAGCGCAAGGAAGCAATCGCGATACCCATGGACGACCACGGCGTTGCTCGACTTCAGCTCACGCTGAATCCGAACGAGGTGAACGTCCCCAACTCGACGGGCCACGGTACTATCGTCGCGAACCATCCCGTTGTGCAATACGATGAGTCCTTCCGAATCAATGTTCCCTACGTGGTGTGTGGGTCCGGAGATGGAGACCGCTCTCCGCTCGGACTCAAGAACTTCAGCACGAAAGAAGTTCTTGACCACGGATATGCTTCGGCGAACACATGCGGTAAGGTGACAGCCACGCCACAGCCCGGACAAGTAGTCCTGTTCGTCAGGCCGCTCACGTTCATGGAGAAAATGAAGCAGTAGCCGTTCTTGAAATCCTAGCCAGCGGGCCGTCCTTCGGGGCGGCCTTGTTGCTGGACGGGGGGGAGAGAGTTGCAAGGGTGTGGCTCTTTTAGATTTCATCAATTTGTCTGGAATAGGGGGTATTCGGGTTAGTTGAGACGGCCTGAGACTGGCCCTACTTTTTTACGATTTTCAGAGCAGGAGGACGTTTGGTATTCGAGGAGGGAGCTGGAGGGG
>DATDLS010000143.1:0-6802 GCA_036519195.1 Occallatibacter sp. | reverse complement strand
GATCAGCTTCGGTAACCGCAGTCGCAACGGCGAACTGGCAGTAGCACGTCTGCTGTCAGTTCACGCAACTTGCCGACTACAAAAGCGCAGCTCACTCCACTATCTCACTGAGGCAGTACGTTGCTATCGCGCTGGCAAACCCGCACCCTCGCTGCTGCCAGCACCCTCCCAGCTTAGCCGGCCCTTATAACTGAGCGTACTTCTTGTCTCAATCTCCGCCAAGCCCCCACCTGAGCTATTACAAAAAAAGTCTCCCCGCGCCTGCAACCTTGCGTGATGCGATACGGCTCGTCGCCCGCATGGGCGGCTACGTGGGCCGCAAGAAAGATCCTGAGCCCGGCCACCAACTGATGTGGGAAGGTTTGTACCAGCTCCTGCTCATGGCTGAGGGGTTTGCGCTCCGAAGTTTCGACGACGAAGAGGATGCCGAGGATGCTGGATGAGATGATTAGTCCCGGCCTACTTATGGGTAAAGGGCAGGGCTAGCCTTCGCTATCTCTACATTGTGAGGATTAGGGCGAACGTGATCTCTATCGCAGACCTGCGGAGGCTTCAGGGGCTCAGAGCGGTCAGGCCTCCGTTTAAACGTCGCTGAAATCGAGCCGTCGAAGCTCCCCGACCCCATGTCGTAACGAGGGAATGCAATGCCCTGGGATCTGCGCGTTGGGGCTGCTCCACTCATAGAGCGTATTGGCGGCTGGTTGGATGAGATTTCCCCAGTCATTCCGTGTCCTCTTGTAGTCGTCTTCGTCTCGTTCGCCGACCGCAATCCCGTTGAGGCAGAGAATCCATGTCTCGATGTTGCGCTTTGGCACGAGCCGGGCGACTTGCTCGACGACCGCTCGGATCAGGTCGACTCCATCTTCCTGAAGCTTCCGGTCCAACTGCGCGAGCCGGTCCTGGACGGTTGATTTGTCGGCGTCGATGACCGCGATCAGCTTGGTCTCGGCGCGGGCACTCCTTCTACGGTATTCGCGGAGCTCTTTCGGAAGTTGCTCACGAACCCACTGCTCACCGCTTCCCGAAGATGGAAGGAGGAAGCGCATCGCATGCGTATCGAGCCCAATTCGCCGAAGGTAGCGAAAGATGAACTGCTGTTGCCGCGTGTCTTCGACAAGCACAATGACCAGCGATGGTTTCGTCATCTACTCCCACCCTCTGGCGACTACTTCAGAGGGCTGCAGATCGCTCTCGTCGGGCAAGAACCTTGCTGTACGCGCCTGACCGTTCTGCTCCCGGAAAAACCGGAGTGCGTCAAGCCTGGTCCATTGATTCAAGGTCTCCGGGTGATGCGAGACGAGGATCAGCTGGCCCTTATGATCGTCCACGGCTTCTTCGGCAGCCAGCAGCCATGGCTGAATCTCCCGCAACGCAATAAAGTTGTCCGGCTCGTCGATAAAGACTGTGTCTCCGCGTTCTATCCGGAAGTGGAGGATCATGTAAAGGGAGATCAGGCAGCGCTGGCCCTCGGACAACTCCGAGATGGAGTAGTTGACGGTCTTCTTCGTGGGGGAGGTGAACTCCGCCCGAAGCTTCCGCACGTCGTCGTCCTGGGCCGAGAACTTGAGCGTCTGAAACCCATCCAGACAGCGCTTGATCGATTCGATGAACTTTACGTTCTCGGTGGGATTGGTCGTGATGAGAGAGCGATACCAGCCCGCCAGATTATTCATCTCGAAGTCGGGTTCTCGCTCCTCGCTGTCGGCTGTCTCGTCCATCTGGCCAGGATAGGGGTCGATATCAAAACAGTGAACGTGGTAGCTGAGCCATTCGACGAAACGCCGCACATCGTTATTGCTCAATACCGAGAGTGAAAGTGAGGAACGATTGGTCTGAAGAGGAACGGCGACCGATTCACTCGTGCTCGGAAAGAAACGGATCTTTCCTTCGGCGAGCTGGAACACGGTCTCGCCCTCGACCGTCAGCCGCTCAAGTGCGACCGTTAGTTCTTTCGTCGCACCTGTGTAGCCGAGCTCGAGCCGATATTCGAATCTCTTCTCGTCCAGTATCGCTTCGATCTCGAAGACCTGCGCCGAGCTATTAGCCCAGCGGGTACGGGTCGATTGGGAAAAGACATTCGAATTTCCATTCACGAAGTCCTTCAGCCGTCGAATGGCCTCAAGCAGCGAAGTTTTGCCGCTGCCGTTGGTTCCGAGCAGCAGCTGCTTCTTCTTCGGCTTGAACTCGAAGTTCTGAAAGCTTCGAAAGTTGTCGATGTAGACCCGAGTGAGCATGTCACCTCGATTATACGGAACCTTGCTTTGGCACAGGAGTGCCTGCAACGAAAATAAAGCGAAGCGATTCCCGGTACTGTTAAATTTGTCAGGTTCGGCACAGAATCAATCACTTAGCTCCACGACCTGCTCTTGTTACCCTGGGGGATCGAGTCGATTTTCGACTGCCGTTCGTTGCCATTCCGAGATCGTTTGAGAGTCGTCGATTGTTGTTAGCCGGAAAGCAACCATCGTTCTGCAACTCATTTCGTCCGTAATCACCAAAGTATTCGTCACGGTCGGATTAGTACCGATAAGTCGGCATGATGACTGAAAATCTCGCGCCTTCCCTCCGGACTGGGGTCCGACGCGGCTCCCCGTGCCTGCGGCGTTTACAAGGATCTGAATTGTGTCGAGCTGTTCAAAAGCCTCTTTCCTCCTCGCTTTGTCTGAAATCCTGTGCCTGCTCAGGCCCATCCAATTCGCACTGGCGATTATCATGGAATTTAGCACAGATGAACTTCAATCTGGAGTGCTCACCAAATAGCAGACACCTGTTCTCCATCTACTTTTTCACTTTAGAAGAGGAGACCAGTACCGGAGTCTGGCGCCGGTCAATCTGAGGCAGAGGTCGATTGAGGTCGGTTTCTCCCATGCCGCGAACATAAGCGTTGAATGCCCACCGGACAAACTTCTCATTCAGGCATTCGTTCTCGGCCAGAAGCCTCTGGTTTTCGGCCTCAAGCCGGGAAATTCGCTCCAGAGCCTTTTGAACTTGTATTGACCCGCGAATCTGGGGCTCAGCCGGGCCCAGATTCTTCTTGCGGACCCCATATGCAATTCTTATACGTTCATGTTTATGAAGCGCCTGTCTGGTGTAGTTGCTGAGCAACCTAGATGCGACAGCATCAATTAGAAGATTCCAGGTGAGTGGACCAGTCCATCCGTCCAGGATGCCGACAATGGTCTGAATCTCCTGCTCTCCGAGATTTCTCGATCGCTTCACTCTCATCACGGCTTCCCGCTCATCAAAGTCAATTGAGTCGGTTTTGCCAGACTTGCCTGGTTGCCTAGACGGGGTGCCTCGGCGCGAGGCGGTGGCGCTAGAGAAATGAATGCTCCGACTGGAACCGAGGGGTCGTCCAGAATCGAGCATAGCTGTTCCAGGCGCTCGACAGTCACCTTTTGGTGGGCAACCCACCTGTCGGCCCCGTAATTGCTCTCCTTCATTGCGGATTCTGCCTGTTCTAGGAACCGCTGTGCTTCTTCCCGTTGGCGCCTCACCGCAGCATTTCTTGAAGAATCGCCTTTCATACACACCAGCTCTTGGCAGTTGATACAGTCACGGTGGGTCTCGCATGGAGACCCTGAATAGTCATGAATACAGAATCCAATCTCGGTAGTATGAGCTGCCGGCACGATCAACTGAGCAAACTCGTCACGAGAGACTAGCCGGCGATCAGGCGCCTTGCCAAGCGGGCCAAACATCATTGAGCTGTCGCCTACTGCTTGCCGAATCTGCACGAGCATCTGGTCCGTAGTAACGTGGTCGTATGCTGCATTCTGGCGAACATCAATCCGGCCCGCCCATTTCGCAATGTCAAGCTCACTCATTCCGCCCATCTTTGCAATCGTATGCAGGAAGTGGCGAAACTGGTGAGTCGTCACGCGGATCGGTTTGCCGTCGGGCTCCTTGAATTCCGATCTGTCAAATATTGAGGCCATCTCTTTATTCTTGGAGCCCAGAGCACCGTTAATACAATCTGTTGGTATGGGCTCAATCATGCACAAATATGTTCCTCGCTGCGCATGAAGTTCATTCTTTCGCACAAGAATGAGAGCTTCGCTATACCGGGTCCGGGTCTCTCGGTTGAGGAAGGGAAAACCCTTCGGCAGCATCTTGAGAATATGACGTTCTACGTCTTCAAACCGCACGACTGACTCGCCGCTAGCCCTAGAAATCTTAATCTTCGCATTGGTACACCACGACCACGCAGCATCAATTCCGATGATTTTGCCGACATCGGATAACGCGATCCAAATCTTGTCGCGCAAATGTTCGAGTCCTGCTGAAAGATAAAGTTTTTCGGGATTTGCCTCGTACCAGGCTGCAACCTCTCGGGCTGGCGCGCTGATCCGGCGGAGTTTTGAAATAGCCTCCTTGACCACCTCGGCCATTCCGCTGTAAACCGGCTTCAGCATGGGATCTGCGCCCTTGGAAGGCCACCATCGTAGGCGATACGTAGTCCTATCCTGGAAATTCTGGATTACCTCGCAGTTCTCTGGCATCAATAGAACCTCGCTAATTCGTCCAGGAGCTGAAAGAAGGATTGCCGTGATCGAAGTGACAATGATGTCGAGCGGAATCTCAGCGAGGCGAAATATCGCAGGAAGTGCTGCTAACGCGGCCTCGGTGGGCAGTTTTGCCGCACGGCGTTCATCAAATTCTTTTCCGACTCGCTGAGCGTCTGAAGGTCGGCGTAGCGTGTTACGCCACCGGAGTGGAACTTTGGTCAGGTTATTCTCTGCCAAGAAATTTGCAAGCTGTTCAAGGTCCCCGCCGAGCCTATACGCAAGAGCTTCGGAGAACTTGATGCGCAGAATCTCTGCTGCCTTGTCAAATACATGTCCATTCGCCAGCTGAACAGAGACATATCTGGCTTCGGACTCTAGGGCCTGCGCCAATGCCTTAAGCGCATACAATCGCCCCATGACGAATTTCTTAGGCCGTAAGCCGTGCATGTAGCGGTAGTAGGCCTTCGCAAAGGACAGGAACGGTTCTTGAAGAATTATTTCTGGCGAATCGCCATCTGAAAGTGCAAAAAAGTTGATTCGAATCCTTTTGTTGCCGCGCCCTTTTATGTCGAGGAAGTCGGTTAGATCCCAGACGTTTGTGTCGAAATCGAGGTTAGCGCCGAAGATCTGCAGATCCTCGCGGGCTGATCGGATAAAGCCCTGCAGGTTCTCGTCAATCGTGAGATTGCTGCGCGGGCAAAAAAGGACTGCACTAGCCAATACGATTCCCCTCTCCCTCGGCTTTCATCTTGGTGCATCTCGTCACAACGTCCGCAACAGCCAGGATTGTTCGATCGGTGATACTAGCAATGCGGATGTCAGTCTGCGAGAGCAGCCGTTCTCTGTCCGCGATTAGGAAGTCCAGAACCCTTTCGTGCGGGCCATCTAGCCATGGTTGGAATTCGCGGCAGGTGTAGCACGCAATCGGTGCAAGCAGACCGCAAAAGCCGAACTTTCCGCAATTGCCAATGGGCCTCATCGACGAATCAAATCGAGGATCAGTGATACGGCTGGTTGGGTCATCGGCACGTCTCGCCTGCGACTCATTCTGAATGATGATGCCGGCAAATGCCTGGGCCATCGGGGCAAGCTTAAAGGCAACCGCGCGGTCAATGCGCTCTAACATCCCAGGAGTTGCCTCTATGTACACGCCGACATTCTGAGTGTCGCTGTGATCCAGGAGTTCGGCAATAACGAGTTCGCCGTGCCCCTCATCAGCAGCCCTGCAACCAACTGTCCTGCGGAAGCGCGTCGCAGTGATCTGGATCGGTTTACCAGTGCGCTCCGAGCGAACGCTCAGTTTGTCAAGAAATCTTGTGAGCCATTGCGCGAGTCCTTGTCCCGTCCGATGGAACTGAAAGCCAAGAGCTTGGATCGATTCGTCGCTATCAGTGGGAAACATCGGCGCCTGACCAGAGTCTTCCAGTATGCCGGCGAAGCGACCGCGGACCTGATTTGCATATTCCTTCAGAAGTCTTCCTAACTCAGGAAGCAGGGTTCTCTTCTTGAAGGTAGTGCGATGGACCATTCCGCGCGCTTTTGCTCGCGGAATGGAGAGGATATAGGTTGTGTGTGAATCATTGTATGCGGTCAAATTTAAGTCGCATACTTTCATTGCTGCATACTGAGTCGGCCGTTGCCCGAAAGCGATAAACAACAAGGTTAGGACATATTCATTTAGTTTTACAGTGCCCATGTCGTAGCCGTTCTTGAGTGCCTGAGCAATCGATTCGAGCTCGATGTCAGTGAATCTCCCATAATCAGGATCCATAGTTTGCACTGCGCGGCCTTTTATGTTTCCCTTCAATCGCAGGTTTTCCAGAAGTGTGATCGAATCGTCGCTGATGCCGGGAATTTGCATGCTGTGCCAGCGCTGCAGAAGGCCAGAAAGGCTGCCAAGATACCATTCGGTGGAGCGATTGAGCGTGCTCCGATAATTGAGTAGCTGTGAACTCGTAATTGTTCCGTCCAGAAGTGGCACCGTGAATGCAAAGTGCCTGAATCTTTGAAACAGATTCTCCAGGTGACTGGGCGACAAGTGTTCTGCGTACCATCTTAGAACTGCTTTGAGGCATTGACGCAACGTAAATGGCGCTTGAAGTTCGTGAAAGGCTAGATATATCGACTTGACTCCATCGCGATAGCTCCACACCTCTGAAGCGGCGTTGAATTCCACGCCGCTGCGAGTCTTGGCCATTAACCTGGCGGTCTTGGCGTCACCAATCGATATTTCCCAGATTTGAGTCACGATTCAATTCCTTCAATAAGCCGCTTTTGAAAAGTGAGGGATACCT
>DATDLS010000142.1:0-7314 GCA_036519195.1 Occallatibacter sp. | reverse complement strand
CTCCACGATATCCAGGCTGATTGCAGCCCGAACAGACTGAATCAGAGACTGGTTGTAGAGAAGGGCTTCCGGGTCGATGGCAAACTTGTTACTCAGCTCTTCGAGTAGCTCGACCATCTTCTGCGCGCACAGATTGAACTGGTAGAGCTGCTCATAGACCGGAAAGCGAAGCGGAGGGGTTCCCGTTCCAGCGTGGCGCAGGGCGTCTTGCCATTCCTGTTGACGCTCGGTCGAAACGTGGCTATTGCGGAAAAGCTCTCGAAAGACAGGGTTTGTCCCCGGCTCTCCTTTGCGGGTATGTTTAGAGACAGCCATATTGTCGCCTTTCATGAGAAGGTGAATGTGGTCAGGGATGCGCTAGTGGTGACACACTATCGCATCCCGATGTTCGCGAGTTGTGCAGACCGGGATGACGAATAGCGGAATCCCAGTTCAACAGGATAGTAGCACGGATCAAGTGAAAATTTCAATTGAAAAATATCGGAAATCCACAAGACCTGAAGGCTGGATCTCTCAGGCCGAAGCGGCGCGAATCCGCGGCGTATCTCAACAAGCTATCGACAATCTCGTGAAGAGGAACCGTTTCAAAACATTAAAGTTTGGCGGAAAAACCCTATTAAACCGCGCAGAAGTCGAGAATTACCAGCCGCATCCGCCTGGTCCTCGCGCTAACAAGAATCGCAGCGAAGCAGAATCCACATTGTCTCAGGGGGAACGCCAGTCTTCAGCACGGCAGAATCGAGGCAGAACTCAACCGCCAGGACAACGCAATAAGTACCTGCGATACGCAGACTCAAATGACGGAGTTCTTGAAAATTATATTTCTCAATCGGAAGCTGCCCGCATTCGTGGCGTTGCTAGGCAGTCCATCGCAGACCTGATTGAGCGAGGCCGATTAACTTCAGTCACAGTGGCCGGCAGAACTCTCGTTCTCCGCTCCGAAGTTGAGAACTTCGTTGCGCAACCGAAGCTTGGCCGCCCACCAATGAATGCAACCATTTTGAAATCGTCCAGAGAGAAAAAGCCCAAGAAATAAGGGCGCTCTGAGGTCCTCGGGAGGTAGTCGGACCGCGTCAATTGAAATTAGCACGGTCAGATTTCTCGGGTTAGCCAGACTTGGAGCCGCCCACACCAGGGGTACAACTGCCGGACGTGTCCGAACGAGAACCGCGACTCCGATACTGGACTTTCAGGCGGGTCTCAAACCTCCATCAACGGCCGGTAATCAGGAGCATTCGGGGAGGAAGGTAGTATTCAATCGGACGAGCATTCGGAATCCCGGTTCCGCGGTAGCAATGGCTGCAAACAGGATCCGCTATGGCATCCTACTTTCCGCATACGTTGCAACGGATGACTGGCAACAGCCAGTGCCAACCCGCTCTTATCGCCGAATACAATCATTTCCGCAATTCGATACAACGCTATTCTGCCATCGGGGACAACGTTTTTTGCGGCCAATACAGTCGAATCCCGCCACCGGCAGTATCAGCAGTCTCCGGCTAGAGGACCGCACATCGGGATATTGCGCTAACCTGGCAATCACGATTCGGAGTACAAATCCCTCCTTGGCCGGGCGCGGTGCGACTGACATTTTGATGGATGAGCGCGCTGAGTTCGTCGAGCGACGCGGAAGTCCTAGCTTGACGCCTCGTTAGTCGCCAATCTACCATCGCAGCTCTTCGAAGATCGATTGAATTCCATGAAAACCAGACAAAACAGTGGATGGCTGTTCTTCAGGGCAAGCTTGACATGTTCATTCTGCGCATGATCCCGTATGGACCCGCGCACGGTCACAGGGTCGTCCAGCACATTCAGCGGACAACAAACGAACTCCTGCAATGGCAGCACGGATCACTCTATTCGCCTCGGCATCGGTTGGAGCAAAGGGGCGGGGTGATTTTCAAGTGGGACACGGGGCCGGTTCGCAATCGTGAGTCCAAGTATTACCGGCTCGCAGAAAGTCGTCGCAAAGAACTCGTGGTCGAAGATTCGCCGCGGAAGCAAATGGCCGAAGCTGTGGCGCGCGTAATGTGGCCCGCGATCGTGGAGAGCGAGGATGTGTAGGTGGCATATCCGAAAGCGCAATACTGATCTGGAACGAGAACTGAACTCCGATCTTGAGTTGGAAGAAGCAGAGCAGCGTTCAGACGGCCTGCCGCGTAATCGCGTATCCGTGCAGTTCGCCGTCGGCGAGAGCAAGCATAATCTGGAAGGCGACGGAAGGTAGCGGGTCAAGTCTCCGCTTTGGCATATTTGCTCGATGATCGATAAATCGATAAACGTCTGTATCTCCCTTTTGGAAGCTTGGCAACCCATTCGGAAGTTCGTCTGATTATGCGAGGCGCCTAAATAGGCGTTGATATGATTCGTGCAAGTCAGTTGACGCGTACATTGCACATTTCCAGCCCTCGGACGGGTTGGATACGCGTTTTGGCGTCATGCGCTCATTGAGATCCCCACATCACTTCCACGTGTACCCGTTTCGTAATAGCTGAGCCGAACCGAGGCCGAAGACAAATGGAGTTTACCTGTTGCCTTCCCAACGGAAACGCAGTATCCTCCTGTTGGTAAGCCAAATGACCGCTCTGTGGGATGAAACCGCGTGAAACAAAAGAAGGATGTCCAGCAAGGAACGCTGGCACTGATGGTTCTGAAGACCCTCGACGTGCTGGGAGCATTGCACGGCTATGGGATTGCCCGACGGATCGAGCAGATCAGCGGTGATCTGCTCTCGGTGAATCAGGGCACCCTGTATCCCGTCCTGCTCAGGCTGGAACAGGAAGGTGCCGTTGCCTCAGAGTGGGCCTCATCAGAGAACAACCGCCGAGCGCGCTTCTACCGGTTAACTCGTGCGGGACACAAATTGCTGGAAGCGGAAAAGCACGATTGGGAACAGACTGCGGCGGTTGTCGCAAGGTTCTTTGAATTGAAAGCGGGGGATCTCACGTGAGGACGCTGAGAAGGCTATTCGCGCGGGTTGGGAATCTCGCGACCGGTCGCCGGGCCGATGAACGGCTGCTGGAAGAAATGGAAGAGCACCTGGCGATGCAGACAGAAGAAAACATGCGCACCGGAATGCTGCCGGATGAGGCCCGCCGCCAGGCAGCAATCAAATTCGGCGCGAGCGGGACCATCCGCGAAAACTACCACGCCGGGCGTGGGCTGCCGTTGGTTGAAAATGTCATTCAGGATGTCAGTTATTCCCTACGCAAACTACGAAAGGCTCCCGGGTTCACGGCAGTGACCGTGCTGGTCTTAGCACTCGGAATCGGAGCGAATACTGCAATCTTTTCACTCGTGGACGCAGTCCTGATGAGAAATCTCTCCGTCATGGACCCCAATCAACTGATTCGCCTTGGTGATAATCAGGATGCCTTCGGTGTCGGCTATGGCGTGCCTGACGATGCCGCTTTTTCGCTGTTCTCGACGGACACTTGGCAACAGCTGCGCAGGAACTCGCCCGAGTTTGAGGAATTGGCTGCAATGGAGTCGGGCTCTGATTCTCAAAAGCTTGTCGTGCGTCGCGAAGGATCGCACCAAGTTGCGCAGCCGATGATGGGCGAATTCGTCTCCGGCAATTACTTCCGCACGTTTGGCCTGCGACCGGTTGCCGGGAGGATGTTCTCAGACGCGGATGATACCCAGGGGGCGGCTCCGACTGCGGTATTGAGCTACGAGGCGTGGAAGAACAGCTACGCCTCCGACCCTGCCGTCTTGGGCAGCACTTTCTTCGTGAACACCCATCCGGTCACGGTCGTGGGTATTGCCCCAGAGGGATTCTTTGGCGACCACTTGTCGAGCACGCCACCGGATTTCTATCTGCCAATTCAGTCCGCACCGATTTTGGCAAACGCCTCGTATGTTCTCGATCCAAACGCAAACTGGCTCATTGTCATCGGCCGTATTCACCCGGGGATCAATCGCATCCAACTGCAGGCAAAGGTAAGTGGTATTCTGCGCCAAGCCCTCGCACCCATTCGGACCTTTTCGTCCGAGCACAACCAGGCCCTGCTGCCCAGGGTTCACACAGTTCTCACGCCGGGAGGCGCCGGAATCAGAACCATGCAGGAGCAGTATGCGTCGCAACTGCATCTCCTCCTGGCCGTCTCCGGTCTGGTGCTGCTCATTGCCTGCGCCAATGTTGCCAACCTGATGCTCCTCCGCGGCATGAGCCGCAAGGCCGAGATGTCCGTGCGCATCGCGCTCGGCGCAATGCGCTCACGAGTGATCCGCCAACTCCTCACGGAAAGCGTCGTTCTCGCTTTGTTGGGGGGGCTTGCCGGCTTGGCCGTTGCGTATGGCGGCACACGCATGCTGTTGGCGATGGCTTTCTTGGGGGCCAATGAACTGCCGATCCACGCCAGTCCGTCGCCAGCCGTCCTAGCCTTTTCGGGCGGTCTTTCTTTGGTCGTTGGCATTCTTTTCGGAATCGCACCCGCTTGGATGGCGGCGAACGCCGAGCCTGCCGAAGTTCTACGAACTGGACAGCGTGCCGCGGCCGGAGGCGCTACGCTGCTGCAGCGCGGATTGGTTGTGGTCCAGACCGCGCTCTCCTTGGTGCTTCTGGTTGCCGCCGGGGCATTCGCTCAGAGCCTGAGCAAACTTGAGCACTCTGATCTCAAGCTCGAATCGAAGAACCGTTATATCGTCCATATCAATCCGCAGGCGGCCGGGTATTTGCCGTCTCAGGACTCGGATCTTTATCGAAGCATCGAGCAGCAATTACACGTCATTCCCGGTGTGTTGAAAGTCGGAATTTCCTGGTACACGCCCATGGAAGTCGCGGATTCCTCATGGAGCATCCAGATCCAGGGACAGCCTGACCAACACGCGCATGCTTCCTACTTGAAGGCGAACGCTGAATACTTCGAATCCGTAGGCACCCATGTTCTGCTGGGTCGCGGCATCGAACCGCAGGACACGCCTACTTCCACTGCGGTGGCCATTGTGAACCACTCGTTTGTGAAAAAGTTCTTCCCATCCGGTGAAAATCCCATCGGCCACCATTTCGGCACAGGTCCGAGATCGGCCGGCGATTACGAGATCGTGGGAGTCGTCGAGGACACAGTCTATAACAGCGTGCGCTGGAAAGATCATGCCATGTATTTCCTGCCTATTTTGCAGAGACCGGCAAGCGACAAAACGCCGATCGATCAGGACGACGAGTTGTACATAGGGACCATCGTGCTGGAGACTGCCCACCCCATTAGCAACATAGAATCTCTGACGCGGCGTACGCTGTCAGCAATCAATCCGAATCTCGCCGTCGTGAAGTTTGAGAGCTTCGATCAGCAAATTGCCAACCAGTTCACCAATGATCGCGTGATTGCTCGCCTAACCTTGTTTTTTGGCGCGCTGGCGCTGCTGCTGGCCGCCATCGGGCTCTACGGTGTCACCGCCTACACCGTTTCCCGCCGAACCGGCGAAATCGGAATTCGTATGGCCCTCGGTGCCGGGCGTATTCGAGTGATTGCGATGGTCATTCGGGCAGCGTTGGCTCAGATTCTTTTGGGTCTCGCGATCGGTATGCCTTGCGCAGTGCTTTGCGTGCGGCTCTCCGAGGCAATCCTCTACGAAGTTAGAGGTATCGACGTGACCGTCCTGTTGCTTGCGATCCTTCCGCTCATCGTGGCCGCATGTATCGCCGCGCTCATTCCGGCCCGACGAGCAGCTTCGATTGACCCGGTAAAGGCTTTGAGAATCGAGTAGGTATTAGAGAATTCATGGAGGTTCCGCGCTGACCGGATGACGCCCGAACCGGAATCGGTTGACCGAAAATCAGCAGTACGAGAGCTAGATTGACGCATTCAGTCGAGTCACTCGTCCAGAGAAGAGAATGAAGCCGCCTCGATCGCCGGATCCGACCGAAGACGGCATCTGTGGCATGGTCTTTGTAGAAAGCCGCGCAAATTGCCGTGAATCGAGACGTGGATTTCGCGCTTCGCTTGTACTCAATGCCGAGCCTTCCTGTGCTTCCGTCCACGTCAACTTCGACAATCGCGTCGTAATCTTTGGGCGCTCCGTTGGGAGCAAGAAGATTTCGCGACGTGACTTCGAATTCTCCCTTCCACGAACGAAGCCCCCCCGATCGAGCAAACGCCAATCGGATATTGACCCGTTCCATCGCGTGCGCAACCTTCGACGGGCAAAGAATCTGCTCGGAACTGAGACCAGATATTGCCCGCACGACTCAAAACATTCGATGCCCTGTTGGGTAATTCCATCGACAGATTTACCCAAATACCTCTGTCCATTCAGGCAGGTCACGCGCCAGCGCAGAAAACAGACGATCGCGACCCACATCTCGTGATTCAACAACTCGCAAAGTTGATCGAAACAGTTCGCGCGCGAGTTCCGCCCGCGCGACGCCCTCTATCGGACAATGTTCCTGAATTAACGCTGCTGAAATTAGCTTGGTCGCTCAGATTCCTGAATCAGAACGGCTAAGGCTTCGCGTCTGCACGCGCGCCAGAATGAACCAGGTCAATCTGCCCCGTCAGTATGTGCGCATACAACCGGTACTCCCCGTTATCGTCCTTCCTGCTAAACGTCCGAAAGAAGCCGCCCTTTTCGACGCCATATGCGGGCGCATTCACCTGGCCAATGTCCACCGACGCTTCGATGCGCCGGTAATCCCACTCATGCGAAGAGGAAATCGTGATCTGGCCGGCGTAAAGACGGATGTCCTTGTCGCCCGCGATCTCCTCCACCTCCACTTGGCCCGCGTCCATGCTCACCCGCAAATTCAACTTCCGGGGGACCTCGACGCGAATCCGCAGGTTGTTGTTGTTCCCGTAGTGGCCCATGACGGTCAGGTCTCCGCCACCCGCGGTGCCGGTGAAACGCAGCTTCACATGCTGCGCGGCAGTCATATCGTTCGCTGCGCAGGTCACGTGGATCGACTCTTTGTCCGTTCCGGCAATTTCGAGGCCGGCAGGCCGTGAGTCGATCGTGAGCGAGGCCCGGGCGTGCAGCGGGGTATCAAGAGTCTGACCGCAACCTACCTCAGTCTGGCAGAATCCGGACAGGTTGCAGGCGAGCAATGCCGCGCCTGCAGCGGCGCAGAGAATCTTCATGATGCCCTTTACGCTGCCGGCCAGCGAAAGGTTCCCGGGAGGTTGCCAAAATTCCAAACTTCTCGATCCACCTACCCCAGAGCCCAGACAGCACCTGCCTCGCAACTCACCTCCTATTCGCACTTCCACTCGCTATCGCAGAGCGCGGCATCGCTCACATCGCGCTTCCCTGCTCACCTTCTCTGTGATCGCAGGGTCCCCGGCAGACTGCGAGTAAAGTCGTAACGCCGAATTCCCC
>DATDLS010000141.1:0-22207 GCA_036519195.1 Occallatibacter sp. | reverse complement strand
ATCGACCGGAGGGTGCCCTACACATCCGGCGAGGCGTCTCTGTGAGCTAGCCGTTTTCGACGCGTGCCTTTATATCCAAGTACGCCATATCGATCAGCGTGCCTAGCGCTGTGGTGTTTGTGGCCGTTCCCGGTCTCAACTTCACATGACGCATGAACTTGCCGGTGCCTTGCAGCAAGCGCGCCGGATCCCGCAGCGCTGCGCCGTGAAAGAAGCCCACATTTACGTGGGCAGTGAATACGTTGACATAGCCGAAGGGTGCGTCTCCCAAACATGCAACCGGACAGCCGTCATGCAAAAGCTCTCGAACTTCGTCTCCGCATTTTCGCATCACCTCAAACCATTGCTGCGCGACGGATCCCAATCGACCGGCATGTTCTTTCATCCACGCCTCGACGGCGGGATCCCGCACAACTGCGCCGTTGAATCGCAGCAATTCCGTTCTCATCGTAGGCCCACTTTCGCTCTCGGATCTATGTTACGTGGCGCAACACCAGGAACAAAACGGGCATGTGACCGGCTGTCGTGGGTGGCCAGATCGCTTTCAGTTTTCTGGCGCGACATTGCACTACTAATCGCGACAAGGATGGAGCCAGGTGTAGGAGAAGCCCGTTATACATCCAACTGGCTCGCGAACCCTGGAAGACTTTCCCAAGAGGTCACCACACCGGAAAGGTCTTGGATCATCGGCTGAGTCGCATGACTGGCACTTTTTGACTTCTGCGGTGTCTAATAATTTAATTGTGAGTCTCCATTCAATGGAGGTAGCGATGCTGCGTCCGAACGTGCTTCTGGCGAATTTTATTGTTCTCCCTGCCAGCTTCTTAGCCTGCCAGGCTGGGGCTTTTTCAGCTCTTGGGATGCTTCTCCAATACTCGCCGAGTACAGCAGTAGTGGTTGTTTCGCTATGATTATCGTGCCGGCCACTCGGATGTTCGAAGCTGAGCACCGGTCCTCGGGTTAATATCCGCCATATAACTGCCGGCAACCCGTCAGTAACCAGTCGTAACTGTCGGATTTGCCCGTGACTCGTGTGGAACGGCGCCATTGAATGCTGCCGCTCTTGGAACTGAGGCCGAGCCGTCTGGTCGATTGCCCCGTGCTCAAGAGATTGCATCGCTACTCACTCTCACACATCTACTGAGTGACCCATACAGGGGGTTCAAAGGGGTATTTATGGACGCCGTCCCCGCCGCCGTTAAGACTCGTTACGCGGTTCCACCGCGCATCTACTCCCGCGGCGACTTCGTTCAGGTCCTCATGAGGCTGCAACGGGCCACGAATCTGATTGCCTCCACCCTCGACCTCGACGCCCTGCTTGATCGCGTGGTCAATGACATCGCCGACTCGATTGGAGATGTAAAAGTTGCGGTCTGGCTTCGTGCAGCCGACGCAGACGAAATGGTGCTGCATGGAGTACGTGGCTGCACATTGTATAAGAAGGGTGACCGTCTCCAGATCGGCCGGCAGGGTATGGTTGGCCATGTGGCAGCCACTGGCAAGATGAGCTACGCCCGCGACGTTCAACAGGATCCTCACTATATCGCTTGCGAACCGGCCACACGCTCTGAAGTCAGTATCCCCCTCAAGTCAGCCGGTCTGGTCATCGGCGTTCTCTGCATCAGCCATCACCAGACGGACGCCTTCCTGGATGATCATCTTAAGGTGCTTCAGGCGCTTGCTGGACACATTGCAATCGCCATTGTGAACGCCCGCCTCTTCGGGCGCGAGCGACTTGAGCGCGAACGCATGGAGCAGGAATCCGCAGACGCCCGGGCCATCCAGCAGGCGCTCTTTCTGAAACCTGTGCCGCTCATCCCCGGCATCGCCTTTGAAACAGCCTGGCATCCTGCTGGATCGGTCGCAGGCGACTGGTTCGATTTCATCGATCTTGGCCACGAGCGCTATGGAATTGCCCTGGCCGATGTCTCGGGAAAGGGCATGTCGGCCGCGCTTTTGATGTCCGCGACCCGGGCCATTCTGCGCTCGCTTGCGCCTCTCTATTCTTCGCCCGCACAGACCCTCGAACAGCTTAACCAGGTACTCACGGAAGATCTTCCGACCGGAAAGTACGTCACTATGGTCTACGGAGTGCTTGACGCCGGATCACGCGAACTCACGCTGGCCAGCGCCGGACACCTTCGTCCCCTGCTCATCAATCATCATTGCTCATTTCTCGAATTAGATAACGGCCTGCCGCTTGGTCTCGGGATGTCGTCGTACCCACAGTGCACCATTACACTCAGCGCCGGCACCCGACTGCTGCTTTACACCGATGGCATCACCGAAGCCGGGAATAACAAAGAGGAAGAATATGGTGCGGATCGCCTTATCAAATATTTTCAGCAGCCCGGAGCTTGCGTCAACGGCCTTATCGCGGAAGTCCAGCGCTTCGGCGCGGGATTGAATCAAACAGACGATGCAACAGCGGTCCTCATCCGCAGTCGCTAAGTACGACAGAGCCGTCATAGCAATACCCAATCGTTAAAGTTTCGCGGAGATGTTTGGCAGTTCTATCGTGGAGAGAGATTGAGGGCATAATAGATCCCGGTTATGTCGCCCGCCCTTCAGTGACCTGTTGAGCAATCCACGCTGGACTGTACCTTGAGTCGTAACTGACGGAATTGTGATACGACAGCAAAACAATGCAGGGGTCTGTGAGCGGAGTGAACATGGACCAACTGAGACTGAACGTGAAGCTCAGTTGGACGATTGCTCGTGAACCTCGGAGGCTAAAGGCGACTGCCGGCGCTCGAGGAAGATCATCCTGGGTATCGAGAAACACTCAAAAGACGCCCGGAATCAGCCGCCTCGTGCTTCACTGCAGTCTCTTTCCAGCGCGCATTGCTACATTCGCGCTGAAGGCTCCGCCCAGCGTAACGATTGCTACGCCAAGAACTCCCAGACCGAGTATCAACGTGCCCTGCCTCGCCCTGCGCGAGGCCGTAACAAACATCGTCCGCGTGCTCATGCAGCCATCTGCCATGTGGCGCTCCTCGAGGGAAAGGGGGACGATTCATTTCATGGTTGAAGGCAATGGGCTGGGCGGGCAGATTCGTCAGAGCAATGGCCTGCGTGGCATGCGAGAGAGGGTTGAATTTACGGCCGGGGCCACGAAGTGGACAGCCTCGAGAGGGGAAAGAACAAGGCCTGAGATAACCTTGGCGCTGGAGAGCGAGTCTAGGGAACAATCGGCTTCACGATTTGTGGGAGAGGTGGGTACCCTTTGACGGAAAAGGTAGGGTATAGCGTTGGCGGAGGACCAGAGCATGTTGCGGGGCGCACTCCCAGTGCTTCTGTCGATCGAACCGGATATTGGGGTACTTCGATCCTTTTCCGAGGGGAACAGGTCCTCCAGGCCGTCGGAAAGCACCGGCCTCAGGTTTTAGTCGCAGTCATTGAGATGCCGTAGATGAGCGGACTCGAATTCACCGACCGGCTGAAAAAGCTTTACCCGGACACTCACGTCCTGATCCTGACGACATTCGCGCGTCAGGGATATTAGCGGCGAGCATTGGCTCGCCGCATGAAATGCCGCCAGTTGCTGGTGCAGCTTTTGGCGCTGCTTCGCGTTCACCTTCGCCTCTCTCAGCAGATTTCCCGCCGCCCCCGGCACATCAAACGCCCGAAACCATGAGAACGATGGCCTCGCTGGGAAGGCCGCGGGAGCATTGAACAGGGAACTGGGACCTCCAATCGTCAAACCGGGGATAGCAATCGTCCAAAACGAGGAATAGATTAGCCGCGACGTCGCGGAAGCAGAATTCGATCAAATGAGCGAAACGCTGTCGCTTATTGAATCACTACTCCTGCAAACATGGTATGTCTCATGCCGATTCCGCAACCCACACGTGGCCAGAGGCTATTGCCACTATGCTGCATCCTCCCTTGAGTCGCGGCAGTATAAGCGGGTTCACACGCCCATGTTCACAGAAAGAACGGAGAGTAAGAGTCATGGCTATTCCTCATCAAGAGAACCTTCCCTTGGCCGGCAGCGGAGGTCCGAAAATCCCCAAAGCGGAACGGATAGGCCAAGCCGAACCGGGCGAGCAAATTCCCTTCACAATTTTTGCTTCTGCAACGTCCCGGCATTCCCCGGCTGCCCATCTCCAAATACCTTCGGCAAGCTGACTTCAGGCGAGCAATTGCTGCCGGCGCCGAGTTGACCGGAGCCGAGCACGCGTCCTGCAAATCCTGCGCAGCCGAGGATTCGATCAGGCGGTAGAACAACCATTCCACGGAAAGGAGAACACATCATGGCCACTCCGACTGGTTATAAGCCAATTCCAGGGAGCGAACGCCCCCAACTCCCGAACTCGCAAGAAGTCGGTGTCCTCGGAGCCGCTGAGCGGGTCACGGTCACCGTACTGTTGCGGCAGAAGCCCGGCAGCCCGGAGGTGCCCGACCTGCAGTACTGGCAGGACACGCCCCCGAATAAACGCGAATACCTTTCCGAGAAGGAGTTTCTCGAAACCTATAGCGAGGCCGAGGAGGATGCCCAGGCGGTCATCAACTACCTCAAAAGCATGGGATTGGGCGTAGAGAGGCACGCCGGTCACCGGCGCATCGTCGCTCAAGGGTCCGCGGCCGAAATCAACGCTGCGTTCGGCGTGACTCTGAAAGAGTACCGTGCGCCGCGCCGCGCCGCCCCATCTCCCCGCCAGGATCAGCAGGGGCGTCCGTTTGGTGCCCATGGATATATCGAGGAGCATATTCATCGCGGCTTCGAAGGCCCGGCACATCTTCCAGCCAAGCTGATCGGTATCGTTACTGGCGTGATTGGACTCGATAACCGGCATCTCGGCGCGCCTGCGGGAGTCGGAACGGGCGACCCGCCCGGAGCTGGATACATGTCACCGGCGGCGATCGCGCAGAGCTACAATTTTCCCACAAACCTGGCCGCCGGCCAGACAATCGGCTTGTTCGAAGACTCGGCCGCGGGTGCCGGCTACCTCGTTTCCGACATCAATACGTTTCTACAGAGCCTGCCGAGCGGTCCCGCTACGCCGTTGCCCGTCCTTAAGGACATTTCGAGCCCGGGATCGCAAAACAACACCGGCAATGTTACCTTCCCGCTCAACCCGCTTACCGGCGGCGCCGTCTTCGAGTGCACAATCGACGTCTCGATCGCCGCCGCGGCCGCCCTAGGCGCTAACATAAACGTCTACTTTACCACCAATGACGAAACTGGATGGGACTGGTTCTTTCACCGTGCACTATTTCCCCTGCCAGGAGAGAACCCGCCTTCGGTGCTGTCCGCAAGCTGGGTTCCGTTCTTCCGCGACGATAGCGGTCCGGTCGCAACCGGCTCGATCGGTGATCCTTCGACCCCCGGCACCCCCGCACACAATTTTCACCAGCATCTGCGTCATGCCGCAGCACGCGGGATTACTGTCCTGATGGCCCTCGGCGACTGGGGTTCCAACAACCAGGTCAACGAATACAACCTTTTCAATGGCCTTCCTCCCGACGCCGCTTGCCACGTAAGCTATCCCAACGCCGACCCATGGGTGACATCATGCGGCGGCACGATCCTGGGCCAAACCAACCCTTCGCCCCCTCCCATCCTCGACGAACAGACCTGGAGCGAGGCCAACACAGCGTCGCCGTTTCAGAACTTCCCGTATGAGTCGACAGGCGGCGGCGTGAGCGACACATTCCATCGCCCCCCCTATCAGGCGGCGGCCGGCCTGCTCCCCATCTCCAAAAACGACGGCAAGGTCAGACGAGGTGTGCCAGACGTCTCCGGTATGGTTGCCATGGACGGCTTCTACATCGCGGGTGTTGGCGGGCCAGGTAACAACGGCGGCTTTGGAACCAGCGCCGTTTCGCCGCTCTACGCCGGCCTCGTCGCCACCATCAACGCCTTTCTCGGGCGCAGTATCGGCTTTCTCAATCCCACCCTCTACACCTACGGCCCGCAAATCTGCAACGATATCACCGTCGGAAACAACTATTCGGGCAACGTCCCGGATGCGCCGGCCTACACGGCAGCTGTCGGTTGGGACCCTTGCACTGGATGGGGCAGCATCAACGGCCTCCGCTTGCTCGCTGCCGTTGCACCGGCTCCCATCATTGAGTTCGCCCTTGCCGCCGGCGGCTTCGGCGATGTCTGTGTCGGCTCATTTGATGATCAGATCCTCACCATCAACAACACCGGCTTCGACAGGCTGCTGATCTATGCCATCACCTCCTCCTCGCCCGATTTCCTCGTTCCTTCGGTCACCTCCTATCCACTTGCCGTAAGCCCGGGTGCCTCCATCGATGTTGTAGTTCGCTTCCGTCCCCTGGCCCCCGCAGGTCCCAAAAACGCGACCATCAAAATCTTCAGCAACGATCTGTTCAATCCGCACCTTCTCACCGTCTCGGGCGTTGCCGAGGAGCCGAGGCTCAGCCTGGTGATCGCCAACAGCGGCAGCTTCGGAAACGTCTGTGCCGGCTCGTTCGCCGATGAGCCACTGATATTGAACAACAGCGGCCGTTGCCCACTGATGGTCACAGGCATCATTTCCAACTCGCCGGAGTTCCTCGCCCCCTCGGTGATCTCCTACCCGCTGGCCATAGCTGGTGGAAACTCTCTGGCGGTTCCCATTCGCTTCGCCCCCACCGGGCTCGGCTCATCGTCAGGCTCAATCACCGTTTTCAGTGACGACCCGGCTGGTCCCCATGTCGTCGCCCTATCCGGCACTGCGCCGCCCGGCAAACTCGCCGTCACCGGCTCCACATGCTTCGGGGGAGTGAACGCCTGCTGCACCGCCGAGCGCATTATTTCCATCTGCAACGTTGGGGATTGCAACCTGCACATATTGAGTGTCGAGTTCAAGCGCAAGAGTCCTTTCTGGAAGCTGATCAACAATCCCTTTCCGGCAAGCTTGCACCCCGGCTCGTGCCTTGGCCTGGTCATTCGCTACAAAGCACAGGAAAAGTGCCCCAGAGCCTGTGAACTTGTCATCACGAGTGACGACCCATCGGCTCCTGTCAAAACCCTGGATCTTCTCGCTCACACTATCTGGTGTGACTGCAGCAAGGGATCCTCTTGCGGCTGCAAAAAAGGCGCAGGCGGTGGCCGGCTCTGTGGTCCTTGCTGCGATGAGTGCCAGAACGACTGTGACTGCGATGGGGAAGATGGCGGCAATGAGGAGGGCTACTAAATAAACGCGCAATCTCCGTGGGTGCCTGGCTGGGATAGGCGACATGAAGCATTTCGCAAACCCTCTGGTGAGCCAAGGAACCCATGAGCCGGCTCTCCGCCATCGACGGGCGGAGAGTCGGCTGCCATCGTTCAATCCGAGGTAAACGTGTCACGCCCAGCCTTGCTGGCCGAAGGCCCCTGAATCGACACGGTTTCTACCTTGCTTCGGCGGTTTGGTGCCGTTGAGTACGAATTCTATTTTCCCAGTGGTTTCATGCTAAAGAAGATCTTTCATGGGCCGCTGTCGATGGTCTCAACAACAAAAGTCGTGTGGTGAGCAGACGAACCTATGGATTTCGAACGTACAAAGTCACGAAAATGACCTTGGATCACACGCTTGGACCTCTTCCTGAACCGGAATTCGCCCACAAATTCTGCTAAGCAGGCAGCTTTATATCGAGAGAAATAACAGAGAATTATTTCCTTGAATTCCAGCATCATCTGGCCAAATTATGCTCGTCGAAGGACGATTTGGTGAGGGTTTCTACTGCCGCGGACAATCATCGAATGCTGTCGGTCAAGAGCTTCCTTTCGCGCTTCTGGACTTTTAGAAGGTGCCCTCTCGGCTCCTTTGGAATCGAACATTCGATCGGTTGGGCAATTGCGTTCTCGCAAAACCACGAAGCAGCGAATGGGTGAATTTCACCAAACATCTCAACTTCGGTATGGTGGGCGGCAGAAAGTCCATTTGCAATGACATTAGGACCTTAAAGTGGCGGCAAGAAATTAAATATCCCGCTCACAGCATTCAGCGGAAGCGGCTCGCGCTCAACGGAAATCTCGAGCAGCGTCGTAGTATACGGATAAAGCAGCGATTCTTCACCCTGCGCGAGCGCCGTAATATCAAGTTTCACTGGCGCTCCGCCAAAATGGTCGACAGCGAGCCTTTGTGGGCCTGCGTCAGCTGACGAATACGCCTCGTATTCGAGCAGTGTCGATCCAGTTGACGCAATCAATTCCACCCACATTTTCTTTTGTTTGCCACCGGGCGTATTGATTGCGAGCATGTCGTCAGACAGCCGGATGTAGAAGCAGCGATAGCTTGCATCGCCCGAGTACGTATCGACCATCAGCGGCAGGGGTCTGAAATTGGGATCATTTGATTGATTCAAGTCGTCACCGATGAACAGCTGCAGGTTATAGTCCAGAACACCGTCGCCATGATCATCGACCATGTGAACGACGAGCTGCTGCCAGCCAGCACCACCCGATGTATCGAAGCCAAGAAAGCCCCCGTACTTACTGGCGGCGTTCATCTGTTCAAGCGAACTCGCCCCAAAGGCGAGAGCATCGGCCTCCCACTTGTTGTAAGAATCCAGGTCTGCGACCGCAAAGAACCCTCCGATGAGTTGCGCGACGTTCTCGTCCGGGTCGGAGAGCATGGTGCCATGATTTCTATTCGCTACCGCGATCATCGGCGCGGCTAGCCGGCCTATGGCCCAGGGCGAGATATTGCAACGCGTCGGGTTTCCACTCTTATCCTTCAGCTTAGCCTCGCGGCGCAGGTCGAGCGAGACGAGCCGCGAATTGAGCGCGCATCCAGCCCAACGCACGGTACCATCCGAGCCGGGCGAGTTGGCAATCGCATCAATTCCCGTGTACGGTGTATCGCCAATGAAGACCGCCACATAAGGGGTGTCCGGGCCTTCGTCGTATAGCGGAGTCGAGCCTAGCATGTCCTGAAATGCCAAGTTCCATGTGTACTTGCTGCCAAGTTCGAGCCCATCCAGCACCATATTGCCAGCATTCAGAAAGTCTGGGCCAGGATCCTTGTTGCCTTTCACGAGCGCGCCTAGCCAGCTCCGACCCTGTTTGGCCTGCGGCGAACCGAACGTCGCCGGCGCGAGACCGATCAAATGCTTCAACCGGTGCACGCGGCTCCGGGGGTCGTTGAGAGCGAAGGGATCGTTGGTCAGCCACTGGCGCAGCACCAGCATCCCGGTAGAGTGCACGATCGCGTCGAAAGTCCAGGTATCGTCCTTCGTGCCGGAGCTCCACTCAGTCAACCGCAACGCCCGATCAAAGGCCTCGCCAAGGTCCTTGATGGTCACTTCGTTATTCAGGGTAACGTAGTTGCCGATGGCAATTGACGTGGCTACGATGCCTTTGGACTTGAGCAAATTGCTCCACGGCAAGAAGGCGTCCCCGGTGGCGGAGTATCCATGAATCAGGATGGTCCGGCCGACTGCGGAGGGTGTTTTCGATTGGCTCGCGTCGCTGCCTATTGGCGTTTGAGCCTGTGTCGACGCCGGGGTCGGCCAAGTGTTTTGAAGGGGATCTGGCCCGCTCATAATCTTGCTCCAGTTGGTGCGTGGCGTTGATTGACGGTGAGAGTAGCAGTTTAGCTCGTTAAACAGCCCAGCGGCTAACAATTTGTTAAAAAAACAGGACACGGGATCTTGCCGCCTCCGCACGTTTAGATCCATGTGAGGAAACGGCGCCCTGTTTTCGAACAGGCTCTCGAGTAGCCATCCCCCGAATCTCCACTGACCCTGACTTGCCACCGCGCCAGACCCTTCCGGCTCAACAACAAGACTTGTGTGGTCACTCGACGATCCTATGGCTTTCGAACTTACAAAGCCATGGATATGGCCTTATATCACACGCTTGGCCGGCTCCCTGAACCGGAATCCGGCCACGATTTCTGCTCGGCAAGCGAAGTCAATTGTGGTGAGGTCTATCTGAGTACGAACACTTCAATACGAGCCAGAGTTCTGGGTCTTGGCGCTCCGCTAAAGTCAATCAGAAAACGCACTCTCGACAAATCATCTTTGGAAAGCAACCTCGGCGTGTATAATCCTGGCGTTCAGGAAGCCATAATGGGAATCTTGGTTTAGTTGAGCTTGGCGCATAAATGATTCAGACGATGGTTGAATCGATCTTATGTTGCCGAGCCAGCACGGCAGAAGTATTTTTTGGTTAGACTTTACTTTGTGAATACTTCGCATGAGATCGGCGCGGTAAGCCCGTTGGAGTTGTTTGATCGATGGCTGACAGAGGCGGAACAAGCAGAACCCAACGATCCAAATGCTGCGGCGTTGGCGACGGCTACTCCGGAGGGAGCGCCGAACGTGCGCATCGTGCTGGTAAAAAGGGTGATGGCGGATCGATTCTGCTTCTTCACCAATGCAGAGAGCCGAAAAGGGCGAGAGCTTGAGGCGAATCGGCGCGCGGCGCTATGCTTTCACTGGAAGTCGCTGCGGCGCCAAGTTCGCGTAGAAGGCGCGGTCCACGAACTTGAGGCTCCAATGGTGGATGCCTATTTCCATAGCCGTTCACGAGCCAGCCAGATCGGCGCGGCGATCTCGGACCAGAGTCGGATTCTGGAGAGCCGGGAAGAACTGGAGGAGCGCGTGCGCCGGTTTACAGAGCTCACTCCAGGCGAAGTGCCGAGACCGTCGTGCTGGCGCGGATTCCGGGTTCTGCCGACGCGCATCGAGTTCTGGATCAGCGGTGCCGACCGTCTGCACGATCGCTTCCTGTTCACGCGGAGAGGCGAGGGGTGGGAGCAAGTCAGGCTATTCCCGTGAGCGTCGGCAAAGCGCTTGCTACCATTCCCAGTGAAAATGAATGCGCGGATATCCGGACAGAACCCCGATCTTGAGTAAAGTCAGGGTTGGCTAACGGTTCTTCGCCAACTACTCGCGCAGACGAGCTCTCGCTATAAGGTGTGAGGCTGATTAGCAGGACCTTTCGGAGCACGATTTGACGAAAGTTTGCTATCCTGCTCCCGTTACAAGCACCGTTCGAGAACGAGCCCCCATCGGCACATCGTTGCGACGCGTAAGCTTCTGCAGCCAGGCAGTGGGCGAGTCTTCGTCATTTGCAACACTCTGATGATTTCGCTGAACTTTGATCTCTTCCAGTCGGGCGTGAGGGTGGAACGTGAAATTCAAGGAGTACCGGCCTCACGTAACGCTCCAGAATCATGTGAAGTGTTTCTGGATCATGGAGCGTGAGTACACACCGGAGCATCCCGCCGAAGAGGTCACACCGGATGCCTCTATCGAGCTGATCGTCAACGTTGGGGCGCCCTACGTGTTGCATACGGAAGGCGAATCGGACCGGGAGATGCCGAAAGCCTTCCTGGTGGGTCTACAGAGTAAGCCTCTAATCTTTCGCTGCGGCGGGACGGTCAAACTCGTGGCGACGAGATTCTACGCCTGGGGCGCTTTGCCCTTCCTCGCCGATCGAGCGCGGGGCATGGACAACCTGTCGTCAACTCTGGGGCAGGAGTGGGACGACTTGGCGACTCGGGTCGAACCCTCGGTTCAAGCAGAGGACTATGATGCGGCCGTCGCCATCGTCGAAGATCACCTCATTGAGAGGCTCCTGACCACTAGCGTTGACCTGAAGAAGATCCAGTCCGCCGCAAAGATGCTCTACCTCCAGAAGGGGCAGTTTCGCGTCGCCGACCTGGCGGAGCACTGCAACCTCTCCAGCAGGCAGTTGCAGCGACAGTTCCAGGACGTGGTCGGCGTCTCGGCGAAGACGCTGGCACGCTCGATCCGTTTCGAGCAGATCCGGAACCGGCTGATGTTCGACCCCGAGCAGAGCATGACCGAGCTGGCCTATGAGTATGGGTATGCCGACCAGCCCCACTTCATTCACGACTTCAAGGAGTTCGCGGACCGCACACCCGGCGAGTTCGCCCGCGACATGCTGTCCATCCAGGCCATGTTCCGCGACCGTGACAATGTCGTTTTTCTACAATCCCCGCGGGCCGACCGCCGCTAGACTGGCTCTGCAATCAATCAAGGAGAGGGAGAAACTCCGATGAACAGAGTGAAGATTATCAGCGTGCTGGTCCTCGACCAGGACATGGCCATCGAGTTCTATACGCGAAAACTTGGTTTTGAGGTCCTCGAAGACAAGCCCTTCGGTGACAGCCGCTGGGTCACAATTTCGCTGCCCAAGGACCGCGACCTGACACTGGCGCTGGAACTGGCCAAGACGGATGACGACAAGGCGATAGTCGGCAAGCAGGCCGGCAGCCATGCTTTCCTCGGTCTCGACACCTCAGACTGCATCGGCGACTACGAACGGATGAAGGCGCTGGGTGTGAAGTTTCTCGGCGAGCCGCAGTCGGGCCCATGGGGTGCTGGGGCACAGTGCGAAGACCTCTATGGCAACAAGATCTTTCTCAGCCAGGAGCCATGAGCGGAGCCAACACCGAGAGTGCGGAGGTTGCGGTGATTGCGAGTATGTAGCGCATCTGACGCGGACGGTGTTCACCTCATCTCCTGCCCTTGACCTAAAAATGAGATGAGTCATTGTGCCTGCAGTAGAGCAAATCGACGCTGGAATGGATTAGGATCGGATCGTCGGCGCCCCATCCCTTTGCCGGATATTCGCCCAAGATCTCAGCCGCATCCGGCTGCTGAAAGCAACATCGGGCCCGTCAGGTGACCGGACGCAGAGCATCGTGACGCTCGATATCTCGAAGTCAAGACCTGGGACCTCTCGAGTCGTCGCCTGCCGAGGTTCTGGGTGAAAGAGTACGCCCGGTGCAAACGACTATTGTTGACCTAGAGCGCGGTCCAAAGTCTGGAGATGCTTATGATTGTCGATCTCAAGCGGTGCATTCTTGCTTACATCCTAGGGTCAGCATTTGTCGGGGCCGGCGCACATGATTCGTTTTCCCAGTATCCCGCGGTTCTGCCCGGCGTTTCGGCACCCGCTGTTTTTCGGCAAATTCTGGCTCCCGCCTCACCAACACCGCCGCTCTACGAGACCCGAGCGAACCATGACCCGAATGGTACGGGAAAGTTCTACATGGGGAGGGAAATCGCTCAGGTAATGGGTCCAGGCGGCATAGAGTGGCTGGACCGCCCCGAGCGCGAAGAACAGGAACACCCCGCCAAGGTGCTTGACTCGTTGGATCTTCGTCCTGGAGACGTTGTTGCGGACTTGGGTGCAGGCTCGGGCTACTTCACATTCCGGATAGCGCCAAAAGTTGGCAAAACTGGCAAGGTGCTTGCCGTAGAAATTCAGGAGGCGATGCTGAATACCCTGCGAGCACGTGCGGCGGCGATGAAAGCGACGAACGTGGAAGTAGTGCGTGGCAGCGAGATCGATCCTCACCTTCCCGTAAGCGGCGTAAACCTGGTGCTTCTCGTGGACGTATATCACGAGCTGGCTTATCCATTTGAGGTGATGAGAAAAGTTCGCGAAGCCCTGAAGACAGGAGGCCGGGTGGTCTTTGTCGAGTACCGCAAGGAAGATCCTGCTGTCCCTATCAAGGAAGTGCACAAAATGTCGGTGGAGCAGTTGGAGAGGGAGATGAATGCGGTTGGGTTAGTACACGTGCGCACCGTTGAGACACTCCCCCTGCAGCACATCGTTATTTTCGAGAAGCGCAATTAGGCTCTCAGTCTCGACCAGCGACTATTGTTCGTAGCGACGGCTTTCTTAACTGGATTCGGAGCGGACCACTCGGAGAATCTCGGAGTTTAACCGCTGTCAAACCCGCATCTTGCTAGACTGCCCATACTGACTGCTGCAATTACAAATTCAAGTTTCGAGATGCGCCTAACAACGCGCTGCCGAGATACGCGGAAAATCTGATTCGCTGCGCGCGTATTCGGCTCGTGTAGTCTTATTGTGGTTGCGGGATTAAGTTCATTGTGAGCAGAGGAATTGAACTGCGTGGTTATGGATTTGCCCATGGAAGGCGCGCGCAAGGTTGTCGCCCGGTTGGCGCGACCGAGTTTATTGATCGCGCTCCTCCTGTCGATGATTGCGGCAGGAAATCAATGCTTGGCGGCTCAAGAGCTGCCCGCCCATGCGCCGCCTGAGGACGCCCGCAATATCGATATTCGCACCACCGATACTCACCTGCCTCTGCCCCAGTTCACGGACTTGAAAGCATGGGAGCAACGCAGGTTGTTCCTTCGAAATCAGATCCTGGTTTCCGCAGGGCTCTCCCCTATGCCCGAAAAGACTTCGCTCCACGCACAGATATTCGGGAAAATTGAGGAGAAGGACTACATCATCGAGAAGGTACTGATCGAGACGCTGCCAGGATTCTATCTTGGCGGCAATCTCTACCGGCCACGAGACGGCCGTGCCAAGCATCCGGGGCTGCTCAATCCGCACGGGCATTGGCCCTATGGCCGTCTCGAGAACCAGCCTCTCTATTCCGGACCTTCGTTCGGTATCAGCCTCGCCCGCCAGGGGTTTGTCGTCTTTGCGTATGACATGGTGGGGTATACCGACACCATTCAACTGCCTCATCGATTCGGCAATTCCGAACAGCGCCTTTGGTCCTTCGGTCCGCTCGGCCTGCAACTTTGGGATTCCATCCGCTCGCTCGATTTTCTTGCATCGCTCGACGACGTCGACGCGACCCAGATGGGAATCGTGGGCGCGTCCGGAGGCGGCACGCAAGCAATTCTGTTGGCAGCGGTGGATGACCGCATACAGTTTGCCTCTCCCGTCAACATGGTATCGGCGATCATGCAGGGCGGCGACCTGTGCGAGAACGCCCCCGGTCTGCGCCTCAATACCAGCAACGTTGAGATCGCGGCCTTGTTCGCTCCCAAACCGATGTTGCTTGTTTCTGCAACCGGAGACTGGACGCGCAACGTTCCCAAAGAGGAGTTTCCCGCGATCCGAAGAATCTACGATCTCTACGGAAAAAGCAATCAGGTCGAAGCGGTGCAGATCGACCAGGTGCACAACTTCAATCAGCTGAGTCGCGAGGCCGTTTACCGCTTCCTGGCCAAAGTTTATCCAAGACTGAGCGATGCTCGCGAACGAACCGAGCATGACATATCCGTGCCCATGCTGCAGGACTTGCTGGTCCTGTCGAATCGAGCGTTGCCAGCGGACGCTCTTAATATGGACAGCCTGTTTCATGCTTGGGAAAAGATGTCGCAGGCACAAAACAACCAGAATCGGGATGCGGCCTTCTTACGATCACGGCTGAGGCAGACCCTTGCGGTCGAGGTTCCCCAAAAGGTCGTTGCCGACCTCAATGGCCAATCGATCGTTCTCAGCCGGCCTTCGATAAACGATCGTGTGCCGGGCATCTTGATTCCAGGGTCGGGCCCTGCCGCGATCATGGTCGATGTGAATGGCTCGGCGGCGACGCAGGATAGTGCGATAGCAAGACGCTTGCGCAAAGAAGGAAGACCGGTTCTTCTGCTGGATGTATTCCAAAGCGGAGCCGCGAAGGCGCCGCGGAATGGCGATATCGGATCGGGGTCAAAACCGAAGCTCGCCAAAAATGCCGATGAGGAGGAGCAGGCGGATGCGGTAGCCGCTGGGGCGAAGTTCTTGACATTCAATGTCTCCGATGACGCTGCTCGCGTTCAGGACATTGTGACGGCAATTGTGTACGCAAGCAAGGGCGGCTCTTCGGTAGATTTATTTGCTCAAGGAGATGCAGCGGTGTGGTCTATCTTCGCGGCTGCCGTCAGTCCGATACCAGTTTCGTTGCACCTTGAGAATGTGCCTAAATTGGCAACGAACGCCGACTACCTGGAACATTTCAATGTTCCTGGGATATTGCGCGCCGGGGGCGAGCTGCTTGCCGAAAGACTGGCAAAAGAGCAAACAGGCCCAAATTGAATTGATACGCTAATCCAATCGATGCGTGACATCCAGCATTTGAAGAGTGGAGGACACGCATCATGGCGTTTCAGGAGAAAGGCCCGAGAGAGTTAAGGGAATTGGGAAGCACGGATTCACCCTCGAAAAAGGCGCGCCGCGACGTCGGACCGAGGAGGAGGAGCTGGGAGACAGTGTCGAGGAAGCACTCGTTGAACTCCTCGGCTCTGCTGTGAGAGCAGCCGGAAAGGCTCTCGGAGGAATCTTCTCTGCACTCGTGCTGGAAGCTAATTTAGAGCCGGATGTTCTCACGGAGCGGAAGCTGAGAGCTATGCTCGGTACGAGCTTAGACGCACTATTGGGTTTAGGCATCAAGAAAAAAACCTGAAGCGCTTGAGCAGAGTGCCTTCCCGCTCAGGAACATCGGTACCGATAATCGCCGATGGTGGCTGCGAAGGCATCAGGGCACCGCCGGGATGGATCGAGCCGCAATTCTTTAGCGGAGACTTCTCAAGCGGGCTCGATAAGATCAGTGGACTGTCGCCAATTGGCCGTCAGGTCGACAAATTCCACGCCTCGCAGCAGGAGAGGTGCCCGTGGCGGGTCTCCGCGACGAGCTTGAGGCGGAAAGCGACGGTGCCGCAGAGGTTGTAGGCCAGCTCGGGATCATCGCGGGGCCCTTCGTGCATAATCGCGTGGGAGTCGCCGGTGCTGGGAACATGATTTGGGCTGGCGTCAACTGAGGATCACGCCCGATCCAGCCAGTTGCTTAAATTCTGTCGAGTCCTCCTTCTCTCGATTTTTAAAAAAAGACTTGCATGTGGTTTGGCGTTATGGTTAACTAAAACACCATAGACGTTGTGGCTCGTTCAGCCTGGTGCGGGCTGGCCCGGGGTGAGAGGCACTTTCGTGGAGGATTCAAAATGAAAACGCGTCGTATTCGTGTGTTTCTCGCTCTGTTGTTAGTCTCCACTGCTGCTCTCGGGCAGTCGACAGCGCAAAAATCCTTCGAGCAGCTGAAAGCCCTGGCAGGGGCCTGGGAAGGCACCCTCGACGGCCAGCCGCTGCACGTTTCGCTGCGGGTGACATCGATGGGAAATGCGCTTCTGCATGAGATGAGAGGGGCTGGTCCGGACGATCCGATCACCTTGTTCCATCTCGACGGCGATCGTCTGCTTCTGACCCACTACTGTGACGCCGGAAACCAGCCCCGCATGGTGGCGACTATTTCGCCTGACGGCAAGAGCATCGTTTTCAATTTTCTCGAAGCCACCAATCTTCTGAGTTCACAAATGGGACACATGCAACGCGTCACTTTTGCTTTCGTCGACTCCGATCATCACACCGAAAAGTGGGAGTTCGCTATGGCCGACGGCAGGCAGATGGGCGGTTTACTTGCCCTGAAACGCTCCAAATAAAACGTCTCCGCAAGGGGCGAGAGATGATCCGAGGCATGATCGGCCCGATCGAATAGCTCGTCTTGACCAGCAAGGCAACGGAGAACAGAGGATATCTGGAACAGAGGATGGAATTCGAGTGGAACGACAGTCAGCCGATCTATCGCCAGCTTCGCGACCGGGTTGTCGCCATGATGCTCGACGGCTTGCTCAGAGAAGGGGACCCGCTGCCCTCAGTGCGCACTGTGGCAGCCGAATATCGGGTCAATCCCCTGACGGTCCTGAAGGCTTATCAACAATTGGTCGACGAGGAACTGGTGGAGTCCAAGCGAGGGCGGGGCATGTACATCAATGCCGGCGCACACACCTTGTTATTGCGGGGCGAACGGCAAAAATTCCTGGACGACGAATGGCCCAGGGTCTGTGCAGCCATTCAGCGGCTTGGCCTGAGAGCGAAGGATCTGCTCGAAGCCGAATGCGCGAAAAGCATGAGGCCGGATTCGGGAAAGAAGGAGAGCTGAAGCCATGGCATGCATAGAAGCGCGCGGCCTTCGCAAGCAGTTTGGGAACACGATCGCGTTGGATGGCATCGAAATGCGTGTCGAAGAAGGCCGCATCCTGGGACTTATTGGTCCCAACGGCGCGGGCAAGACCACTGCGCTCAACGCCATTCTAGGCCTGCTGCCCTATCAGGGTGAACTACAGGTTCTCGGTCGCGACCCCTGGACGCAGCGCGATCAGCTCATGGGCGATGTCTCGTTCATTGCCGATAGTGCCGTATTGCCACGCTGGATCAAGGTATGGCAGCTACTGGACTATGTTGCCGGGGTGCATCCTCGGTTCGATCGCGCAAAAGCGGAAAGCTTCCTTGCCAAAACGACCATTGGATACGCTCGTAGAGTCCGCGACTTATCGAAGGGCATGGTGGTTCAACTGCACCTCGCCCTGATCATGTCGATCGATGCCAGGTTGCTGGTGCTCGACGAGCCAACGCTGGGGCTCGACATCCTTTTCCGCAAGCAGTTTTACGATTCGCTGCTGAATGACTACTACGATCGCAGTCGCACCATCATCGTGACGACGCACCAGGTGGAGGAGATTCAGCATGTCATCACCGACCTGATGTTTATCAACAGGGGTCGCGTTGTGCTCAGTTACAGCATGGAAGAAATTGAATCCCGCTTTTTTGAAGTGAAGGTCCATCCCGACCAGGTAGACGCAGCACGAGCCCTGAAGCCTATCGACGAGCGTCAGGTGATGGGTGGCAGCATCCTGATGTTCGACGGGGTTGACCGGCAACAGTTGGCTACGCTGGGAGAGGCGCGCATGCCCGGCATCGCTGACTTGTTCGTTGCCGTGATTGCGAATCAGGACAAGCAGGCACAAGGAGCGGCCAGATGAGCAGTCAATCGAATGTAATGCCCGAATCCACTCTCCGGGCGCAGGGAATCGCAGCTGCGGCGTTTCCCGCGGCACGCCTTATGTACTGGTCGGTGCGGCGCGAATTGTGGGAAAATCGGGTTATCTATGTTGCCCCCGTCGCGGTCGCTTGCGTGTTCTTGCTTGGCTTCTCGATCAGCATCCTTCACTTGCTTGTCGAGATGCACGCTGCGCCCTGGCTCGACGTGACGCAACAGCGCGAGTTGTTCGGGCAGCCATACGAGTTCGCTGAAGATCTGATCATGGGTGCCGCTCTTCTGGTCGGACTGTTTTACTCTGTCGAAGCCCTGTACGGGGAACGCCGCGATCGCAGCATTCTGTTCTGGAAGTCGGCGCCGGTCTCGGATCTCATTACGGTTCTGTCTAAGGCCGCGATTCCGATTGTAGTTCTTCCCCTTTTGGCATTCGCAGTCACCGTTCTTACCCAATGGATCATGCTGATGATCAGCAGCGCAGTGCTGCTGGGCAGCGGCCAAAACGTGGCGATTCTCTGGTCGCGGGTGGGGATCTTTCACCGCTGGCCTATGCTGCTCTTCCACTTCCTGTGCATTCACGGGCTCTGGCAATCGCCAATTTATGCCTGGCTCCTGTTGATCTCAGGCTTGGCGCGGCGCGTACCGATCCTCTGGGCTTCGTTGCCGCCGCTGACCGTCGGCATCGTGGAGAAGGTTGCCTTCAATACGACGTATTTCGGTTCTTTGATTGGCAACCGCTTCACCGGCGGGTCCGAAGGCGTCGCGATCATGGAACGTAGCCGGGCAATGGATCCGACGATGCTATTCGCGCCGCTCCAATTCCTCATCAACCCGGGCCTGTGGATAGGCCTTGCGGTCACAGCAGCGATCCTTACCGCAGCCGTCCGCCTCCGCCGCTATCGAGGACCGGTCTGATGCGCATACCGGCCTGATTCAATCTCAAGCCTCAAGCAAGTTTCCCTTTATCGACGGCTTCATTCAGTCCCAAGGAGGACCTATGGAATCCCTCGCTTCTCTGAACTGCCCGGAACAGGTTGTATGCAATACCCCCTTGTCCACTGCTTCGATCTGGCAGGACATTCTAGCCCAGGCGGTAACCGGTGAGCTCATGGCCGCCATGAACTACAGCGCATTATCCACTATCTGCGACGACCCCGAAGAAGTCGCCGATGCCCTGGAGCATGCCCAGGGAGAACAGGGACACGCCGCCGCGTTCGCTGCCGAAGGCCGGAAGATCGGAGTGAAGGTCCCCAGCAATGTGAACGCCAGGTATTGGAAGCGGATTCGCGAAGCATTCATGCGCTGCATTGCGGAACGCGACTTCATGGCCTGTCTGGTCGTTCAGGAGATCATGCTCGAATCGTTCGCTGTCGCAAGTTATACCCGTGTCGGGAAGGCCGCTCCGGGCAGTCTCGGCAGAACCTTTGCCGCGATTGCCGCAGAGGAGGAAGGCCACATCGAGCATGCGATGGAGATCCTAAGAGCCGAACGAGCCAGCGACCCACAGCGCTTCGATGAGAAGGTGTATCGGCTTCATCTCGACGTCATGACTACGCTCACGGAGATGGTCGCCAGGGAATGCCGGAATGGACAGTGCGAGCTATGTCACAGCAGCTGTGTAAAGCCATCGCTTTCCGAGGTCGGGCTATCCACAGCCGAACTGCGTGGAGCATCGCTGCAACAGTACCTGAAGACGCTGGACGCGCTGGGACTGCCCGGGGAGGTAACACTTCAATGGGTCACGCAGTTGCCAGTCTAACCGCGCGCGAGCGGCGGACCGATGTGGATTTCGCTCTGATCGGGCATCTGGAAAGCTGGCGCGCAGCCGCGGATGTGCTCGCGGTCCTGCGCGGGGCCGAGCGCACGCGATTACCAGACGATGAAATCAGAGAGATCTTTCCGTGGATTCCGCCGCGAGCTGTCTGTAACGTCGAGGTCGCGTCGGCAACCGGCGCGAAAGCGCATGGCCTGTACATTGACTGCTTCATTTCTCCGGATCGTCTCGATTGTGAATACGTCCACGACAATATCGGCCGGGTTCGGGCCGCCGCTACCTGTGCAATCAACGCAGGCGCAAGGATCGTGAGCCTGGGTGGATTCAGCTCAATTCTGATCGAAGGCAACTTCCATCAGCTTCCCGAACGGGCCGATACGATCTTCACGACCGGCAATACGCTGACAGTTGCATTCATCGTTCAAGGCATCAGGAAAATGTGTGCGCTGGAAGGGCGGGAAATCTCGAGATCGACGCTCCTCATCGTTGGAGCAACAGGTGATGTGGGTTCCGGCTGTGCCCGCTGCCTGGCGCCATTCGTCAAACGCATAGTGCTTTACGCGCGCAACGCGGAGCGGCTCCGCACCCTCGCCGCCGAACTGGAGGCCGATGGATCGGCGGTCGAAACCGCGACCCGTCTCGAGCAAGTCCCCTGTGCGGCCAACATCGTGATCTGCGCGGCGAGCCTGGCTTCCCCTTCACTTCGCTTGGGCTGCATTGCGCCCGAGGCCATCATTTGCGATGCGGGCTACCCGAAAAACCTCAGTCCCCGCGGCGATATGCGCGACGCCCGAGTCTTCTTTGGTGGACTGGGGCAGATTGCGGGCGGGTTGAGTTTCGTGCCCGATTTCAAAGGCGTTCTGAATCGGCATCCATTCCCTGATGTGGCCCATGGGTGTTTACTCGAAGGCATGGCACTCGCCCTGGCACGACGCTTCGAGCCGTTCTCCCAGGGGCGTGGGTTCATCACGCGGGAGCGGGTCGAGGAAATCGAGACCATTGCTGCCCTGCATGGCATCCATCTCGCGCCGTTCTTCAACGCTGAGGGGCCGCTCGAGAGAATGCATACCTCCGAAACCGCAAGACGCTGGGGCGTTTCGGGGACTGATTCGCAGACTGAAGTACATCCTGTGTTGAAGGAACGCTCTATCCGCTGAAACCCAATCATGGAATTACCTGCGGGCGGTTGAGCCAATCGGACATTGCGCTAGTCAGGAATGGCAGATACGTGATCAAAGGCACACCAATCGACATGACGACGACCGGCAATACCCAAGCGCAATAGCTCCGGAATAGGCTTGGAAAAGCGATACGAGGAGAGCAGCAGGTTCAGGCCGGCGGGCGGTGTCAGGTAGCCGACTTCGAGATTCGCAAGAAGGATGATGCCCAGTTGGATGGGGCTGATTCCGAAGGCAAGAGCCAGCCGAAGCAGCACCGGAATCTGAATGAAACCGTCACGACTGCGGGAGGGATCGAGCAATTTCGACTCCCTGCTGATTTGACGCTTTTCTATCGCATCTGAGAGGGAGCGGACGGCAATATGTGGCTAACGAAAGGATCCACGATACTAAGGATTAATATCCCAAATAGCCCACTCAGGTCCTCGCCGATTGTCTGACCGTCCCTGTCCAAAGTATTATTGCATGCACAGTAGAAATTCATGCGCAGGTCACCAGAAGTTCATCTCACTCTTCTTGTAGTCATGGCACTGTCGATGACTGCATGTGGCAACGAAGCGATTGCGTCGATTCCACGGGCCACCTGCTCCCTGACTCCCCTTGTCAAACGGGTTCGCCGGGCGCGCATTACTGGTATGGAGGCTCAAGTGGCGGCCATCTCGGTGACAGTGTCGTTGGTGGCAGCAGCGTATCGCGCG
>DATDLS010000140.1:0-3262 GCA_036519195.1 Occallatibacter sp. | reverse complement strand
CAGCCTCTGGGGTGGGAAATAATTGCGGTTCTCAATTGTGAGAGCCGCATTCAGGGCAGGAAGATGACGTAGTAGTCCTTTTCGATGATCGCTGGGCGGAGCTGAAAGTGCTCCGCGGCCCGAAGAATTACCTGATCAAAGTCAGGATGCTCAAACAGTCTCACATTTTGGGCCTTTCCTTGGCCTGCCACTCGCGCGCGTGCGTCAGGGATGTAAATTGTCCAAAGTCGAACCGGGAGAGCGGATTCAGGGAGGCACGGAGACGTGCTCGTGCGGCGGGATCTCGCTCAAGCTCTTCCGCCAGTGCGCCAAGCAGGGCGCGAACCCGTGGCGGCTCCGAATCAGCCACCTTGAGAAGTCGTTCAAGACGATGATCCTTTGCCAGTAGGGCCAAGGTCTTCTGAACGGTGCGCTCGGCAGACAGTTCGCTTGTGCTTCCGCCCTTGCGTAAAAAGTCGAGGAGAGCTGCTTCTGTTTCAGATAGGCTCTTCCATGCTTCCGGCCTCCGTGCATGAACGCGGGTCTCGGCGCCGATGAGTTTCCTTGGGAGACTGAGTGAGCTTGTTGCCAACTCGCTTCGCCGCGGTGTTTGCGTGCTGAAACCTAGCAGATTGGCGGCAGCGGTGCCCGATGGGAAGATCGTCTTGGTTCCCTCTGCCAGCTTCTTGATTGCTGTGGGGCTGGGGCGGCTCGGCCCGAAGGCAGTCGAACGGGGACGATAGTAGACACCTTTGCTCAACCGCTCCAATGTGCCGTTGCGGGTCAGGCGTGAGAGCGTCTGGGCAACGGCGGGAAAAGGCTGATCCCGGTAGTCATTGTGACGCCATAACTTCTCGCCACCGCGTTCAATCTGCATGCGGATGGAGCTGGCGGTGCTGCGGGTTTTGGCGGCCTTTGCCATCCTCTTTACTCTGTGCCGTCTATGCCATTTTGTCAAGTTTTTTTGCGACAAAACTTGACATACCTGTATCCGAGAGTCCTTGACTCGGCTGTTCTCTACCAACTGGCATTGGGATGGTTCGGGGCGACGGTGAATCACAAGCTCAATCCCTGGTCAGTGCCCACAGTGCCTTTAGCGATGGATTGAGCTTGAGAGATTTCGCTGACCGCAAGCGTGAGGTGCCCAGCGTGTTCTAAAGCGTGTTCCTTCGCAATCGGCTGGGCGTGGCGGTCGTAAAACTGGCCCTGCTGGTCGATATGCAACCAGCCCCCAGTCTGGTTGTGCTGGTAGCTCTGGATGTCGCCGGTCTCCCGTTTCCACTCGTATCCGGCGGCCTCGTTTGGAAGAGCACTGTGAATCGGTGCGTGGTGCCGATGGTCGATTTCAGAGGGCGACTGCGCCTTGTCGGTAGCAGTATCGTGAGCTTCCTGTTGGAACTGCCGTCTTTGCTCTTCGGGGGTCAATTCTTTGGTGTTTGTCATGGTTTGCTCCTTCGATTGGGGTCCGTGAGCTTGCATTTCGCTGTTCGGTCTTGCCACCTCGACAGCCGAGCTTTTGCTGATGTCGGCGCTGAGGCGTTCGGCGAGCGTTGTTGCGTCATTCGTGTAGATTCGCGCGTCTTCCGACGCACGAGAGACGGACACATAAGCGAAGCGTGTGTTGATGAGTTCGGGGTGCGCCGCAGTGTCGATGTTGACCAGGACTCGATCCGTGGTGAGTCCCTGCGAGCTGTGCGACGTGACGGCGTAGCCGTGGTCGAAGTGGCGCATCTCGGATGTGTCGAATGTCAGAGTCCGGGCCTTGTCGCCATCCATGCGGACAGTCATATTGGGACCGTCGATGCGTTCAACGGTGCCCAGATCGCGGTTCTTGATGTCCATGTCGGGCTTGCTGACGGTGAACTGGAGCCGGTCGCGCTCGGCAAAGTCTCTGGCGATTTCCCGGTAGGCGGCGATACCATGCAGGCGCTTGGGATCGTAAGTCACTTGCTGGCCGTCCTCACGTTCGACCGTGAGTTGGTTCGCTTTGGGGTCGGTGGAGACGACCGTGGCGTAGGTGCCGCGCATAAGAGAAATCGATGCAATTGCCTCGGCCGGCGCCCTGTGACCCAGTAGAGCGCATTGTCGCCGGGGCCAAGCTTCTAGAATCAACTTGCGCATGACAGTTATTTACCTAACGTGATGATTTAAAACCTGTTATAGAGATATTTTCGGTAGGCTTCCAGCCTCAAATCCAAAAGAGCCACACCCGATTCGAAAAGCGCTCCACAAATTCCGAATTGAGCCCGTCGAAGAATCATGCCACAATGGACGCATGGATAAGAGTTCGGTGCTCAAGACGCTGCGCGACAATGAGCCGGAACTTCAAGCTGCCGGCATTGTCCATCTGCGTCTTCATGGTTCAGTGGCTCGCGGCCAGGAAACACCGGTGTCCGATGTTGATCTGATTGCGGATTTCGATTCTAAGAGGCGTTTCAGCCTCATCGACATGGCGCACTTGCAAGGTCGATTGGAGAATCTGCTTGGAGTTCCAGTCGATCTGTCACCTGCCAAGACGCTCAAGGAACCGGTCCGGGAGAGGGCGGAACGAGAGGCGGTAATTGCCTTTTAAGAATCCCTCTGCCCCGTTCCGAGATATCGTCGCCAGTATCGAAAAGATCGAGCGATTTGTGGCTGGGATCGATCTCGTTGCCTTCACTGAAGACGAAAAAACAACTTCTGCTGTGGAGCGGGAGCTGCAGAAAATCAGCGAGGCTGCGGTTCGTCTTGGCAAAGAGGCCGAGCAACTTTGTCCTGGGCCGCCCTGGGCTGACATTCGCGGCATGGGAAATTGGCTGCGGCATCAATACGACAGAGTCGATCTGGAAACGATCTGGACCACGGTCGAAAGAGATTTGGCAAATCTAAAGTCAGCTGTGCAACTTACTTTGACTTCCTTACCTACTTCTTCAGAGCCGAACTGTCCCTGAATTTCATAAAAATAAGAAAATCTAAAAGGCATGCCTTTCGGCGATTTAGAAAAATGTACATAATTTATGATACTACACCAACGCAAATTTTGTGATACTACACCAACGCAAATTCAATTCGCCTTTTGTCAAGATGCTGAATACTCAGCGCATTCAACCGCTCCAGGGCTGGCTCCAGCTTCTTCATAACCTCTGGGCTTTTTGGGTTGCGCTGCAACTTCACGCGCCTCACATCCTTACTCAGCTCGATTTCAGCCGGCAGCAGCAAAACCGTGTGAAGCAACTTGGATAGGCTCATCGAACTGTTCCCCATGCACTCGCGCAAAAACCAGCAACAGATGTTCACCAGGCTG
>DATDLS010000139.1:0-5450 GCA_036519195.1 Occallatibacter sp. | reverse complement strand
CCTCGCTAACTACCGTTCTGCTGGCACTCACACTGAACATGGTGTCTTCGCTCGGTTTTGCTGAGTGGATGAGACACCGGTTCGAAGAGGCCGATGAAAATCGCCCTGTTTGAACGTGAGAAGGACAAGCACGGCGTGTGGCCCTATACCGAGGGCGTCGAGCGCATGAGCGTCGCGTTGCGCTATGTGAAGGTTTTGCTGCCGCTGTCGAGTGGACTGATGCTCGTCATCGGGGCGGTTCTACAGAAATGAGGCCGCATCCCATCAGGGGTTGGCGCTCTCGTACTGCCCTCCTCATGACCTACGCGCGAAAGCGATTCTACTTCTTTGTTCCATTTACGGGCTTAGGAGCAGCGAGGTGACCCGACTCTGCCTGAAGGATTTCGATTGGCAAAAACGACGGACATAGGCTTGTTCGCTACAATCTCCCTTGAGATAGCAAGTGGTGATGTTTGTTGCGTAACGTTCGTCAGTACGGGAAGAGATGGAGGCACAATCTGTGCCTCCATCGTTCGTTCAGTGAAACAGGTGAAAAGCAGAGTAAGACAAGATAGAGCTCTATTCATTCCACCATCAGATGAACCATAGTCCTCGAATATGTATCTTGCGATGGATCGTTCCGGAGCAAAGCTCTTCCGTGCGTTGCCCGGTTTCGTCAGAAGACGAACTTCGCACCAAACTGCAATTGCCGCATGTAAGGTAGACCCGATCCGGAGATGGCAATATCCACATTCGTGATCTGGCCGGCTTCGGTCGACGTCGCGCAATCAATGCACCTGGCGTCCGTCGCGTTGGGAACTCCAAGAGGAACATGGTTGAAGACATTGAAGGCCTGGAATTGAAACTGCGCCTTCACGCTCTTTGTAATGTCGAAGTTCTTGAATAGGGACGCGTCCGCGAAGTAGTCCGAAGGTCCGCGCAGAGAGTTGCGTCCAACATCGCCAATAGTGCCGAAGGCGGGCCGGACAAAGGGCCCAGATACTGCTCCATTCGTCGTGAGAGCGGCGACAGGAGTGAAGATTGTCTGGCTATGGGTTATCGGGTTGTACTGCGACGCTCCGTGAACAAAGCCTTTTGCGCTGCCCGCTCCCGTGATATCTGGGCGGCAATCGCTTGAGGTGCTCGGAGTCGCGGAGTTACTGTCTACGTCCTGATCGCTACCGCACTCAGCATAGGTTGGCGTAAAGGGGAGCCCTCCCTCCCAGGTTGTTGTGCCTGCAAGTTGCCAACCGCCAATGAAATCGTTAACTAGACGGCCGGATGAACCTCCAATCATCTCTCCTTTGCCGAAAGGCAATTTATAGATACCACTCAACACAAAGAGTTGATCGCGATTGGTGTCGCTTGGTCCCTTCTCCACCGCTGGATCGATGGCGAAGTAGGTTGAACCGTAGTTGATGGCGCGGGACCATGTATAGTTTGCGAGCAATTGAAAGCCATGGGTGAAGCGCTGTTCCACGGTGGTCTGCAATGCGTTGTAATGTTCACGGGCAGCGGGTGCAAGCGAGTTGATGTCTTGCGAACAGCAGACCTGCGTTGCGCCATCGTAGAAGCTGGAGAAACGGTTGTAGTAGGGACGACGTTCGTTTAGTCCATTGGGATTCGTTGTGGACGCGAACTGCGACGGCGACGTCGGCAGAACATTCCGGTTGACGTCATACCCCTCTGTCTCCGACGGGTAAACCCGCTCGCCGATATTGCCTACATCGGCGATTGTGAATGACATGTTCCTTGTAACTTGCTGTTGAAGGGTAAGCGTGGAAGATTGGCCGTCTGGACAGGATGATCGGGGTTAGACAAGCTCTTCTTGTGGGGCGATGCAACGTCGCGATCACGGGGGAGAGTTCATGGAGACCACAGTTGAGCTTGTTTCGCGCGGCCCAGGCAAGCGGCGCTACCGGACGTTGGAGGAGAAGCGGCAGATTGTAGAGGAGACGCTGGCGTCGGAGACATCGGTGGCGATTATGGCGCGGCGGCATGGAGTGAACGCCAACCAGTTGTTTCAGTGGCGCAAGCTCTATCAGGCGGGGCTTCTGGGAACCGCGTCCAGCGAGGCGGGAGTCGGCGGTGTGCGACTGTTGCCTGTCACGGTCGCTAACCAACCCGCGGAAGAGCGAGCACAGGAGGCAACGCATGCCGAGTCCTCAGCGGGCGCGATTCATATCGAGTTTCCGGGGCGGGCGCTGGTCAGCGTGGAAGGCCATGCCGATACAGCGGTGGTGCGTGCGGTGCTGGAGAGTCTGCGCGGATGATCCCGGCGAACACTTACATCTGGATCGTGGCGGGAGTGACCGACATGCGCCGTGGCTTCACCGGGCTCAGTGGGATGGTGCAGACTGTACTTGAGCAGAACCCTCTCAGCGGGCAGGTCTTTATCTTTCGCGGGCGCAGAGGCGACCTGGTAAAACTTTTGTGGCACGATGGCGATGGTCTTTGTCTGTTCCAGAAGAGACTGGACCGTGGCCGCTTCGTATGGCCGCAGGCCACCGAGGGCACGGTATCGTTGACGCGGGCTCAGCTCTCCATGTTGTGTGAGGGCATCGATTGGAGACGTCCTGCTCGTAGTTTCTCTCCTCCGATGGCGGTCTGAACACCAGTTATCCGGCAAGGCAACTTATGCTCGCAGTTATCGCTCTTTTCATACCAAAATAGTTACAGATTGTGGCATACTTCCGCCATGGTTGACGCACCTCGAACGCTGCCGGATCTGGATGCACTGGGCCCTGCGGCGATGAAGGTGATGATTGCGGACCAGCATGCAGTGATCGAACATCTGAAGCTGATCATTGCGAAGCTGCGGCGCATGCAGTTTGGACGCAGGTCGGAGAAGGCCGACCGGCAGATTGAGCAGTTCGAACTCCAGCTCGAAGTCATCGAAGCCAGTCGCGTCGAACCTGTACAGGAGCCGGTGAGTACTCCAACCCCGAAGGCTGTACCATCCGCTGCCGGGAAGCGCCGTCCCCTGCCCGGGCATCTGCGGCGCGAAGTTCACACCCATCTGCCCGAACACAAGGACTGTCCGGAGTGCGGTGGCACACTGAAGAAGCTGGGCGAAGACGTTTCGGAGATGCTGGAGTATATTCCCGCCAGCTTTGTGGTCCTCCGTCACGTTCGCCCGAAGCTGAGCTGCGCACGCTGTGCATGCGTGGTGCAGGCGCCCGCGCCCACCCGGCCTGTCGATCGCGGCCTTGCCGGTCCGGGACTGCTGGCTCACGTTCTCACTGCGAAGTTCGCGGATCATTTGCCCTTGTACCGTCAGTCGCAGATGTATGCCCGCGAAGGCGTCGATCTGGACCGCTCGACTCTGGCCAAGTGGGTTGGAGAGGCCAGCCACCTGCTGGAGCCGTTGGTCGAGGTGCTGCGCCGCTACGTGATGAACACGGACAAGCTGCATGGCGACGACACGCCGCTTCCGGTGCTCGCTCCCGGCAACGGCAGGACGAAGACGGGACGCTTCTGGACGTACGTGCGTGACAGTCGCCCAGCGGGCGACATCGCGCCTCCCGCAGTGTGGTTCACTTACTCGCCGGATCGTAAAGGAGAACATCCGCAGCGGCATCTGGCAAGCTTCCGTGGCATCCTCCAGGCCGACGCCTACTCCGGCTTTAACAAGCTTTACGAAGATGGCTTGATTCAGGAAGCCCCATGCATGGCGCATATCCGGCGCAAGTTTTATGACCTGATGGAGGCGCATCAGTCGCCGATTGCCACCGAGGCGGTTGAACGCATCGCCCCTCTCTATGCGATCGAGAAGGAGATCCGGGGACGACCACCCGACGTGCGGCGCGAAGTTCGCAACGCACGTGCCCGGCCACAGATCGAGTCCATGCGCAACTGGCTGGAAACATCTCTGTCGAAGCTGCCGCGCAAGTCCGAGACGGCGGCGGCTATCCACTATGCGCTCGCCCGCTGGAACGCGCTGGTGCGCTACCTCGACGACGGCCGCATTGAACTGGATAATTCAGCCGCCGAGAGAGCGCTGCGTGCGGTCGCCGTGGGCCGCCGCAACTACCTCTTTGCCGGGTCCGACGCCGGTGGAGAGCGGGCCGCCGTCTTCTACAGTCTGATCGGCAGCGCCAAGCTCAACGGCCTCGACCCGGAAGCCTATCTGCGCCACGTGTTCGGCCGCATCGCCGATCATCCCATATCTCGCATCGAGGAGTTGCTGCCGTGGAACGTCGCCCCAAGCCTGTCACTCGCAAACCAGGCCGCCGCATAGAGAAGCGGCCAGTCGATAGCAACCCCATGGTCGACCTCCTGTCCCTGCCGCACATCGCCGAGTTCATCGACTATGGCGAAATCACGCTCGGACAGATGTACCCTATCGGCTGCGTCGCCGTGGCCGCCGACGAGCACAACTCCCTGGCGATGCTGGTGCGCCGCGAGGGCGAGACTCTGGCCCAGCTGCTGACCCGCCTCGATCAAGCCATCGCCAAGGCACTCGAAGACGACGTCTTCACCGACGAAATCAATCCCCCTCGATAAGCTGCTCGCATCCACACAACCAGTTGTGTCCATCTCCGAAATACGTGGACACAACCGGTCACTCAGCACCCCATAACCATCCGACCCTGTCCAGACGGCCAATCTTCCACGCTTACGTTGAAGGCTAACATTGAATTGATAGACCTCCGGCAGGACGAGCGTGCTCGGCCGCACGTTGTAGTTGATACCGGGCAGAATCGGGATGATACCGTTCGTCGGGATCAGGAACTGTGCCGTTTGCCCGGGATCGAGGTGTAGGAGTAGATTGGCGTCGTTGCACTGGCGCTGCCGACACTCTCCTGCGTCACGACTGGAACGTTCTGCGTCAATGAAGAACCGAAGATCGTTCCGAAGAAGCCGACGTCATCGAAGACCTGGCCGAAAGCGCCCCGGAGAACCGTTCGGGGCTTTGCCTGATAGGCAAAGCCGAAACGGCCGCCAACGTCAGTCAGGTCGATGTTCTCACCCCCATTGGTAGGAATGCCGCCAACTCCGGCTACGCGGATGATCCCGGCCGTCAAATCCGTAAATCCGCCATTTCCCGCTCCATTGACCGTCTCAGGAAAGATGATGTCCCAGCGAACGCCGTAATCGAGCGTAAGCTTCGGCGTTACGCGCCAGGTGTCCTGAGCATAGAAAGCCAATCGCTTCTGGCGGTTCGCAGCGTTGGAGTTATAGACATCGAAGCGCTGAAATTCTGCGATCTGTCCCTCCAGGACCGAGACAAGGCCAGAGCCGAATGGCCCCCCCGGTCGTTCCCGCATTGGTCGAGTTATCAAAGGTCAAGAGCCCGGCACGATTATTGTCGCTGGCGTTGCGCAGGTTGAAGGCATAGCGCAGGTCACCGCCAACGCGTATGGAGTGGTTCCCAAGGGTCTTCGTCCAGTTGTTGTGAACTGGAAGACCTGTTCGCTTTCCTGTAGGGGGCAGTTGCACGACTGCTCCCCGAAGGGGCTGACACTGCC
>DATDLS010000138.1:0-37491 GCA_036519195.1 Occallatibacter sp. | reverse complement strand
TATGCCGAGGCGATCGCAATCATACAAACTGCAATGAATGTTGTTCACCGCACTTATCAGCCCGGGGATTTCCCCGCCGGCTTCGGATCGTTTCTGCTGGGCTTTACATACTGGAAGTCAGGCGATCTGGAGCGCGCCCGGGGCCTGATGAAAGACGGCGCTGCGGTGGCGCAAAAACAGCTCGGCTGGAGTCATCCAGTCTGCTTAGCCATCATGAACGAATATGAGCAATACCTGCGCGGCACGCGGCAGAAAGATGAGGCGCGTGCCATCAGGGAAGAACTGAGGCAGCATGGCAGCATCGAGGGGCTACAGCAGAGACAGAGAAACTTGAACATCGAGGCGCTGTTCTGACCCGATCGGCCCCGCTCCTGGTCTGTCCGGTCTACCCGATCTTCACTTGACATTCAACATGGAAACGGGGCAGACTGGTGAAATCTACTGGCGGGTGTGCTCCATGGGAGACGATAAATCGGAGGTATTGCAGGGAACGCTGGATCTGATGGTTCTGAAGATTCTTGAGACGATGGGTCCACTGCACGGCTACGGCATCGCGCGCCGCATCGAACAATTGAGCGACAACTCGCTGAGCATGAACCAGGGCACCATCTATCCGGCGCTGGTTCGGCTGCAGGATCGAAAGTGGATCAAGGCAGAGTGGGGAACGACGGAAAAGAACCGGCGAGCCAAGTATTATTCCTTGACCAAGCTGGGCGAGAAGCAGATCACCACGGAGATGCAGAGCTGGCAACGAGTGGTTGCCACCATGGCGAGGTGCCTGGCCGAGTCGCGGTAATCGCGCGTCTGCAGTTGAGTTATGCGGTGAAGCAATCCGCAGCGGAGCAAAATCCTGGGCAAGCAGGTTGGCCAAATGCGAATCTGGAGCCGCAAATCGAAGTATGTCAGGGAACTCGAGGGCGAGCTGAATTTCCACGTTGACGAGCTTACCGATGAGTTCATGGCCGCCGGCCTCGACCCTACAGAAGCGCGGCGGCGCGCGCTGCTCAAACTCGGCAATCCGCAACGCATCCGCGAGCAGGTCCGCGAAATGTCGGTCGGCCAGTATATCACTGACCTGTTTCGCGACCTGTGTTTTGCGGTGCGTTCACTGCGCCGCGCCGGCAACATTTCAGCTGTAGCTGTTGCGGCGCTCGCCTTGGGAATCGGCTTTTCAGCCACGGTCTTCAGCGTGGTTTATAACGGCGTGCTTCGCCCCTTCCCTTATCGCGACGCAGACCGGCTGGCCAGTATCGAAGTCCAAAATCCCAAGGCTCTCGACGAACGCCGCTCCATGTTCACGCTCGAAGAGATTGCTGCATTACGCGACGAGACGCGCGACTTTGAAGACTTCGCCGGCTACGCCACCTGGTACGTCCGTTACCTGCACGACGGAGGCGCGGAGATGCTCCATGGCGGCGCGCTCACTCCCAACTCAATGCAGTTTTTCGGCATGCAGCCCTTGCTGGGCCGTGGCTTCACGCCGGCCGATTCCAATCCCGGCACCCCACCGGTGATTCTGCTCAACTACAAGTTCTGGCAGTCGCGCTTCAACGGCGACACGCACGTACTTGGCACAACCATGGTGCTTGGCGGGCGAACCCGCACCATCGTCGGCGTTATGCCGCCTCGCTTTCAACTTCTGGGCTCTGACCTGTACCTGCCCGTCTCGTGGCAGATAATCCAGCAGCAGGACGAGCGGGCCCCCACCTACTACTTTGCCAACGCGATACTGCGCCCGGGCGTGAGTCGCGAGGCCGCCGGCGCCGGCCTAAACGCAATTGTCAGCCAGCTGGTCCGCGCCAACCCTCACGATTTTCCCGATCACCCCGTGGCCTTCGCGCGGAATTGGAGCGATGCGCTCTACGCCGGCTACGAGAAGATGTTTTTTCTGCTGGCCGCGGCCGTCGGCCTGCTGCTCATCATTTCGTGCAGCAACGCGGCGGGCCTGCTGCTGGTGCATGCCAGCGCGCGGCAAAAGGAGATGGCGGTTCGCACCGCGCTGGGCGCCGGAAAGCATCGCCTCATGCGCCAGTTCCTCGCTGAGAGCCTCGTGCTCGCCACAGTCGGATGCCTCATGGGCTGCCTGCTCACCTGGGTTGCGCTCAACGTGATTCCCAAAGAGTGGACATTTGCACAAGTGCTATGCGGCGAAGCCGACGTGCATCTCAACTGGCCCACGCTGCTGGTGGCGGTCTGCATCTCGTTTGTGGCCACGATCGCCGCGGGCATCGTGCCCGCCATCGTATCCTTGCGCAGCAATCTGCAAAAGCAGCTGGGCAGCAACGGCGTCGGCGTCAACGCAAGCTTTCGCGGCGGCAGTTTCCGCTCGGCGCTGGTCGCAGGCCAGGTGGCGCTGTCGGTCGTGTTGCTGGTCGCGGCCGGCCTGGTCATGCGCACATTTATCGCCATGATGCACGTCGATTATGGCATCCGGTCAACCAACCTGCTCTCAGCCTGGGTCCCGTTTCCCATAGACCGCTACAAGTCGCCCGAAGAACGCATCCAGTACATCGAGCATTTGTTGGACTCGTTCGAATCCATCCCAGGCGTGGTTAGCGCTGCTCAGTCATTTGACACGCCGCTCTTTGGCGGCGCAGACTCCGACATCACCATCGTGGGCAAACCGCACCAGGGGCGATGGAACATCATGATCGATGGCTGCAGCGCGCACTACTTCAGAACGCTCGGCCTGCAGCTTTTGCGCGGTCGCCTCATCTCTCGAGACGACATTGCCACCCGCCATAGCGTCGCGGTCATCAACCAGACAATGGCGCACAAGTATTTCGGCACAGAAGACCCGATCGGCTACCAGATCAAATTCGCTGCCCTCGACCGCGATCCCGAAACCGTGCACGATGTGACGTTCTCCATCATCGGCGTGGTCAGCGATTTCGCCAATGCGGGAATCGAGAACCCTCCCGCGCCCGAGGCCGTCATCCCTCATTCGTTCGTCCCCATCAGGCAGTTCGGCTTTCTGGTGCGCACTGCGACCGATCCCAATCTGTTGCTCAACAGCATGCGCCGCGCCATGTGGAACATAGATCCGGAAGTCGTGCTCACCGAACCAATGACCATCGATCAGTTCCTTGACCAGCACAGCTATGCAAAGCCGCGCTTCGGAGTCATCTCATTCGCCGTCTGCGCCGGCGTGGGACTGCTCTTGTCGCTCATCGGAATCTTCACCATCACCGCTTACACGGTCTCGCTCATGACGCACGAGATCGGGATCCGCATGGCGCTGGGCGCACGACCCGGCAATGTGCTTCAGATGGTGCTGCGTAAGTGCCTCAAGGTCGTCGGCATCGGAATCGGGATCGGCCTCGCAGCCGCATTCCTCATGGTTCCCATGCTGCGCTCCCAGCTTTGGGGCGTCTCGGCCTTCGACGGAGTCACCTTTGCGTCCGTCATATTGCTGCTGGCCGCCGCAGGAGCCCTCGCGGCATTCCTGCCCGCACTCCGCGCCGTCCGCATCGACCCCAACGAAGCATTGCGCGCCGAGTAAACGCGCGTCTCCGCGCAACCACCCTGTTGACCGGCTTCTGCCGCGCGCTGCGACTATCCTGGTGCCCCGCCCTCGCGACGATTCTGTTTTTTTCGCTAGGGTGGGAGACTACAGCCTTCCCTTCACCGCTGTCCTCCCGAGTGAAACCGAGCGATCTGCAGAGGTTCTTTGCGCTCTCAACCCCTGAAACGAGGAAGGAGCAGAGGCTTTCGGACTTCTTAATCGAACGGTGACAAAGAATCAGGGTATAGTTCAGTTGTCCCAAGATCCCATGACACTGGCCGACTTCTCAGGAGTAATCTGCGGGGCGAGGCGCCGAGATCAGGGCCGCCCCGGATTGTGCCCAAAATACACCATGGCTTGGACAAATCTAAGCGAGATTCGTTGTTACCCAACCTCAGAGAAGAGGCGATCTAGGATGGGCCACGTGCCGCACCAAGATCCCAGACGTAAAGTGTTATGTTGTGATAGTGGCACGCAATAGCCATGCCCGATCAATTGACGACTTCCAAAGGTCTGGGGCAGGGCGATTTGTGGGCTCACCTTGAGGTATGTTGAATGGCAAGAATTGAAGGGATAAGGATCAAGAACTTTCGCGCCCTAAGGGACGTTACTCTCGGAAAGGTTCTAAGCAAGCAGCATCCGGACCCGCTCACCCCGATGACAGCAGTCATCGGTAAAAACGGGGTCGGAAAGAGCTCCCTTTTTGATGCCTTTGGGTTCTTGGCCGACTGTCTGAAACTTGGGGTCGAGGAGGCGTGCGATTCGCGCGGCAGAGGCGGCTTCGAGCGCCTGAGATCGCAGGGAGTAACTGGTCCAATTGAGCTCGAGGTCTACTACAGGGAAGATCGGGATGCGCGACCAATTACTTACGAATTGTCTCTCGATATCGATCCGACGGGTCGACCCTTCGTAGCGAAGGAACGACTACGACAGCGGCGAAAAAAACAATCCACAGGTCGGCCGTTCTCTTTCCTCGTTCTAAACGAAGGGAAGGGGATTGTGTGGAAGGGGGAGACTGAGGGCCAGCAAATAGACGAGGATAAGCTGGACATGTCCGGTCTGATTGCAACGATCACGGAGGGCGACAGCGAAGAGGAAGGCAGGGAGACTGAGGTCGTCGAGCTTGACGACCGACGAAAGCTAGGGATTTCTACATTGGGCGCATTGAAACAGCATCCACGCATTTCGGCATTTAGGCGGTTCATTGAAGGGTGGTACCTGAGTTATTTCAGTCCTGACGCCGCTCGCAGCCTCCCCATGGCTGGACCTCAAAAACATTTGAATGTACACGGCGACAATCTCGGTAACGTTGTGCAGTTCTTGGAGCGGGAACATCCTAAGAAATTTCAAGCGATCCTAGATCGAATCGCTACTAAGATACCCGGGGTCAAGAAAATCGACACGGAGAAGACTACCGATGGGCGCCTCCTGCTTAGGTTCAATGATCACGGTTTCCGGGACCCTTTCTACTCCCAACAACTTTCCGACGGAACTTTGAAGGTTTTCGCCTATTTGTTACTACTTGAAGATCCTTCGCCTCCGCCTTTTGTTTGCGTAGAGGAACCAGAGAATGGTTTGTATCACAAGCTTCTCGAATCTCTCGCAATCGAGTTTCGCGAGCACGCATCCGGCCTAAAAGGAGGATCCCAAATATTTGTAACAACCCACCAGCCCTACTTCGTCGATGCCCTCTCACCCGAGGAGGTATGGGTGTTGGAGAAGGGTGAAGACGGTTTCTCTATCATCAGCCGAGCGAGCGATAACGCCGTGGTCAAAAATATGGTGTCGGAGGGTCTGCTGCTAGGCGGCCTTTGGTACAGCGATTATCTGGATGGGAGATAGCTCCATGCATTTTGAGATACTCGTTGAGGATCAATCAGGAAAGAAAGCCTTGGAAATCCTTATACCGAAGATTTTAGGGAACCGCCCTACATTTGCAATTTATTCTTACAAAGGGATCGGGCGGATCCCCAGGAATATGAGGGATGCGGACGATCCAAGCAAGCGGATTCTGCTCGAAAACATTCCTAAACTACTGAAGGGGTACGGAAAGGCCTTCGCTGGGTACCCTCCTGACTACAAGGCTGCTGTAATTGTGGTCTGCGACCTCGATGATAAAAACCTCTCCGCGTTTATCGAAGAGTTGGCTGCGATTCTCGACGCCTGCCATCCAAAACCTACGACAAGATTTTGTATGGCAATTGAAGAAGGAGAGGCATGGCTCCTCGGTGATTTACCTGCCGTCCGAACGGCATATGCCAATGCTGATAATGCTGTGCTGAATTCTTATGTCAACGACAGCATCTGTGGCACATGGGAAAAATTGGCAGACGCAATCTTCCCCGGTGGCGCTAGGAAACTATCTGCAAGAGGTTGGCAGTCAATAGGAGCAGAGAAATCAAAATGGGCGACGGAAATCTCCCCGCATATGGACATCGACACAAATCTTTCTCCAAGTTTCGAGTTCTTCAGAGAGGCGCTCAGATCGTTGGCCACTTGAGACTTTGACAACGGGTCCCGCCCTTGACCTGCCCATAAACCTGGGCGCCCCAGCCTTCCGCAGATTCCTGCAGCCCCCAGGCAACGGGTCTTTGCGCGCTGGGGTGGAACTTCACCGTGGAAAGATATTGGGGTGCGCCCCAGATTCGGGATCAGTCCTCAAAAACGCCGCAGGCACCGGGAACCTCCTCAAACCCCAGTCCGGAGGGAGGGCACGAGATTCCAGTCGCCATGCCGACATTTCGTTACTTATCTGCCGTCGACGAGTGATAGCGATTTGGCATCAAATGACGACAGTGACCCTTCTTCTGGAAGGCTGCGGCGAATCCGTCGACCCGATTATTCGCTTCGCAACGCCTGCATGGGTTCGACAGAGGCCGCCCGACGTGCGGGTATCAACGCCGCCAATGACGAGCAGACGAAGAGCAAGATGAGCGCACTCATCATCACGGACACATCCAACGGCATCACGTTGTAGAGCAGACCTGAAAGCAATCGAGTCAGCCCCGGCGAGGCGGCCAACCCTATTGTTCCACCGAGCATGGTCAGCGAGAATGCGTGCCGCAGCGTTTTCAACAAGACACCGTCTCGTGTTGCGCCGAGTGCCATACGAATCGCGATTTCACTCGTCCGTTCCGATACCGAATATGCCATCACTCCATATATACCGAGCAGCGAAAGCAAGAGCGCGATACCGGCAAAGCTGGTCAGAATGACAGTGTTAAAGCGACGCGATGATTCTGTCGCAGCCACAATCTCGTCCATGGTGTTGACATTGTCTACGGGAAGCAGAGGATCGAGCTGATGGACGGCGCTGTTCACAGCGTTCACAAGTGCAGAGGGATCGCCGGTCGTTCGAATGACGAGGTCCATATCGCCATTCACACCCACCATGGATGCAAAGGGCCCAAGGTCCGCTGCACCTTGCGACAGTGGCTCATACATCTGCGGAACGGTGGCTTCATCGCGGGCACCTTGCTTGATATCGCCAACCACGCCAACCACCGTCATGGCGGGCATGGGTGAAGCGAAGTCTGGACCCACTTTGATCTGCAGGCCCAATGGATCTTTCCCGGGAAAGTAGCGGCTTGCCAGCGACTGGCTAATCACCGTAACAAGCGGCCCACCCGGTTGATCGTCAGAGCCGCCGAGATACCGGCCCCGGATCAGCGGAATGCCGACCGCTTCAAAGTAATTTCCCCGCATGAGGTAGTTTGAAACGATGATCATCCGTTCGCCGGGCCGTTCGACATATCCTTGCGGAGCAATCAATCGTCCAGGTTTTTGGCCAACGATGGGAATGTTTGAGGCAAACCCAACCGACTTCACGCCGGGCTCACTTTCGAGCCTCTGCTGCAGGGTTGAAAAGAGTGCGTTAACCTTCTGCTGAGTGGGATAATTGACGCCTGGAAGTGCGAGAGAAGCGGTCAGTACGTGCGAAGGTTCAAACCCCGGATCCACCTCCAGCATCTTCGCGAAGCTGCGCAGAAGAAGACCTGACGAGACAAGCAGAACCATTGCGAGTCCAATCTCAAGCACCACCATGCCGCTCCTTAGATGAGATAGCCTTCGGCTGTGGCCTGCACCTCGTCCTCCGTCTCGAAGTGAATCCAGCACCTCTCGGCGCGTGCTCTGGATGGCAGGCACAAGTCCGCAGAGCAGGCCGGTTACGCCGGTGAGAAGCACTGCGGCGAACAGGAGCGGCCAACTAATACCGATCTCTGAGAGCCTCGGCAACGAGTCGGGAAGCTTGGCCGCCGCCAGCCGAACCAGAACGACCGCCAACGCCGTACCTGCCGCACCGCCCAGGCAACTCAAGGCCAGGCTTTCCGTGAGAAGCTGGCGGAACAGCGTTTTGCGCGCAGCACCCAAAGCCATGCGCATTCCCAGTTCGCGCCTGCGGCCCGCGGACCTTACCAGCAGCAGGTTAGCCAGGTTGCTGCATGCGATGAGCAGAATCAACGCCACCGCGCCCAACAAGATGCGAAGAATCGGCCTGGCATTGTGGATCACTTCTTCCCGCAATAGAACAAAGCTGGCGTGAATCTTCACGCCGCCGTTTACCGGATATTGGGCCTGTATCCCTGCCATCACACGGTCCACGTCCTGCTGCGCCTGCGGCATTGCGATGCCGGGCTTCAGGCGGGCTATCGCGCTAAAGTCGAAGTTGTTTCCTTCACTCTTCTTTTCTACGGGTGTGAAGCTCATGGGCACCCACAGGTCACGATGACTGAGACGACCCGCGTCCAGCGGAAATTCAAAGCTGCGCGGCATGACGCCAATGATTGCGTACGGCCTCCGATCCAGGTCGACCGTCGTCCTCAGCACGTTCGGGTCGCCATGAAAGCGATCTTTCCACAGCGCGTAGCTGATCACCACCACCGGGGAAGCGTCGTCATCTTCCTGCCGTGTGAAGGTGCGCCCCAGCATTGGGTCGATGCCGAGCAAGGGAAACAGTGAAGCGGTGACTCGTTCCGCGCGGCCTTGAAGGGCGCACCGGCGCCGGTCAGCTCGTATCCCGATCCAACGAAACCGCCGACCGCTGTGAAAGCATTGGTCGCGCGCTCAAAGGTGAGCACGTCGGGTGCGGTTACATTCAGGCCGTGTGAAACGCCTTCGATGTGTTCATGCAGGCTGATCAACTGCCCGGAATCCTTGAATGGCAGCGGTCGCAGAAGCACGGCCAGGACAACGGAGAACACCGCGGTGACCCCGCCAATTCCGATTGCGAGAGTAAGAACAGCGGTCAGAGTAAACCCGGGCGCCCTAGCTAGTTGACGCAAAGCATAGCGCAGGTCCCGGAGAAGCCGTTCGATCCACATCCCTCCCCAAGTTTCGCGGGTCTGTTCTTTAATCAACGTTGCATTGCTGAAAGCACGCCGAGCAGCATAGTGGACCTCTTCTGGTGGGAGGCCATTTTCTCGTTGTTCTTCTTCCTCTAATTCGATGTCAGAGCGAAGTTCTCGCTCCAGGTCAGAACTTCGCTTCTTAATCTGCCACCAGTTCATCTCAACTCTCCTGGGCGGCGGGCCACATCACGCGCGCAGCGGCCTCGGCCATCTGCTTCCACTGCGATTCCTCGACCACGAGTTGTTTCCTGCCTTTGTCGGTTAATCGGTAATATTTGAATTCCCGATTTCGGTCGGGAGCCGTCTCCCATTTGGCACTACCCCATCCTCGTAGCTCCAGACGATGCAAGGCGGGATAGAGCGAACCGTGCTGCATTTGCAGGAAATCATTTGTAGTTCTCTGAATATGCTTCCCGATCTGGTGAACGTGAGCAGGACCGTAGAGGAGGGTCCGCAATACGAGCATGTCCAGGGTTCCCTGGAGAAGTCCGACCCGCTGCTGTGCCTGTCTTCCCAGAGAAGACATTCTACCCTCAACCTGAGGCTGATGGTAGGTGCCCGACTATTAATTGTCAAGGGGTGCAGCAGAGGTGGAATTTCGATTGACGCATTCAGGCAGAAGAACATTTCCAGGCCCGACCACCCTCAACCCACACCTTGGCGGAGATCTTGCAACAATGGGAATTCCCTCTCACTAAGTGAGGCGCAATTGCAGAGGTGTATCAAAAGAGACATCTTTCTCTAAGCGCAGATGTAACAGTTGTTTGCGCATCTGCGCTGCAGCGAGCTTTGTTGATTGAAGCGGTTAATGCTGGAAGGACGTGGAAGCATGCGGCTCCCGCTCTTGATTCTCCACATTCTCGCTGGCACCGTCGGCTTGCTGTCCGGCACATTCGCGATGGCCGTCCGCAAAGGCAGGCGCCTACATCGCGTTTCCGGAAACATCTTCACCGTCGCGATGCTTACCCTGGCCTCCAGCGCCCTCTGCCTCGCCATCATGAAGTCGCAGCACGGCAACATCGTCGGCAGCATCATAACCTTCTACATGATCTCCACGGCGTGGCTCGCAGGCCGCCGTCGGGGCATAGGCCGGCTTGACCTCGCCGCACTTGTCGTCGGCACTGGAGGAGCCGCCGCCATCATTACGCTCGGCGTCTGGACCCTCCACCACCCCGACAGGAACGCCCCCGTCGCCATGTGCTTCTTCATGGCAGCCATCCTCCTGTTGGCCGCCGCCGGAGACATCCGCATGCTCGCTCGCGGTGGCATCTCCGGCAGACCGCGAATCACGCGTCACCTCTGGCGGATGTGCTTCGGACTCTTCATTGCAACGGGGTCTTTCTTCCTTGGCCAGCAACAGGTCTTTCCCGCTTTCCTGCGCGGCTCCATCTTTCTGACCGTACTCGCCCTCCTACCGTTCCCCTTGATGATCTATTGGCTCGTTCGCGTCCGCTTTAGCAACGCTTATAAATTGGAGCCATCACCCAAGCCAATAGCCGTGGCTCCTTAAAGCTTGAGACGCCATACCTCCCTTGCAACGAAAGGACCCTGAATGAATAGTTCGAAGAGCCGCGCTTGCCTCGAGCGCCCGGGTACTTACCTATTCGCAGCGATTTGCGTTGTGTGCCATGCAACAACATTGGCTCAAACCAGCGCCATGACCGCATCCATAATTCACAAGGTGACCTCAAGTGACTTGCGAGTCTCTCCGCCGTCCCAAGCCGATACTGTCGAGCCGAACTCGACCAAGCAGCGTTTGGATGAGGTAGCAGGTTCGTTCACCAAAGACGATGCATTCATGGGTGCGGTCCTGGTGGCAAAGGGCTCCGACATACTTCTCGACAAGGGTTACGGAAAAGCAGTCTTGGAGTGGAATATTCCCGATTCGCCTGGCGTGAAGTTCAGGATCGGCTCGATGACAAAGCAATTCACCGCGGCGCTCGTTCTCCTGGAGCAAGAAGACGGCAAGCTCTCCTTGGACGACCCTATCGGCAAATATCTGCCTGACTCTCCGGCTACATGGGACAAGATAACACTTGCCGATCTGCTGCATCACACCTCGGGCGTTCCCAACTTCATTTTCGACAAACGATTCTTTGAATGGCGGATGGTTTCTCACACACCAGCCGAGGAAATGGAGCTTTTCAAAGACAAGCCTCTGAACTTCTCGCCTGGAACACGGTGGGAGTACAGCAATTCCAACTATGCGTTGCTCGGTATCATCCTGGAAAAAGTGACCGGCCAACGCTATGTGGATCTCTTACAAGAACGCATTTTTGCACCCCTCGAAATGAAGGATTCGGGGCTCGACGACGACGACCTGATCTTGCCCGAAAGAGCTGAGGGTTACCAGACTGGCTCGAAAGGCATCGTTCCCGCGCGTTCCCAATCAATGTCTGTGGGCTGGTCCACTGGCTCCATGTACTCGACAACTGGAGATCTGCTGCGGTGGGAAAGGGGCCTCTTTGGCGGGAAGATTCTGTCTGCGTCATCACTGAAGCAGATGACTACGGCCACTAAAGGGAATTATGGCTGCGGCGTATTTGTGAGTCGTAAAGACGACATGGAAGTGGTTGAACACGGCGGCAGCATTGAAGGTTTCAACAGCTACATGATTTACGTCCCGGCCCGCAATATCGCTGTCATTGCCCTGTCCAATGTAAGCGGCGATGCACCGGATAAAATGGCTGCGAAACTACTCGACGTGACACTGGGAAAAACGGTCACACTTGCCAAGCAGAGAGTTGCGGTGCCAATCGCAAAAGGTGAACTTTCAAAGTTTGTCGGAGACTACCAAATCTCGGCGCAGCTATCGCTCAACATAACAGCAACGGACGAGGGCCTGGTCGTGCTGGCAACGGGACAGTCGCCGTTAGAATTCTCTTATGAAGGACAGATCAACGGGCACCCACAGTTCTTTACGCGTGCCATGGACGCACAGATCGAATTTATACCGACTGCGACCGATCACGTTTCGACGTTGGTCCTTCACCTGAGCGGGGCCGTAATGAGAGGGAAAAGACCTTAAGCTCTTCCGAAAGGGTATGTCAACGAGGCGTTTCCCTGCCCCCGGATCACGGGCAAACCGGAATTGGCAATTTCTCGAGCTCCTGGACTCGCTACTCGCCATGGTCGCGATGGTAAGCCTGGTCTATGCGCTGATGGAGGTCGCAATACCAGAAGCAGGGTTGCTTGGGGCCACTTTCGCAGGTGTCATCGGCATGATGGTTATGGTCATTTTCGTGAGGCGGCTGAACCGTTCCTCAGGCCCCATGATTGACTTCTCGCTATTCAGTAACGGACGCCTGACGGCCGGTGTATTGACCGCGATCATCGCAACCTCGGTAGCATTCTGTCTTTTACCTATACGGAAGCTCTTGTACTACCGCAGAGAATTCTCGCCCCAGCGCTCGCCAGGGACAGCCTCGATCAGGTGCTGCTGCTCGCTGAATATTTGTCTGGTAACGCCGCGGCGAAATTGATTACTCAAGCTAAAACGGCGTTCGACATCGACTTCGTAACCGTCTTGCTCGCTGGCACCGCGATCGTACTGCTGATGGCCGCAATGCCCACCGGCTTTCCAATCTCCACCGACGTAATTTGCACGAGACGATCTGCGTTTGCGAATTCCAGAGGCCGCAGAAGAACAGCATTTAACACACGGAAGGCTGACGCGTTCGCACCAACCAGCGCCAGCACAAGGACCACAACTGCAGCAAATCCCGGCGATTTCCGCATCTGCCGAAGCGCATCGCGAACGTCAGCTTCCACGCCTTTCAAAGACTGTTCCAATGCAACTGGGGCCATCCGATTCCAGAGCGGCAGGCTTCTTATAAGAAACGCGGGGGGCCGGACGAGTGTTTTCCGATCGCTTTGCTTGAGCTCTTGGTTGGCGAGGACCTTCATGAATGGTTCTTTCTCTGGCGATTCAAATTCGCGGTTCAGTCATTGTTCGATGTCGTCCGCTTCTTCTCCGCGCACAATCCTCGTGTATAGGTTTTCTCATATCCAGTTCCGGCTATATTGACAGGCTTCCACACCGGCACCCTTGAGCGGGAGACAAGTATGCGATCTTCAAAAACCTCGCCTGAAGCTGTGACGAAATTCTTAAGGTATAACTGGGCAACAAAATGGTTGTCGTCTGTCGGAGCCATACTCGAACTCGCTCATCGGGCGGGCGCATGATTGAGGTCCGCGGATTATGTAATGAAGTTTTGTCTACCACTTCGCCTGAAGACTAAGATATATTGGCCTTTAATCCACTAGATTTCAATAGCTGGGTTGAGGCGAGACGATGAGACCTAGTAAGCCGACGGATCCTCCCAAGAGCCAAGGTATGCAGATAAATAACTCTGTTTGGCATTTCGCTGCTTCCGGGCCGCCGGCATACAGGCCGCAGTCAAGGCATGGCGTACAGCAGATACGGGCCGTCACGGCTCCCCCGGTGTACGGGCCCGCACAGCCTAGATCGATGGGAGTGCCTGTAACGGCACATCCAAGAGCAGCCTTGCAAAGACAGACAATGCCCGACGCCGCTGCGAGGGTGCTGCAGCGAAAGGCCGATGCTCCGTCCCGGAGTGCTTCCATACAGGCAGGAGCCCCGCCGGTGTACAGGCCTCAATCAGGGCAGGGCTTACAGCAGATGCCCGCTGTACCGGCATCCGCCGGACAGAGATCCGCCGTAGTGGCACCCGCAGTAGCGGCTCCGCCGGTGTACAAGCCGGGCGGGCTGAAAGAAGGCGTGCAGCGAATGGTTCAGGCGCCGGCTCCGCCGGTGTACAGGCCAGCGAACATGGGTGCGGCCCAGCGCGCAGTGGATGGAAAAGGGTTGCCAGCGGTCACAGTACCGACGCCTCCCTCAGCGATACCTGTCGCGGGGAACGCGGTTTTGCAGATGCAGAGGGATGGAGCCTTCCTGCGCGCGATGGGAAGGCAGCACGATCGTCAGCAACGTGGAGAGGCGAGGCGACAGGAACAGCAGTTTCGCCGGCAGCAGGGGCCTCGGCGCCCTAGGTGGGGGAACGCGGGGGCTCAGGGGCAGCGGGAGGGAGCTGGGCAGGAGCAAGCCCGGCAGGCTGAGGAAGCCCGGCAGGCTGAGGAAGCTCGGCAGGCGGAGGAAGCTCGGCAGGCGGAGGAAGCTCGGCAGGCGCAAGCTCGACGAGAGCAAATCCGGCTGGAGCAAATTCGGCAGGAGGAAGCTCGGCTGGAACAAATCCGGATGGAGGAAGCTCGGCAAGCAGAGAAAGCCGCCCGGCAGGACGCACTGGATGCCTTTAAGCTGAAGGGCCATTCAGGCCGAGTGACATTTCTGAACGCGCCGGAAGGTAAGGTTCTGTTCCCGAATGATAATGACCGCGCAACCGTGAGTGCTGCGTCGCGGAGGACATACTTCGACAGCGCTTTGAAATCGTTGACGATGGAGGGCATGGGGAAGTTTCTGAGGCGGTGCGAGGAGCTGGCCGATGTGCCTTCGGAGCAGTCGCTTGAGTCGGCAGCAACATCGTCGAGCGGCAGTGGGAGACTGAACACCAAGGAGATGACGGTGAGCGGAACACGCCGAGATGCGGAGTTCAGGGCCGGCGAGGGTGCACGCTGGCATGTGCACTACGATCATGTGAAGTTTGGCAAGCGAAAGGGCACGCGTCGCAATTTCGATGGCAGGACGCAGACGGACATTCTGAACGCTCTCACCGCGATCGTCACCGCTGAAACGAGCTTGAATGCGGGACTGAATGCACCCTCCTATGCGGTTTGCACAGCATGGATCAGAACATACGTCAAGTAGACATTAAGACCGATACGCGATGGCCGGGGTGGAGAGCTTTTTCGAGACCTTTGCGACAAACGTCATACGATACTCACCTTTCGCGATGCGACCAACTCGTGGCGGCATCATTTAGAACCGGCATATAGCCGAATTGCTATCTCGGTGACAGAAGCGACTATGCAAGTCTGACCAGCGGCTTTTCGGCATTCAACCTTTATCTGCACATAGGTCATTGAATCTAAAGGGATGGAGTCGGCAATTAAGATCCCCTGAAGCGCGCGCTTTCGGAAAAGGAAAGATTGTATCGTTGAGGAGTTTACGAGTCGATGACGGGACCGTCTGGCCAATCACTCAGCGATGTCGATCTATGTAGCGGACTGTTAGGGAACGATCCGCAGTTTCGCTTCTGGTGGACCGGCCCGAGCAGAGATAGATGGTTTCTCCAGAGAGCCATATGCGATCTATCACACTCGGGATTGCAATCTTGGGGTATAGGCTCGCGGCTTTTCAGGACGGTTGCGGAGCATCTTCAGCATGCAGGTCATGTATGGGTGCTTGAAGAGAATCCTTCGCGAGGCTTTTGTGAACAAATGGGCGGGAACCGTCTTGCTACTGCCGAGAGAGAACTCGAAGGTAAGCCTCTGAAGGAAGTCTCATATGGCTGGCCTGATCTCGCTGCTGGCGTTTCGCATGACGACCACGGGTCAATCCTGCTAAACGCCGCAGGCTACGGGAGGATCCTCGGATCCCAGCTTGCCAGCAGGGCACACTATTCCAGTCGCAGAGCCGACTTATGGCGACTTAAACACTCTCTGACCAAATCGCTTCCCGTGCGCCGCGATGGCGGGGGCGAAATCACAATGCGATCCGACCTGTAGTACCCTTAGCGCCATGGCAGATCGACCGAATCCTGTTTTCCGCACGATCGAAGAAGTGCCTCTGGTCGGCACGATGGCGACCTACGATTCACGGGATGAAGCCTCACAGGACATCCCGCACCAGTGGCGCGCGTTTCGCCTCGCCCATCCCGCGCTTGAGACCAGCACAATGTTCTATGGCGCGTCACCTTGCACTGGCGATCGGAAGATCCACTACCCCACCGGTGTCGCATATGAAGGCCCGGATGGTGTGGTTGGTGGTGAGCGCCTGCCCCTTGAGGCGGGAGAGTATGCGGTCATCCATGTCAACGACACAGCTTTGCTCCGCAACACCTGGACCTGGTTGTTGGGCCATTGGCTGGCTACCTCCGGACTTCGAGAGAAGAACGCACCAGAATTTGAGCGATTTTCCAGCATATCGGAGGCCGGTACACCCATTGGACAGGTTGAAATCTGGATTCCTCTCGAACCACTTTCAAGAGATTGAGTCCGCACTTGCACCCCCCCGATCGCCGTTGAGGTGAACGGTCGAATTCTGACTCCTACCTTAGGCGACTCTGCCGCCGTTTGCATTTGGCATTTCGCCTCCGGCATTCCGGTACCAATAATCCCGCTTGAGATAAGTATTGCTGGCCACGCCTCCAGGTCCCGTCATATCATTGACTCTCCGGCGCGGGAGGGATTCATGAACCTCTGGTTCCAGGATTTTCGCTACGCCTTTCGCATGCTTCGCAAGAACGTGGCGCTCACACTGGTCATCGTGGCCTCTCTGGCCATCGGCATCGGCGCCAATTCCGCCATCTTCAGCGTGGTCGACGCGTTGCTGTTGCGCCCGCTTCCCTATCCGCAACCCGACCGGCTGGCCGCCGTCTGGCTGCATTCTCCCGGAATCGGTATTCTGCGGGATTGGCCGTCTCCCGGCCAGTACATCGACATTCAGAACCAGAACCATTCCTTCGACCAGATGGCCATCGCGCAGAGCCGAACATTCACGCTCACCGGCCGCGAGCAGCCGGAGCGAGTTGACGTGCTCAGCACGCAGTCCAGCCTCCTCACCATGTTCGGCGCGAAGCCACTGCTTGGCCGCACGCTGTTGCCGGAAGAGGACAAGCCGGGCAAACCGCCAGTCGCCATTCTTAGCAACGGCGCCTGGATGCGCCTGTTTAACTCCGACCCTACAATCATCGGCAAGATCATCACCCTTAACGGAAAGCCTTACACTATCGCGGGCGTGCTGCAGCGCAACTTGGTGCTCAATGCTGAAGTCATGCCCTCTGAAGGCCCCATGGACAAGGTCGACATCTTCCTCCCCTTGCCCTTGGGACCCGATGCCGCACAGCGCAGGGGCGACGAAAACTACAATATCGTCGTCCGCCTCAAGCCAGGCGTTTCCGTCGAGCAAGCCCAGGCGGACATAGACGTCATCGCCAGCGGCATCCGCATCAAAGACAAGCGCGACGCCAGCTATGGTATGGATGTCATCGGCTTGCAAAAGCAGGTCGTCGGAGACGTGCGCCGCTCTCTGCTGGTGCTGCTGGGCTCGGTCGCGCTCGTCCTGTTGATCGCCTGTGCCAACGTGGCCAACCTTCTGCTCGCCCGCGCAGCGGGACGTGCAAAGGAAATCGCTATCCGCACTGCTTTGGGAGCGGGCTGGCAGCGTCTGGCGCGGCAATTATTGACGGAGAGCATTCTCCTCGGTCTCCTCGGCGGCGCCGCCGGGCTCCTTGTTGCGCGCCTCAGCCTTGTGGTCGTGCGCATCATGAATCCCGGCAATATACCTCGCCTCGATGAAATTGGAATCAACGGCACTGTTTTGGCCTTCACATTTGGCCTTGCTCTCGCGACGGGCGTGCTTTTCGGCCTTGCTCCGGCATGGCGCGCCATCAAACTCGATCCGAACTCGTCTCTCAAGGCCGGCGGCCGCGGCGGACAGGCCGATGGCGGTCTTTATCTGAAACGCCACCGTCTGCGCGGCTTGCTCATCGTCTCAGAACTCGCCATTTCACTCGTTCTGCTCATTGGCGCCGGGCTGCTGATCCGCAGCTTCGTCCGCCTGCAGAGCGTCCCCCCAGGATTCAACGCGGACCACGTCCTCACCATGCAGATCATCGCCAACGACGCCCGGTACCGCGACGACAAAGTGCTCGCCGCTTTCTACCGCGATATTGAAGCCCGCATGGCCCACTTGCCGGGCGTCGTCGCCGAGGGTGCGGTTTCGGCGCTCCCCCTCACCGGAACAGTGGGATGGGGAGGAATCCACGTCGAGGGTTACACACCACCGCCCGGCCAGGAGTTGCAGGTCGATCTCCGGACGGCAAGCACGGACTATTTCCGCGCCATGCAGATTTCTCTCATCGCGGGCCGCTTCTTCTCCGACAACGACCGCCTGGACACGCCGCAGGTCGTCATCATCGACGAGAATTTCGCCAGGCGCTTCTGGCCGCACAACGACGCCGTCGGTAAACACCTCTGGTTCGATCCCAAAAAGCCCATTACCATCGTCGGCATCGTGGCCGCGGTCAAACAATACGGTCTCGATACCGACGGCAAAATCGCGACATACTTCCCCTTGCAGCAGGGGCTGGACCGGGGAACCTTCCTGGTAGCTCGCGCCAACTCCCATGAAGCAACACTCGCCACTGCCATCGTCAGCGAGATCCACGCGGTCGATCCTACTGTTGTCGTCTATGGAATAAGGACCATGCAGGACCGTCTGGATGATTCGCTGGCACGCCAGCGCTTCTCCAGCACCATGCTCGGTGCATTTGCGGCGTTCGCTTTGCTGCTTGCCGCAGTGGGCCTCTACGGCGTCCTGTCGTATCTGGTCACTCAGAGCACCCGCGACATCGGCATTCTCCTCGCTCTGGGTGCACGGCGCGAAAATATTCTCACTCTCGTCGTCCGACAGGGGATGCAACTGACATTGATCGGTATCTTCGCGGGACTGTTAGGCGCGACCGCCCTCACGCGCGTAATCGCCAGCCTGTTGTTCGGCGTGACCACAACCGACGCCGCGACATTCCTGGCAGTTCCCGCCGTATTAGCTGTTGTGGCATTCACTGCCACGGTCATCCCAGCCTGGCGGGCCAGCAAGGTAGATCCCATGGTAGCCCTGCGCGAGGAATAGCAAAGTCGCCGGGTCTTGCAACCTCTCCAAGCGGTGTTTTGCATTCTGTTTCGGCTCGCCAGTTCAAGACAACTACCTCAGGACAAGCCGCCGTCATTTGATGCCTAGCCGGCCTCGAGCCGATTCGCGTCCACGTCGGTGACGACGAAGTGCTGCTCGATGACTCGGTCCGTGGTGTCGACCGGGCTCTGGCGGCCGGAGTGGATGCGCAGCCGGATGTCCGGGAAGGCATGGCGCACCGCTTTCTGGGATCCGCGGGCCAACTGAGCGCTTCGACGCAGGCCCTCCAGCAGATCGGCTCGTTCTTCCGTGAACGCCTCACCAAAACCACAGCCGGGTGGTGCACCGCGCCGAAGAACCAGGAGCATGCAATGAGACTCCAGGTCCAACTGACGAAATCGGAGAATATGTAATGCTGAAACTGGGTAGTTTTGCGCTTTGTGCTCTTTTTTTCTGCCCTTGGCGGCCATCGCTCAGGCGCCGGCGCCGTCCGCAGCTCAAGCCCAGACCGCCGACGTTCACCGCGCAGAAAAGACTGCGATCGAGCAGGTAATGAAGGACCATCATGCCGCGATCCTCTCCCATGATGGAACCACACTCTCTGGCTTGTTCCTGCCCGATGCCAATCTCTGGCTGCACGTTCTGACAGACTCCGCATACGCTCGGATGCAGGCAAAGTCGCCAACCGCCCAGAAAATCCGCGTCAGCGGCTATCGCGACTTCGCGAAGTTCGTCTCAACGACACCGGAAAGTTTCGACCCGGAACACAGCAACGTCGTGATCCACACGGATGGCACGATCGCAGCTGTTTCCTTCGATTTTGTGTTCAATGTCGACGCGAAGACCAACAATCGCGGCAGCGAAACCAGGCAGCTGGTCAAAGCGCCTGATGGCTTGCGGATTGCCTCCAACATCTACTCGCCAGAGCCGCCTGTGCAGCAATAGAGGCTGGCGACAAGACCCTATGCCTGAGCTGTTCCAGATTGATAAGCGCGGAGCTGTGAATGTGGCGATGCCTGACTTATGGCCGGACGGTGACCTTCTGATCCACTGATGAATTTGCTCCCGATCAGCCTCCTGCTACGTCTTCGCAGTGCCGACGTCGCGGAGAGGCTGTGCATGGGCAGGCGAGTCGCGTGCACTGCTTTATTCGGCTGGGCGAGAACCGGCGATGAGGATGTCTACCAGTCTTCGGGCGCTTTGCTGCCAATCCCCCCCGGAGCTCACATAAGAGACGCCGATCACCGCCCGAAGCAGATCGGAGGCGTCAATATCCCTTCGCACATCGCCGCTCTTTTTCGCGCGCTTCACCAACTCTTCGATTGCTCCCTGGACCAGGCTGCGAGACCCCTCATAGAGCCTGGAAGGACCTCCGGCGACGCTGTTGAGAGCGGGCGCGATGATGTGCTTTGCCGCGATGTAATCGACGAACAGCAGCAACCAGGCGCGCAGGGACTCGATCGGAGACATCGCGGCGAGGAACCCGCTCGCTGCCGCGGCCAGCTTTTCCACCTCACTCCGATAGACCGCTTCGATCAGCGCATCACGTGTAGGGAAATGGCGATACAAGGTACCGGCTCCGACACCCGCCTGCTTCGCGATGTCGTCCAGACTGGTAGCCGCGCCGTGGCGCGTAAAAGCCCCCTTCGCCACTTCGAGAATTCGCTCGCGGTTGCGCAGAGCATCCGTTCGCGGCTTTCGCTTGGCAGGCTGGGAATGTTTCTTCTTCATGTCCAAAACTTTCTGCAACCGGAGACTATCTCCGATTATCTACTAAATCGGTGATGGTCTCCGTTTTAATCGGGGCGGCTGCCTTTCGTCAATTCGGCCTGTGAAGAGATAAAGGAGATTCTTATGCGCGTTTTCGTGACAGGTGCAACAGGATTCATCGGTTCCAGGATTGTCCCGGAACTGATCGGCGCAGGTCACCAGGTGCTCGGTCTTGCGCGCAGCGATGCGGGCGCCCAGTCTCTGGCCGCAGTCGGCGCTGACGTCCATCGCGGCGATCTGGAAGACCTGGAAAGCATCCGCAGCGGTGCCGCTGCGTCCGATGCCGTCCTTCACGTCGCGTTTCGGCACGATTGGACGAAGTTTGCGGAAAGCTGTGAGCTCGACAAACGCGCCATTGAAGCGATTGGAGATGTGTTTCAGGGTTCCAGCCGTCCGTTCATTGTCAGCTCCGGAGTCGGAGTGGCCCAGGGGCGCGCCGCGACAGAGGACGATCCGCCGCTTTCTTCTCCATCCCTTCCCCGCGTATCAGAGGTGACCGCTATTGCGCTCTGGGAGCGCGGCGTGCACACCGCGGTGATGCGCTTACCGCAAGTCCACGACACGGAAAAGCAGGGGCTAATCACTCCCCTGATTGCTATAGCACGCGCGAAGGGAGTCTCAGCGTACATCGGCGATGGTCACAACCGCTGGCCTGCAGCGCACGTAACAGATGTCGCCCGTCTCTACCGGCTCGCTCTGGACAAGTTCGCCGCGGGAGCTCGGTACCACGCAGTCGCAGAAGAGGGCGTGCCGTTGAAAGACATTGCCACCGTCATCGGCCGCGGCCTGAACGTGCCTGTCGTCTCTATCGCACCGGAACAGGCCCAGGAGCATTTCGGCTTCCTCGGGTTCTTCGCTGGGCGGGACGCCCAAATTTCCAGTGCGCAGACCCGGGCAAGGCTGGGCTGGAATCCGACTGGTCCTGACCTTCTCACCGATCTTGGGAATATGCGTTATACGCAGGCCTGAACAAGGCGCAAGGACACTGCCCACAAGCCAAACGCAACTCAGCCAAATTGAGAGGAATCAATATGAAGAAGACATGGTTCATCACAGGCGCTTCTCGCGGTTTCGGCCGCATCTGGGCCGAGGCCGCACTTGAGCGCGGAGATAAGGTCACGGCCACCGCGCGAAGGCTGGAAGACATCGTGGACCTTAAAGAGCGCTTCGGAGATGCGGTCCTGCCAATGGCCCTCGACGTGACCAAGTCGGAGCAGGTGTCCCAGGTCGTTCAGCAGGCGTTCAAGCATTTCGGCAGCCTGGATGTTCTTGTGAACAATGCCGGCACGAGCCTTTTCGCGGCGACAGAGGAGGCGAGCGACGAACAGATCCGCGACTTGTTCGACGCGAACTACGTCGGGATGGTTCGAGTGTTGCGTGCGGCTCTGCCTCTGCTGCGGAAACAAGGGAGCGGACACATCCTCGGCGTTTCGAGCGGTCTTGGGATTACGGCGCTGCCACTCATCGGCTTCTACTGTGCCACGAAATGGGCAGTGGAAGCTCTGCACGAATCGCTGGCCCAGGAGGTGAGACCCTTCGGCATCAAGGTGACGCTGGTTGAGCCTGGAGCTTACGCAACCGATTTCGGTAAATCCGCAGAGATCGCGGATGCTTTGGAGCCATACGCCGAGTTTCGGAAGCAGTTTCTTACGCGTCTGGCTGGAGTGGAACGGGGCGACCCGGAGGCGACCTCAGAAGCCGTCCTGCAGCTTGTGGACGCCGACAAACCACCGCTGCGACTCGGACTGGGCAACTCGATTTTGCCGAGAGCACGCGCCGCGTATGCAGAGCGACTGGCCGAATGGGAAGCGTGGGAGGAAGTGTCGAATGCGGCCATGGGCGAACCGAAGAAATCGGCGACGGAATGGATCGAGCAGCTGGCTCAAGGAACTCCAGATCACGCATGATGCTGCGGATGAGTCCGTCATCGCAGCAGGCGTGACGAAATGATCAAAGCTCGTCAGCGATGCGAACTGGCGGGATACCCAAAGCTGAGTGGAAGGCGAGCGTCGTAGGAGGTTGTATGGCAGACACGAAGACCCTTATTGAGCAGGCGTACTCCGCATTCAACAAGCGGGACATCGACAGTGCATTGGCACTGATGACAGAGGACGTGAGCTGGCCCAAGGCATCTGAGGGCGGCAGGGTTGTCGGAAAGGAAGAGATCCGCGCCTATTGGACTCGACAATGGGGCGAATTCGATCCCCGGGTCGTACCGCGGGCAATCACCGAGGGAGACGGAGGCAAGGTCCGCGTCAGGGTGCACCAACTCGTCAAGAACCTTCAAGGGGATGTTCTTTCGGATGGCGAAGTTCTCCACATATTCGCTATGAAAAGAGGTCTTATCGCAGCCATGGACCTTGGGGATGAAGCCGAGCGAACTGCCGGTCCGTCCGCCTCTTTCGCACGTCGATCCTAGCCGGCTATTCGCGGTGGAGCTTGAGAATGGGAACCAGCCTTGAGTCTGCGGATCTGCTGCGACATAGGCGGTTGCGACAATGGCAGCTGTTTTGCCGCGCGACCGAAGTGCAGTTCCTCGGCCACTGCAACGAAATATCGAAGGTGCCGAAGCTTCAAATCAGCATTCACACATAAATCATCCCAATTAAGCAGAACAGGATATTGGTAATCATGAACGAAAGCAGGTCCTCAGTTTCACACAGAAAGCCGATGCCTGCTCTTCATTTCAGGTCGTCGGTCGATTCCCCCAAAGCGATCTCGACTCCGCCAGCGATTGAGATCCGCTCGCTTGCGCCCGGCGATGACGCCACCGCGTTCCGGACGCTGAATGAGGAGTGGATTACGCGGTATTTCACCCTTGAAGCCAAAGACCGAGAGACCTTGAACGATCCGGTCCACTCAATTCTTCTGAAGGGCGGTCAAATCTTCATGGCCTACGCCGGCGCTGAAGCCGTAGGATGCGTCGCGCTGATCCCCATGCGGGATGGAATCTACGAGCTTTCCAAGATGGCGGTTTCTCCGCATCTGCGCGGCAGAGGCATCGGCCGCCGTTTGCTTCAGCACGCCATTGCGCAGGCCAGAGGTCTCGACGCCAAGTCTCTGTTTCTTGGCAGCAATACGCGCCTTAAGAATGCTGTTCACTTATACGAATCGGTTGGCTTTCGCCACGTGAGACCTGAGGGCCTTCCGCCAATGCCGTATAGCCGTGCCGATGTCTTCATGGAGATGCCGCTGGGGTGAGATGCGCAATGACGGCCATTGCCACCCGAGATCTGTCTCTACACTTGAGCCTGCGACAACGCCTGTCGAGCATTGCGCAGAGGTTGACGAGCAATCACAGGCCAATGCGCGTTTCCAGGCCAAAACAGTTCGAATGGATACTCCAAGATTCCGCATAAATCGAGGACGAAGAACTCTCGGAAGTACCCCTTATATCCCGTGACAATTGGTGCAAGTTCGAAATGAGACCTGCCTTTAGTTGGAACCAGAGCTGATCATTTGCTATTTACCTTTGCGGGAGTGAATTGAACCACCCCGCTGCCAAGCTCCCCGTTAGGAAGCCGGGTGATCTGAATAGTGATTTTGGAGAGGAATTTGCCTCGCATCGCTATCCACTTTATTCGGGCTGCTTTTTTCCTCACCGCCGGGAACATTGTCATCTGCGGTTTTGTGCGCTTGTAGGAGATCATGGACTACGCCTGCTGCACAATCCGGAATGCTCAGCAGGTCATCCAGATGGCTCTTGCCATCGAATGACCTACCAAACCCCACCAGATCAAATTTGTGCCGGCGGTACATACCGAGTGCGCGGACAAATTTATTCTGGGTATCCTCGGACCGTCGATTTTCGCCGTTTTCGTTTATGGCATCATTATCGCAACGAAAATGATGGAGACGCTGAGCGGAAAACAGAAGAGGTTCGTCTTATGGTTGAACTTCCTGCTATTGAACGTCTTAAGAATGCCATGCGTCTCATGGTCGTGAGTTGAAATTTCAACCTTGGACTGTCTGAATGATCGCTAAAATCGGTACGTTTGAAATGCACAATCAGCGAAAGCTATTGTCGATGGCTGCCGTATCAGTAGCAGCCGCATTTTTGTTTGCGTTGGGCTTCGCAATTCCGGCAGGAGCTCAAACAGCCACGCCGCAATCACCATCAACTCTGTCACAGGAAATTCCTGATTGGCAGAAAGCGGCAGGCGGCAAGATGTCATTCGAGGTTGCTTCTATCAGGCAAAGCAAACCAGGCACATTTACTGGTTCTAACTTTGGATTGAATACCAGCGACTCATACGAGACTGCAGATCCCGGAGGACGATTAATCGCCGACTTCCCGTTGGCCGTTTATATCGAGTTCGCATACAAGATTAAGCTCACTGATGAGCAGGGCTACTCCATGCTCGCGCGGTTGCCGAAATGGGTCTCCACGGATAACTTCGAGATTAACGCGAAGGCAGAGGGCAATCCGACGAAAGACCAAATGAGATTGATGATGCAATCTCTGCTTGCCGATCGATTCAACTTGGCGATTCACTTTCAGACGCAGTACATTCCGGCGCTGGCTCTCATTCTGGACAAACCCGGGAAGACGGGACCTAAGCTTCGTCCGCATTCTGAAGGTGCGCCGTGCGGAGTGCCCGCAGTTCTGAAAGAAATCGATCCCTCGTCAAAGGGTTTTGTGTATCCACCTATCTGCAACTTGGTCGCGGCGAGGCCAATAGAGAACCACGGAATGTTAATGGGAACCAGAAATGCAACGATGAAACAGGTCGCGGACGCGATCGCATCGGTCTGTGACCAGGGCCGTCCTGTGGTGGATCGGACCGGACTGAGAAGAAGGTTCGATTTCACGCTTGAATGGACGCCCGACGCGAACAGTCCAGTGTCTTCTAATGTGGGCGCACTACATCTGGGCAAGACTTTGGACCTATTAGAGGCTCTGAAGGAGCAGCTCGGATTGAAACTGAAATCGACAAAAGCGACGATTCGTGTGCCTGTGATTGATCACGTCGAGAGACCGTCAGAAAAACTAGCGGTAAGTAGTCGAATTACCCGACCAACGATCGGAGTCGGAAGATGATTGCCAGACACGGTGGGCTCAAAACTTGTTGCGGAATGAAGCCGTCTTTGTTGGCTCTGTTCTTTGTCACTTTCGCGCTGAGCGCAATTGCTCAACAGACTCCCGCTTCGCCACCAGCCCGAGATGCTGTGACTCCGTTGCCCGCATTCGAGGTGGCTTCGATCAAACCCAGCAAAGCAGACGGTTCGCACTCCGATACCAGCTTTGATCATGGATGTTTCATATCTACGAACATCTCATTGAAATTTCTCATCCAAAATGATGCCTACGGAATTCCTGCGCCGCAGATTATTGGAGGCCCGAAATGGTTTGCTCCTGAGACACCGACCGGGGACAAGGAATGACGGAATGATTCAGGAATACTCTGCACGCAAACTTCATGGAAAATGGACAACTTTGCGCAGCCTGGTGCTTGGGTTTGCGGCGTTAATCGCGATTCTTCTCGGGTTTATTGGCGCAAAGCTTGTGAACGCGCAGACTCCGGCAGCGGCAACGCCGCAGGCCGCACTGGCGCCTGCCCAAGCGGCAACACCAATTGAGGCGCTGGGCTTCGAAGGCACCTGGCAGGGCACGCTGCACGTGGGTCGGGATCTGCGCATCGCGACCAAGATCACCAAGGCGGATGGAGGCGGCTACGAGGCACTTTACTATAGCGTTGACGAGGGCGGCCTTCCGCTGACCATCGACAAAGTTGTGGTTGATGGTTCCTCCATCACCTTGACGCTGAATCTGATGGGCGTCAAGTATGAAGGCAAGCTGAGTGGAGACGGAAAGACAATTGCGGGCACCTGGACGCAAGGGCCCAATACGCTCCCGCTGCCGCTCACCCGTGCCACCCCAGAAACGGAATGGAGTATTCCGAGGCCTCCGCCGCCGGTTCCGCCGATGGCCGCGGATGCGAACCCAAATTTCGAGGTTGCGACGATCAAGCCGAGCAACCCAGGGGCACAAGGCAAGGCCTTTTTTTTCAGGGCGGAGCATTTCATGACCTTGAATACCGACCTGAACGACCTGATCGCCTTTGCGTATGGACTCCACCCCAAGCAGATCGTTGATGCTCCAGCCTGGTTCAGCACGGATCTCTTTGACATCGAAGCCAAGCCCGACCGAGAGGGACGGCCGAGCGTGCAACAACAGCGTGCGATGACACGAAAGCTGCTCGAGGAACGCTTTCAACTGAAGTTCCATCACGACAAGCAAATGCTCTCGGTTTACGTAATCAGCGTGGCAGGCGGTGGGGCGAAGATGAGTAAAAGCACCCCCGCCGCGACGAATCAGCCGACGGGTTTGTACCGCGGACTTGGGGATTTGACAGTGAAAAATCAGACCATGGGCGATTTTGCCACCTGGATGCAGAGCACCGTGATGGACAGGCCGGTGGTGAATCAAACGGGGCTGACGGACCGGTACGATTTCCAGTTGAAATGGACTCCGGATGAGACGCAATTCGCGGCTTTTCGGGGGGCGGGTGCGGTGGTGCCGCCACCAACCGATAGCGCAACCGCGCCGCCGGCGCTCTACACCGCGATTACCGAACAACTGGGGCTGAAGATGGGGCCGGGGAAGGTTCCCGTCGACGTTATCGTGATCGACCACGTCGAGAAGCCTTCGGCGAATTGATCTTGAGCGCATTGAGCGACGCACGAGTATCTTGAGTTAGACCTCATTCCATCGAGATTGGGGGATGGCAACGATTCGGTACAAGCGGGCGATTTGGCTTCAACGGCTTGAAGCAGTCTGTTTCAGGGTGTACCCGTAGTCCGGTTGGGGCGGCATTTGGGCGAGTTTGAAGGTGTAGTCGCCGAAGCGATTAGTGTGCTCGGTCACCGATTAGAGGCCGGTTAACAGGCCGATGCATTCATTGAAATCTGTCGGGCGCCCTCCAAGATTAGTCCTGAAACGCCGCAGGCACCGCGAGCCTCTTCGGACCCCAGTCCGGAGGGAGGGCACGAGATTCCAGTCGTCATGCCGAAATATCGTCACCGATCAACCTTCGAATTGCGTTGGGCGATTTCGCACGAATCCAGACTCAGAGTTGGAATGAAGTGGGGGCCGGAGCTTCGTGCTATCCCAGGTCTCAAAATCGAGACCTGGGGCCGCCCAATTCCGAGCAATTTCCCTAGCTGAGGACCTCGGCCACCTTCAACTCGCCGTCGGCTTCCAGCCCATCCAGTCCAGAAGCCATTTCCAGGTTCCATCCTGCGAGCGGTCGGTGGGAGGCTCAGGCAGGCTGGCCTTTGGAAACGAAACCGGCTTCCCGCGATAGGCATCGGCCAACTGCTTGAAGACGCGCCCCTGCTCTTTCACCCGGCCATCGTTGGTCAGCAAGCCCAGGTTGTACTCCAGTGGGAAAAGGAAGAAAAGCTTGGGGTCCAGATCGTGCGTGTCCCAATAGCTGAACCAACTCACGCCCTGATCGATGGCGGCGATGACGGCTTTCTCGAGCCATTCGGCCTGCCCCTTTTCCGGGAGTTCCTGAATGCAGGTATTGAATTCTCCGGCCCAGACGGGCTTTTGCTGTGTTCCGGCAAAGGATCGAATCAGCGCAGCCGTGGCGGCCATGAGCTTTGTGCTCGGCGGATCCATCGCGCCGCCGTATTTCACGGCGCCGGTCCAAAACGGGTAGCAGTGCATGACTGGAAATCTCGCGGCAGCGAGCGCCTGCGGCGAAAACGTAGTTGGATTCTGCACACCTTCCGGCGTATCCGTATGGTCCTTGAACCACGGGTGGAGCACCCCGTTCACGTGCACATGCATGGGAAGAACTTCGTCCATGAGCGCGAACATATGCGCCACCCATGCATCGCCATCCTCTGGGGTGCGCTCCAGCAGTTGTCGATCTCGGCGCCGAGGTCGAAGCCGATCACATTCAGGTGAGGCTTGATCGTCCGCGCCAGTTCGCGAGTGAACAACTCCTCCGCGTCACCCCACATCTTCAAAATCGCTTGTACGATAGCCTCCGGCGCGTGGAACGCACCCAACATCCTCGAGGAAGTAAAGAAACAGGCGGCTGAGATGGTGTTCCCGGCCTGAGGCGGCGGAGGAAAAGGAGGCATAAAGTAGAATGCGCTGAGGCCGCCGGTGAAAACTGTCACCAACGCATCGAGTTTGCGCTCGCCCATGAGCGTGAGCAGTTGATCGAGCCGTTCCAGGTGAGGCAGGCTGACCTGCTTCGGATTGGGCTGGAAGAACGGCCAGATGGGGAATATCCTCAGATGGTCGGCGCCAAGGGCGGCGATTGCGTCGAGATCGCGCTTGATCGGATCTGCATCCCAATCATTCCAGCAGGACCACCAGTTGTGCGAGGGCGTGTAGTTCACACCGAAGCGGTGGCGGGTCAAATCGAGGCGGGGGACTTGGCTGGTCCCGAACATGTCACGTGCCCCTGCTGGCCACGCAGGCTGCGCGGCCGGCGACACCGGCAGAGGCCAGGCTGCCGGCAAGAAACTCCCGTCTATCCATTGGTCCTCCTCATGCGACGGATAGCCAAAGGCTCGTAGCCTCATGACCGTCATCGCCCGAGTGGCAGCGCGTTCCACCCGGTCCAGCCCCTACTGCAGAATCCAATGTGCGATCCTGATCCACGAGGAACCGTCGTGAATTGTGTGTATCATGAAGCCCTGAGCAAGCGCCAGCGCAGGCAGCGCGATCCAATACACAGGGTGGATGCGGCGGTTTACGAGAAGATCGCGGACAACGCCGAGAAGGATGACCCCGTCCACACACACATACGTGAGGTCGTGTAGGTATAGATAGTCGATCCGGCCGAAAGCTGCAGCGAGCAGCCCGAAGGTGGCGATAAAGATGAGCCGGCGATGAATCTCGGGCTTTCTTCGCCAGTAGATGGCGAGGCCGAAACAGGCGGAAAAGGCGACCATGTCAAAGGGCGGCACAATCAGATCTGCGTTTGAATCCGGCAGATGAAGCTGGACGGTATCGAAGCGCCCCATCACGATGGCTCGGCGATTATGCGTTGAAAGAGGTCGCTTGGCACCCGAAACTTCCGAGTCTTGCCACTCTGGAAAAAGGTTCGGATGGCCCGGTGATGCGGATACGTTCGAGTCTACTTTGATTGTTCGAGGATGCACCCGGGGGTAGAACGCGCGATCTCCCACTCCTCGTCGTTCATGTCGGGCGATACGTCCGCAAACAATGGAGTGCTCAGGTAGCGCTCGCCGGTATCCGGCAGCATGCAGAGAATGGTCGCTCCTTTGTGTGCCTTCGCCACCACCTGCAGCGCCCCCGCGAACGTCCCCCCAGACGTAATGCCGACAAAGATGCCTTCCTTCTTCGCCAGTTCCTTGCTGCAGCGCATCGCATCTGCGTTGGTGATCCGCAGAACCTGGCTGATCGCGTTCGATGAGATCGCGTCGCCTGCGAGTTTTGCGATGAAATCCGGGCTCCAGCCCTGCATCGGATGCGGCTTCCAACTCGGGTGGGGAGCACTCGCCGATCCGTCCTCGTTCCGCTCCTGCTCAATCCCGCTCGAAAGCATCGGCGCATCGTCCGGCTCGCATACCACGATCTTCGTTTCCGGCCGTTCCCTCGCCAGCACGCGCGCCACGCCCTTCAGCGTGCCCCCGGTGCCGAATCCCGTTACCCAGTAGTCCAGACGTTCGTCCTTGAAATCCCGCAGAATCTCGTGCGCCGTGGTGCGCGAGTGAATGTCGGCATTCGCTTCGTTTTCGAACTGCCGTGTGTAATACCATCCATGTTTCTCGGCGAGTTCGACGGTCTTGTTGACCATTCCCACTGCGCGCGCCGCCGCTGGCGTGATGACCACCCTGGCGCCCAGGAACCGCATGAGCTTTCGGCGCTCGACGCTAAAGGTCTCTGCCATTGTCACTACCAGCGGGTAACCCTTCGCTGCGCAGACCATCGCTAGCCCAATACCGGTGTTGCCGCTCGTCGCCTCCACCACGGTCTGACCGCGCTTCAGCTTCCCGGTGCGCTCTGCCTCTTCAATTACGCCCAGGGCGAGCCGATCCTTCACCGAGCCCAGCGGGTTGAATGCCTCGACCTTCACATAGAGGTTCACGTCCGGGGGGGCCAGCCGATTGATCCTTACAACCGGAGTATTGCCAACAGTTTCAGTGATGTTGTTAAACTTGCTCATTTTCTTGACCTCCGAATGCACGCAATTGTACAGTCGTGACGCAGCCGCTCATACGAATTTCGCGGATAAAGAAAATATGCTCTGGCCGCCGTTCAGTTGCGCTCTGGCAATTCACGGGCAAATTGGAAATCCCAGGCCTGGCGCTCTCTTGGAAGCTTTTGCGGGAGGCCACCGCTCGTGATACGGCTCGGCAAGGAACTGGAGAGGAGATCTGCTCAAGACCGAGTCGTGACTGTCAGTTGACGCATCCAGGCTAAACCGCTCATTGACAGCCGATTATGCGCGATTGTCGAGATCACTCCTAAGAAACGCCGCAGGCACCGGGAGCCTCCTCGGACCCCAGTCCGGAGAGAGGGCACCAGATTCCAGTCGCCATGCCGACTTTTCGTTCTCTATCCGCGGTCGTTCAGCGCATTGCGATTTGTCGGCTACATCGAATTCTCGCCACAGAAGTCGGCGTCATTCGCCATTTGCTAAAGAATCGGGGTATGATTTTGTTCTGGATTGAGGGGTAAAGGCCAAAGATGTGACCTAAATCTAAGGCGAAAGCGATAGGAGAATCTTAGGATGATTCCCGACCCGTCACTCAACATTTCACGCCGTCAGTTTCTTACTGCCGGAGGCCTGACAGTCGCCGCGGCTTGTCTTGCTCCAAGACACCAGATCGCCCAGACAAGTAGCATAGTTCCCGGTGCGTTCAAGGAAGCTGCAACAGCAAAGGTCACGATTCAAAACCTTCGACGCAATATCAGTGTCCTTTTGGGCGCTGGTGGAAATATCGCCGTTCTGACAGGCCGTGACGGAAAGCTGGTGGTGGATGCGGAGATCGTCACCGCACGTCCAAACATCTCAAAAGCCCTCGCGAGCATCAACGCGGATCCAATCCAACAACTGATCAACACCCACTGGCATTTCGACCATACCGGCGGCAACGAGTGGGTCCATGAAGCCGGAGCTAGTATCCTGGCGCACGAAAACACGCGCAAACATCTTTCCAAGGCCACGTTCGTCGGAGGAAACTTTCAGTACACTTTCCCAGCCGCGCCGGCGGGTGCGATTCCTTCCATTGTCTTCAAAGACGAACACACTTTGCACATCAACAACTCCACTCTCAGGCTCGAGCACTACTTACCTGCCCATACAGACTCCGATATCTCCGTACATTTTCCTGAGGCCGACATTCTCCACACCGGAGACACCTTCTGGAACCGCGATTACCCCTTTATCGACTACTGAACGGGAGGAAGCATCGACGGCCACATACGCGCGGCAGAAGCGAACATCGCGAAGGTGACCAGCAAGACGATCGTCATTCCCGGGCACGGAGCCGTGGGCGGCAAAGCCGACCTGATCCTATTTCGAGACGTTTTGGTTGATATCCGCGATAAGGTTGCGGCTCTCAAAAAACAGGGTAAGCCCCTGCCTGAAGTGATCGCTGCTAGGCCTAGTGCGCGCTATGACGCGGAGTGGGGCAACCTGTTTCAGAATCCAAGTAACTTCATTGCGCTCGTGTATCGGGGCGTTTGAGACCATCAGGGTCTGCAGCTTCAGCTCTTCAGGAATGCCAGCAGGTCGGCGTTGATCTTCTCCGCCTGCGTAGTAGGCATGCCATGCGGAAAATCCTTATACGTAATCAGCGTCGCATTCTTAAGCAGCTTTGCCGACTTCGGCCCCGCCGCCACATATGGAACAATCTGGTCATCCTCGCTATGCATCACCAGCACCGGAATCGTGATCTTCTTCAGATCCTCGGTAAAGTCCGTCTGCGAAAACGCCACAATCCCGTCATAGTGTGCCTTAGCACCGCCCATCATGCCCTGCCGCCACCAATTTGCAATAGTGGCCTCCACCGACTTCACCCCCGGCCGGTTAAACCCATAAAAAGGCCCCTCCGGCAAGTCGCGATAGAACTTTGATCGGTTCGCCGCAAGCTGCGCCTGTAGATCGTCAAACACTGACTTCGGCAGTCCCTCTGGATTGGTCGCCGTCTTCACCATCAGCGGAGGCACCGCGCTGATAATCGCAGCCTTGTACACATCCTGTTGCCCACGCCGGGCCAGATAGTGCACGACCTCGCCGCCGCCCGTCGAGTGTCCCACATGAATCGCGTTCTTCAGGCCGAGATGTGCTGTAAGCGCCGCCAGGTCATCCGCATAATGGTCCATATCGTGCCCATCGGCCACCTGCGTCGAGCGTCCATGCCCACGCCGGTCATGCGCTATCACGCGATAGCCCTTACCCAGGAAGAACAGCATCTGGTTGTCCCAGTCATCGGCCGAAAGCGGCCACCCATGGCTGAATACGATCGGTTGCCCCGAACCCCAGTCCTTATAGAAAATCTCAACGCCGTCTATGGTTGTGATGGTGGGCATGTGGACTCCTTTGACCGTTGGCAGTTAATGCCAGGCAATTAGATCACACTTCGCGTGCTTATGCCTGCTGATTCCAAGGTACTCCCTGGATCCGCAGCCATGCGGCGATCAGTAAGCAACCTCGAATGGTTCTAGCCGCCAATGCGCTAGTCGAGATCAGTTTAGCCCGGAAAGCAGATTGGTACCCGAAAACGCCGATGGAGCCCTTAGAGTTCTGGCTTCAAATCGCCGAAGCACTCCCCCGGCAGACAGCCAATTGATCGCAGAATTAACCATCTCTATCCCACCAGCCGTTCATATTGTTCCGGCGTCAGCAAGAGGTCGACATTGCCACGGCCGGCCATGATGGCATGTTCGACCGCCTGCTTAGTAGCGAGGTCGCGGAGTCCGTTGCAGCGGCGAATCATCTCGACCATGTTGTCGGGATTTGTGAAGGTACGCGGGCGAGCGGCCTGAGTGCGGAAATCCTCCTCCATGAAAGTGCAATGCCATCGCTCTCGAAGGACGAAAGACATATGGATGCGGCGGAGCTTCGGAACCGGTTCGCGTTGGGCTGCGCACGAATCGCAAGTTCGTTCGCCAGGCGGTTGCCGGAGCGTTCGATCAAGATAGCGCCCGCAAAAGCAGCAGATCTTTCCTGCCAGCCGCTTTCGGGTTGTTGAGGATCGTTCGCCGCCCATACCTAACAACAAGCGAAGAAACGGCGAAAAGTACCCACAAACTCTATACTATTCATAACAAATAACTTAAGTATGAAAATTAACCTTCGGTAAAGTGCCAACAGCCAGCCAGCCAGAACAAAGCTGAAATCTCCTACCTTCGTAATTCGCCGCAGACCGATCGAGATACGGCGGGGGGCACCGCCTTCCCTATCGCATCTGATTATCCTCCTGAAAACGCGCTTAGGCGGATATAATGCAACAACTGACCGCGACCTAGCCTGACTCAGCTTCCGACTCTACATCCCTGGGCTGGCAAAGACTGGGCTTTGGGGAAATTGCGAGCAACGCCTTCGAATTGGCGACCGGCCGGACGGTGAGGAATTGCCCGGTTGTTCGCTCGCACGTATCGTAATGACCATTCAATTTCATTCAGCAGTGCTAAACTCCGGACTGAACTGCTAAAAATTGAAATTCCGGCCGAAGACAGAACATGGAGGCAACGCTATGTTTCATATACTCTGGTATTTGATTATCGGGCTGCTCGCGGGGCTTATCTCGAAATCAGTCATGCACGTCCATATGACTCTCTTCTGGACAATCGTTCTCGGCATCATAGGATCGGTCCTCGGTGGCGCCGTTACCCACATGTTTTCTCGCCCGAGGAACGAACGATATCATCCAGCCGGCCTCATTTTTTCTACACTGGGCGCCATCCTGATTCTCTTCGTTTGCTATAAGCTGAACATCCATTTCCCCAAGATCTGACCCCCGCATCCCCATGAACCGACCGCGCCCTTCCAGGGCGCGGTCGATACGCTTTCGAAAAGCATGCCTACATCATTTTCGATTCTGGTGCTTACAGAAACCACGCAGCCAAGTGCTTTTCCTTAAGAAAAAGCCCCCTTGCACAGATTTGCCATGGCAACATGTGAATCGAAAATGCTCGAAGACCTTGCTCGCATAACTGACCGCAAACATCCTCGTCGTTCCCCCTCATAGTCCGGCCAAAGGCGGCGTACCATCCCATTGGTTGTGCGTTCAACTCGGGATACCAGGTCTAAGCACGTTCCCAGGAGTGAAGAGCCTGAGAATACGCGTTCGCGATTTGGCACTCCCTTAGCCGCCTCACAGGCGGACCGCCTGACTTATTGGATGTGCCTCGCCCATGCTGCCATAAGTCCGGTGGTGAATACCTTCCACGGGCCCCAGTGTTAGAGGAAGTCCTGTAAACACTGGAAGACGACGAGGCCTATTGCACCGGCGGCAAATTGCTTCATCAGACGACCGCGCCATGCGTCCCAGGCAGCCATCGCCGTGAGGACCACCACGTCGCCCCAGAAGTTGTAGAAGTATCATGTCAGCATCGACTGTTGTCTATAGCGATAATTCGGCAGTGGCAAGCTGTGCGCTCAACTGTCCGGTTAACAGGCCAACGCGCGTTTCGAGGCGCGCAAACTCTGGAAACGCGGTTATCTCCGATTTCGCATAAATCGAGGAATCCCTAGCCGAGATTACAGGTCCTAGATCGTTTATCGCCCTAATCGTCGTCGGACTGGTACGCCAGTAGCGGTTCGTCTTCGACGACTGCACAGGCTGGCGATCTCTATTCACGCGAGTGAATAGAGAAAATATGAGGGTATGAGCCTCTCTCGTTGCGGAGTTCAGCAGTCTGCCGAGCATCCCGCGGAACAGGTTAGACCAGTCGGCGGGATGCGCCACAGATGAAAGACAATCAACGCTATAGCTTGACGGCCAGTTCATCCAATTGTGTGAGGCATGTTCCCCATCCTTGATGGAAACCCCTCGCCTCGTGATTCGCGCGATCCTCTGGGTTTTTGTGGCGGACAAGCTAATTTCCAGTCAAGACAATTATCCATTCGGCTAAGTTTAACTTTGCCGGGCGAATGCCTGATCCCCAAGGACGGCCGTTCCGGAGGTTGCGACAATTAGTGCTGCGAAGTCAGCCAGTATCCAGTGATCCGTGCCCGTTCGGGATGTCAGCTGTTGCCTTCAGGCAGATAACCGCTCATTGACAGCCGATTATGCGCGATTGTCGAGATCACTCCTAAAAAAACGCCGCAGGCACTGGGAGCCTCCTCGGACCCCAGTCCGGAGAGAGGGCACGAGATTCCAGTCGCCATGCCGACTTACCGTTATCGATTTGTGCACGCCGAGCGCCTCGGCGATGAGGCGGTCGTCCAGTAGACCACCACGGTGTAGTCCTTCACTCCAGTAGATCCCGAGACTGGAGTGAAGGGCTACGCCGCTTCCAGAGCCCCTGGAAAGACTCTGAGAGTGAATGCGATTCTCAATCTACAGTGATTCGCGTCGCAGCGATTGTACCCTTGACCTCGATATCCGTTGGGGCACCGGTGCTGTCGTACGTCTTGAAGGTGAAAGTGCCAGTGTATGTTTTGCCGTCGCGAGACACGACGTTCGTCTCGTCCAAAGTGAAGGTGCCGCTGGCGGTAGGGGGATTACCGCCCGGAGTGAAGAGCCACCCGATGTGATGCAAACGCACCGTTTGTGCGGCGACTTGCTTCCAGACGCCGAAGCAGATATTGCCAGTATCAGGTGGTAGCCAGGCATTTTCAAACTCGGTTCCATCGCTGTGCCACTGATCGAGCGTCTCGTTGAATGTACTGCCGTTCGCGGTGTAAACGACGTGCCACAGACCCACGATGGAGCCGCCGAGATCGCGGCCGAAGTCCTCTCGCTGATCGTTTCCTGCCTGCACCACCATCGGGAGCCGAATCGGACTCTTCGACCCCGTGCCCGTCAGGCCACAGGCAGCATTTGCAGCGGTTGCACTGAACAGTAGTACCGAAATCGAGAGCAGCGCCAGAGTGCCGCCCGAGATCCGGCTGGCGAACGGCGCCTTGCGCAGGAGCCGTTTGAATTTCTTCATGACTGAGTTCAAGGTTCTTCTCCTTTTTTCTCGCGTTGAGGCGAGCAAACTGGGTCCGAGTCTCCTTCACTACCGCTCTTGGTGCAATGCCTGCGCGGCGAATTGTTTCTCCCCGCGCAATTCCTTCGACAGCAATAGGTTGGGAGTACTTATCCCTCGCCGTTGCGAGAGTGTTAGACTCGGTCTCACTAGCTGGCGGAGTGTCGAGTGACGCTTTCACCTATCGAAAATACGGTTCGCTTTGGCCTCTTTGAGCTGGATCTCAGGACCCGGCAGCTCACGAAGAACGGCGTGAAGATTCGGCTGTCGCTGCAGTCAATTCAGGCCCTGTCGTTGCTCCTCGAACGCCCAGGCGAGATCGTCGCGCGCGAGGAACTCCGGCAACGCCTCTGGCCGTCCGATGTTTTTGTTGATTTCGATCACGGACTGAACAAATCGATCCAGAAACTCCGCGATGCTCTCGGCGATTCGGCAGGTTCTCCCCGTTACATCGAAACTATTCCGCGTATCGGATACCGTTTCATCGGGCCAGCCAACGGGTCGACGGGAATCCGGAAACCCACGTCAGACACAAATACCCCACCGCCGCAGAATCTCGCTTCCGCTCCTCAGGCCGGAATCGCTGGAAGCCGGCGAGCGCGCTGGCTTCTTATTGCCGCCTGGATCGGACTCGGGGCGCTCACAGGAGGCTTGCTGATCCGTTGGAGACTGCGAGCGAACGAACCGATTCAATCGTTGGCTGTGCTTCCCCTTGACAATATGTCCGGAGATTCCTCTCAGGACTACTTTGCCGATGGCATGACCGACGAGCTGATCACGATGCTCGCTAAAGACTCAACTCTCCGCATTGTTTCCCGAACTTCGGTGATGCAGTACCGTGGGGCTCGCCGACCGCTTCCGGAAATCGCTCGAGCGCTCCACGCGGATGCAATCCTCGAAGGCTCGGTTTCCCGTTCCGCCGATCAGGTCCATATGACTCTTCAGCTGATTCGGGCGG